>CAZWPN010000377.1:0-1516 GCA_964635275.1 uncultured Victivallales bacterium | reverse complement strand
ATGTCCCGGTGAACGCGGGTGCCAAGGTCAAGTACGCCGGTATTGACCCTCATCGCCCGGCACGGCAGGTGCGCGAGGCAATCGATATCCTGGTCAAAGCAGGAGTTTTCTATCGCGTGACGCATTCCGACGCATCGGGAATGCCGCTGAACGCTGGCGCCGATCCCAGTCGCTTCAAGCTCTACTTTCTTGATGTCGGTTTGCTGAACTTTCTGTGCGGCACCAAACATATCCCTCCCGAAGCGATACGGCAGATGGAGTTCGTCAACAAGGGCAACGTCGCCGAGCAGTTTATTGCGCAACACTTGTACTACGGCGGTCGCGTGAACTGCGCGCCTGAGCTGTTCTACTGGTTACGGGAAGGCAGGACAGGAAATGCTGAAGTGGATTTCCTGGCCGCGGACGATCATGGCATCATGCCCATCGAGGTGAAAGCCGGTCAGAGCGGCGGCCTGAAGTCCTTGCATCAGTTCGTGTTGTGGAAGAAAGCAGCCCGGGCGGTGCGCTTCGATCTCAACAAGCCGTCCCGACAAACCGTGGCGTGTGCCGCGGATCGCGGAGACGGCATCGCGGCTATTGAGTTCGCCATGACATCATTGCCGCTCTATATGGTGCACCGTTCCGATCTTTGGTAGCACCGGTAAGCCATGGAAGTGCAAAGGAATAGCCATGATCTACGAGCAATTGATTGATCGTCGCGACACATTCATAGGCCCCAGGCACTGGCTGGGTAACCTGCGCTGGATCGCGGAGGAGATGGATGCGGCCGGATACTTCGTGTTCCGGACGGCCCCGGTCAATTCCAGTGAGTGCGACCAGTGGAAGGTGGCGTTGCTGGAGGCGGGAGCGTTCAGCGACATCGCGCTGGATGAGGAGAAGAAGAACGCGGGAGCGCCGGCGGCGAACCGGGAGCCGCCCTCCGCCGTGCGGACTTTCTTCGGACTGAAATTGGGCGGCCTTGGGCAGCCGGCTGCCTGCGCTTACCGTCCGGACGGCGTCGAGGCCCGCGTGTCGGGCGGCGCCTTTTCCCTGTTCTTGCCTTGGGAACGTTATGGCGCGGTCATGGAAGGCACGCTGTCGGGCGGCGCCCGGCTGGCGATATTGTCACGGGCCGAAACAGGGCGATATGCCGCGTCCGGGATACGGTTTTCCACGGAGCAGACGCCGGGCAGGATCGTCTGGAACGACGGCGCCTACACGGTGGTCTTCCGCTACACCGGGCAATTGCTGCCGCGCGAGGGTGGCGGTTTCGACCTCGGCCCTTCGGCCGACGGAACGCTGCGGCTGGCGGTGGCTTTCCACGTGGACAAGGGACAGGCGCTGGCTGAAGCGGAGGCCATGTTCTCCGACCCCGCCCGCGCGCGGAGCGAGAGTCGGACGGCGTGGGAGGACTACCTCGCCTCGTGTCCCGTGGCGCGTTTCCCAGGCGGCTACACCTGGAAGAAGCCCGACGGAACGGCGGTCGCCTACTCCGCCGATGAGATCGTGCGGCGCCAGTACTGGCAATGGTGCGTGA
>CAZWPN010000376.1:0-1516 GCA_964635275.1 uncultured Victivallales bacterium | reverse complement strand
CTCTCGCCCGCCTTGCGCTCCACCTGCGCGAACAGGTTGCGCAAGCGCCGCCCGTTCGCGTCGTCCACGACGAGCGCCGCCTCGCCCGCCACCGCGAACCGGCACGGAATCGCGACCGGCGGCACGTCGGTGAGCGTCTCGAACGGCTTGACCGGCGGTTGGCCCCAGACGCTGAACTCCGAGATCCAGGCGATCTTGCTGTTGCGGGGCTGCACCTCCAGGATCTGAACCTTCACCGCGCGCGCCTTGGTGCCGGCGGGTAGCACCACCTCGTGCACCGATTCGTTCTGGCCCTTGCCGCGGCCGGCTGGCTTGTCGAAACGGATGCGCTGCCAACTGCCGGCCGGCGCCAGCGCCGGGTTCTCGGCGACCGCACCACTGAACTGATAGAACTTGACCTGGTCGGCGTTCGTTCGCAGGCGCAGGGCCGAGAGAGGAATCGCCTCGGGCCACACCAGGACGAACCAACTCGGAGAGACATCGCTCACGGGGAAACGGTCGATCTTCTTGTCCTTCACGAGGGGATCAGGATCAGGACCGGCGTTCTGCCACTCCCCTTCCCCTCGTACGAGCCGCATCGGGTCGCTTCCGAACGGCGCCTGCTCGGCCTGCGCCAGGGCGAACGGCGTCACGTTGGTGTGCGTTGCGTTCGGTGGAAAGGGCGGCGGGACAGCGTCAGCCGCGTACAGGCAGCCCGCGCTCAGCAATACGCCGCATAGGACGGTCAGAGTGAAGTTTGTCATATGTCACTGATCACTGATCACCCGCAGTTGCTAGTACCCGATCCTGTATAGCACGCCTTCGTCTCGCTCGCCCAGTTGCACAAATCCCATCGACTCCTGGCTCAGGCCTGGCTGACCGGTCAGCAAGAACAGGGGCGTGGCGGCGACCTTGAACTCGGTGTTGTCTGTGACGCGCATGGAGACGCCGAGGCTGGGGCCTGCGGCTTCGCACTTCACCTTCAATGTCCAGGCATTCGGCCCCGCCGGCACCAGCGACAGCGCCTCGGCCGGCAGTTCCGGCAGGGACAGCGCGCGGGCTACGATCTTGCCATTCTCCTCGACCAGGCAGACCCCGATCCGCAGGAGGCCTTCCGGGTTGTCGTCGGCGTTGGCGGTGGGGCGGCCGATGGCGGTCGCGGGGCGCAGATCCAGCAGGAACTCCACCGCGTCGCACGGCTGCCCTTCGCGGTTGTTCAGGTCGAGCAATGCCGCGATCTCCTTGCCGAAGCGGGTCCTGAAACCCGATTGCGCGGTGATGACGTTCGTATCCGCCCACGTGAAATCCACTGTCAGCTCCGTGCCGTTGCGCCGCATGGCCACGTTCGTGACAGGGCAGACGCGGGGATCCGTAGCTGCGGCGCTCTGGAAATCAGTGGCGCTGAAGACCAGCGGCGCCGCCGCCGCGGGCCGGAGGCGCGAGTGGAAGAACAGGGCGCTGGCGGCGGTGAAGCGCTGCGCGCCGCGGAAGGCGGCATAGAGCGGTCCCGCGCCGCGCTCCGCCCGGAGTTTGGCGA
>CAZWPN010000375.1:0-1530 GCA_964635275.1 uncultured Victivallales bacterium | reverse complement strand
GAGTAGCGATTCCCGGCATCCAACGCCAGCCAAAGATCAGGGCAGACGCATCTTATTCGATTCCCAGGAGGTGGAGGAGGTAGCGGTGGTCCCAGCCGGCGTTTTTCTGTTTACCGCGGATACCGCGTTTCTTGGTGGTGTCGCGCCTGAGGAGATTGAGTGCCAGGCGACGTAGGGTTGCGAGGTTCTCGGCGGCATGGCCGCTGCGGGCGCGGCTCTGATCCTCGCCGAACTGCACGTCGAGCACCCAGTGGAGTTGGTTCTCGACCCCCCAGTGGGAACGCACCGCTCGGGCGAAGCGAGGGGCGTCGCGGGTCAGGCTGCTGAGGAAGTAGCGCCGCTCCGTCTGGATCTGACCGTTGATATCACGGACGGATTCGACGATCCCGACGCTTTTCAGGCCCTCCCACTTGGCCCGGTCGGCGAACCAGTCGAGCCGCTCGCTTTGCCAGTAGCGCCGCGTCTCGATGCGTCCATGGTCTTTCTCGACCGTTTCGGTGTAGGCCAACTCGTCGGGAGCCTGGCGGATAGCGTCGTCAAGGTAGGTGCGGACTTCTTGGTGTACGGTCTCCTGGTTGCCCTTCAGCGCCAGGACGTAGTCGGCATCGGCTTCGATGATTTCCGTGGCGATCTTCTTCTGACACCCCATGGCATCGAGGGTCACGATGCAGCCGGCCAAGTCCAAGGCTCGGAGCAGTTGAGGGACAGCGGTGATCTCGTTGGACTTCTCGTTGACCCGCAACTGTCCGAGCACCAAGCCATTGCGGACGGCCCACGCACTGACCACGTACGGGATGCCGCCCGTCTGGATGGCTCGCCGTAGCGCCTTGCCGTCCATCGCCACGATCTCCTCGCTGACCACCCGGCGCAGGCTTTGCGTCCAGGACAGGAAGCACTCCAGAAACCGTGCCGGATCCAGTGCCGAGAGGACCCGGTTGAAGGTGTCATGGGTGGGGATGCCGTTGGGCAGCGCCAGGAATGTCCGGAACCATTCCTCCTTGGCCCGGCCGAAATCCTCCATGTCGTTGAACCCCTCCCCTCCGCACAGCAACGTGCAGATCGCGATCACCAAGATATCGATCAGTTCGTGCCGCCGCGTCCGCTCCATCCGGGGATCGAGTAAGCCCCGAAAGTGGGCGGGAAGGTTCCGGGCCTCGGACGGTGGGGATGACGGCGACGCAGGGGTTGTGTTCATATATAGCATCCTATATATTCCCCCTATGAAGACACCGCAAGCCCTGTTGAAGCAAATCGCTGCGATCCGCGCCATGGAACGGGGCACGCTGTGTCGGATGCGCTCCGGCCCCCACTTCAACCACCAGACCTGGCAGGATGGCCGCAATCGCGTCCGCTACGTCCCAAAGACCGAACTCGCCGCCTTGCGCGACGCTATCGCCGGCTACCGCCGCTTCCTCACCCTCACCCGGCAGTATGCCGACCTCATCATCCAGCGCTCCCGCGCCGAACGCTTAGCCGCCTCACCACCCCGCCATCGCGTCAAGCCCACGAATTAAGATGCGTCTGCCCTGA
>CAZWPN010000374.1:0-1550 GCA_964635275.1 uncultured Victivallales bacterium | reverse complement strand
CCTGGCGGCCGTGAAAACTGCCGTGGCGACAACCGCCACGGCCACGACCGCCACAACAACAGCAGCAATGCTGGCGAAGGGAGCGATGAAGGCCATGTTCATAGCAAAAGTCAAGATGGTGGCAGCGGTGGTGGCGGCAGTGATCGTGACAGGAACGGCGGTGCCGGTGGGTATCGCCGTGGCGCAGGCGATCGGCAAAGACGAGGCCCCGAAGACGAATACGGCGTCAGTCGTGGACGATGCGAAGGCCATGTACCTTCGGGCGGTAGCTCAAATGAGAGCAAAGGATTACAAGGCTGCAATTCAAACCTTGGAGGCCTTCCTGCAAACCTATCCCGATGCGAAAACCATCCGCCCTGAGGCTCTGTACTGGCTTGGCGATGGCTACTCCCGCGTAAAGGATCCTGCGGCCGCCAAACGGGTATGGGAGAAACTGAATTCGGAGTTTCCCGAGTCCAATTGGGGGAAATATGGGCGAGGCCGGTTATCCGCGGACAACGGGTTCATTACTTTGTCCCCGCGTCCGGACTATGAAGTACCCGACTACCCCACCAACTCGCTGCCGGAGGCGGAAGCCACACTGCAAGGCGAAGCTGACAAGCGCTTTGCGAAGAAGGAGCCCAAGGAGTATGAACTTGCGGCGGTCGCGTACGATTCCTTCGTCCTGAAATACCCGAAATCCAAGGCCGTCCCGTATGCGATGGTGCGCAAAGGACGCTCCCTGCAGTTCGTGGGCAAGCGTTCCGAGGCGATCAAGATTTACGGCGGGGTGGTGGAGAATTATCCGGATTCGATTTCCAACGCGGCGCCAGTCCTGCTGTATCTGGCGCAGTGTCACTACTTGGACAAGAATGTGAAGGAGTCGACAAAGGCTATCGCGCAATTGCGAGCGGATAAAGACTACGGCAAACATGAAGCGGCGGCTTGCGCGACATTTCTGCTGGCGCATATGCAAGCGGAGGGTGGCAGGACCGATGAGGCGCTTGCGACGCTCAGGGCCATCGCTGCGCCCTTTCCCGCGTATGCCGCCCTGGCGCAGTTGAGGCAGGCGGAGGTGTACGAGAAAGCCGGAAGAACGGCGGAGGCAGTCGCCGCATATCGGGCGACGCTCACCAAGTATCCCGATGCCCCAGAGGCAGTCCTTGCTCATGGCGCGATCGAAAAAACGGGGAGCCGCACGCCAGATGGTGCGACTGTGAATCCCTGAGCCAAGCCTTGCTGTTCGGCGGTGTCCAAGACGCGGAAGGAATCCGAGGCCCGGATGCAGGAGTGAGCGTCAGCCACCGCCGAGCAGTTCTTCCAGCATGAATTGCGCGTCGTCCAGATCAATGAGCGACTAAAGGGGCCTATCCGAAAACCTCTTCTGGCGCCGACGGCTCGCTAGGACGTTCGCTCTGGAAACACAGCGTTTTCGCCCACGATGCTGGATGGCGAGCGTCCTCGCGAGCCAGTTTTCGGTTACGCATTCCATTCTACGCAAACCAGTTTCGGGGCAACCGGCGGGCGTTGCGTTCGTGGATATATCGTGAGCCCGGCCAATGGAAGTGCCT
>CAZWPN010000373.1:0-1563 GCA_964635275.1 uncultured Victivallales bacterium | reverse complement strand
CTGCCGGTGGCGGTATCAGTTGGGTGCCGTTCGAACACTCGGAACAGGCCGTGCGGTTGCTCGGACGGCTGGGCAAATTCGGGTTTTTCAAGGACGCGGACATCGAAAAGCTGCCGTTCTGGCGCAACGATGCCCAGGTGCGCATGGGCGACAAGCCCGGCGACGAATCGAAGGTGCGTGTCACCGTCTATCGCCGGCCGCTGGATAACGGCAAGGGGTACAAGGCGATCTTCGTGATCCTCAACGAGTCCAATGCCGACGTGGAACTGCCGCTCGATCTTCGCGATTCGAAGCGCATTCTGGGCGGAGCGAACACGCAGCGCCGCAGCGACGTGCTGGGCCGCGCGGCCGTTCCGGCTGCGCTTCAGCAGGCGTGGAAGGCCACCGACGGCAAGGCGGACGAGCCGGCGCTGATGGATCTGGAGACCGGCAAACTTATCGCGCGCTCCGGCGACAAGGCTGGCGAGCGGTATGGGCCGGTGTACGTGCCGTATCATGACTATCGGGTGCTGTATGCGGAATGCGAGAAGTAGGTGAAGAGAACAGACAAAGTAGAAAGATTAGGTAGAAAGATTAGGTAGAAAGACAAGGTAGAGGCGGCGCCATACTTCGTCTTTCTACTTCATCTTTCTACCTCGTCTCACTGGTACGGAGAAACAGAAGAAGAACTGGAGAAAAGCTGATGAAACTACGAACAACCATATCACAGTCCTGTAGCTGTCGCCGCCTGGCAACGGCCCTTACCGCGGCCACACTACTGCTCTCCGCCACCACGACGCGCGCCGACATCGCCGTGTCGAACCGGGTGGTCACCACTTTCCGGAACGTCATCACGGTGGATGACGCCGGGCTGCCCGCGCAAATCGAGATTCGCGCGCTGACCAACGACCTGCCGCTGGCCTGGCGGGCGGAAAAGGAACGCCCCGCCACGCTCATCAAGCGAATCGGCCGCGGTCCGCAGCTCGCGGCGCCCATGCGCCTCGAGGCCGTTATTGATAAGGTTACGTTTGTGGCCAAAGCCGACGCGCCGGCCGAACTGGCCAAGACCGAGAAGGGCTTGGAAGCTACCGGGACATGGCAAGCCGACAAGTTGAAAGGGCGTCTGCGCATCGTTTACGCGGAAGACGGATCCATGACAGGTCAAGTGACCTTTGACGCCAATGGGATCGAACTCGAACGGCTGGATGTGGTGCTGGAACTCGACGGGCCCGTGGATACGGCCATTGCCGATAATCCGACCGGATTGTCCAAGGAGAAATCCCTGCCACCCGGATACGGGACGCTGGGTTCAAAGCCGGGTATGCTGTGGTTGAACGGGAAGAATCCGGAAGGCGATGGGAAGCTTCAGAAAGGGCCGGTCTCGCACTTCTTCCTGGGTAACGGCGATCGCGGATTCACCTGGCTGGCCGGGGAGGGGCTTGTGCTGGACAAGGACGAGTCGTCCATGAGCGTGGAGCTCAGTCGCGTCAAGGTCACGCAATGGAAGATTGCCCTAATCAACAAGTCGCCGCGCGGCGGCGAGAAAACGGCGAACTTCACCTTCCTGATTCATCCCGCCCGGGC
>CAZWPN010000372.1:0-1577 GCA_964635275.1 uncultured Victivallales bacterium | reverse complement strand
GGGTTCCGCGGCGGCTACTTCAACGGCTATGACGGGGATTCGCTGGGCGGAATGGAGTTTTCGCGCACCTCGAATCGCAAGGGCGCGGCCCTGGCGGATCCGGAACGCAGAGGCGGCTACGGCATTCGCGCGGTCCGTACGGCGCCGCCCGAAGCGGCGCAGTATTCACCGGAGGCGCAGTAATGAAAGAGGCTGCGTCTGTCCGCCGCGAGGAACCGGTCTTGGCCGGCAGCAGGTTGCAAAGATCGACAGCTACCGATTGCAGCCGACAGCTATTGACAGCAATCGCAAAGAACCATCTGACAGAAGGAGCAGCCCGATGAATCGAGCCAGATTCGCTTTCTTGTTCAGCCTCGCCCTCGTCGGCACAGCAGTGCCTCTTTTTGCGCAGGAGCCGGCGAAGGTTCCGTCGTCCTACGGCGAAGCCAGCAAAGTGGATGAGCCCATCCTACGGGTGCCGTTCCTGGATAAACCACCCACGATCGACGGGGTGATGTCGGCAGGCGAATGGGACGACGCCTCGGCGCTCTCCGGTTTCTGGTACGACTGGGGATTCGGAACGTTCAAGTTCATGGCCCCGCCGCAGACACAACTGCAGATATACATGGGATACGACAAGGAGAACCTCTATATTCTGCATACCTCGCCGATCTATCCCGTCGACTCCTGGATGAGAGCGCGCGGGCGTTTCCCTGACACCCTCATGCATCCGCTCTACGGCACCCTTGAAGACGATCATACCGAACTGGAAATTCGTCCGATCGAGGACATGACCCGCGGTTTCAAGCTGGGACTTCTGCGCTGGGATGTCAATCCGATCGGAACGATCTGCGACTGGTATTGGAGTATCGATGGCGGCAGCGACTACAAGTACAGCCCCGGCGCCACAATCCGTTCTCTGGCTGACGGACAAAGGTGGATCATTGAATACAAGATACCCTTGAAATCGTTGCGTTACGGTCAATATGACGGGAAGGAAGAGGATGGACGGCCCATCGTCGAGATCCCGCCCAGGGACGGCACGGTGTACCGGGCCTGGTTCTCGCGCGGCATTGGAGGCAATGGGCCGCTCTTCAATGCGTTCGATGCGCACGGGTGGAACGTGACCAAGATGAAGCTCGTGTTCGACTCGAAGGCACCGGTCATACAGATCAACGAGCTGGGCCCGCTGATGGACGGCATTCTGGACACGCAGATGACGCTGAAGAACCATAACACCAGGTCCGAGACAGTGCGCCTAGGCTTCCACATTGAGAGCGGCGATGGCCCCCTTTATTCGACTTACGAGTCGGCCGAGACTCCGGGCGGCCTGCTCGAACTGCGGCCCGGCGAGACGCGCAAGATCAAACTGCGCAAGCAACTACCGGGAATGACGACTGCCGGCGACGTGGTCTGGTTCGACGTGCGCAGCGCCGGTCAGCCAGCCAAGACTATGTTTCTCACGCGCCTGATCCGGTTCCACATGATGGATGCCGGCGGGCCCGGCGGCGGCACGTTCCGCGAAACGCGCATCGACGCCATAGAGAAACTGCGGCCGCCGCGCAATCCCGATTTCGATCTGCGGGTGGAAGTGGACC
>CAZWPN010000371.1:0-1592 GCA_964635275.1 uncultured Victivallales bacterium | reverse complement strand
AACATTACACCCAAAACCCATAAGCAATGGAAATACTGGCATTCTATCAATTGGCTTACCTGTTAACTGATTAAAGCATCTTTCTTTTGAATTCATTATGTATCTGTTAATTAACAACAAATATTAGCCTATAGACCCTCCTTCACGCATACCGCAGTGGATTCGTCGGGTTGTGAAGTGGCAGCGTGCAGCGGGGCCAGCGACGTGAGCAGGAGGGTTTAGAGGGTTAGAAGGATCTTTTTTTTAACGGAATCATGGAGAGTGGTCAGCCAGTTAATGTTTGTCCTCATTTGCCTCTGTTCATTTCACAGGTGACTTCATATTCCGGAATAGCCGTTACGCCGCGGAGCTCGGTGATCTGGCCGGTTGGCGGGAACTGCGGCCAGACTCTCTTGTCGAGGTAGATCGGGGCATCCTTGCGCAGCGGCATGATCTGTAATTCCACGCACTTTTGGAATACCTCGGGAGCGAAACGCTTGAGGCCGATCTCCCACCGCTGGCCGTGGTAGAAATGATCAGTCATGAGGTGTCCATCGAGATAGGCGCGCGCCACATCCCCCACGTAGTCCACATGCAGGAATACATCCGACAGACCGGTCATGGCGTTCGGGGGTAAGGTCACGCGCCAGGCACCGGCCTGGAAGAAGAAGTCCGCGTCCTCGGGCGCCAGCGCCGCGCGTGGCCCTTTCTTTACGGGCGGCACCAACCGGGGCTCCCGAAGCTGCTCGCATGTGATCGTAAGCTGCTTCCTTGCGACGGACGCGTGGTAGCGCCCGAAGATTCCATCGGGTGTGTCCGACATCGTGCCGGTGGCAGTGGCCGGCGGTTTGGATAGCGGTGGAAAGATCGCACAAGTCAACTGCAGCGGATCCCGGCTGCGCAGGCGCAGGCGCTGCGGTTCGATGAGCAGGTCTGCTGGCGAGAGGATGACTCGCTCTGCACCCGCGACGACGGCGCGGTAGCATTGGAGCGACTGCTCATCCGTCAGGAGCACGAGCCTGGCCACCTGGCCCGAACGAGCTCGAACAGTCAGGACGCAGTCCGTCCCAGGAGTCAATCCGCTGACCGTGACCAGTGGTCCGTTGGCCGACTGGCGTGCGCCGGCTGGCAGCTTGATCGCGTCGATCTCGTCTCTGCTAAATACGAATTCCGGCGCCACGTTGTCCTGAGGGAAGAAGAAGAAGTGCGGGACACCTTTGTGGGTCACACGGCAGAGCAACTGCGCGGTGGCGTATTTCAGGTGCAGGGCCCCGAGGTCGAGATTGACCGGCCAGACGAAATAGCTTCCCGCCGGGATGGTCAGCGGTACGTGGGGCAATACGATGGTTTCAGTCGGCAGTTTCAACTGGAACTGCACATCGTGTTTGGCGGGCAAAGGCAGCAGCCGCTGGTAGTTGTTTACGAACAGGAAACCGCGATCGCCTTCGAAGCGGCCGGCGGCCCGCACCGTAGTGGTATCCTCGCCCCTGGCGGGCTGCTGGTTGGGCAACACGGTGACCATTGGCGCAAGCTGCTCACCGAAGTCGGCGATCAACAGGTGCATCCGTTTGAGCTTGTGGTAGGAGGGAGCCGTCTGGCCGAAGTCGCCCAGG
>CAZWPN010000370.1:0-1641 GCA_964635275.1 uncultured Victivallales bacterium | reverse complement strand
CGGAACTCTCCGATGCCCAGGCCGATTGGGTCGTGAAAAGCATCAAGGATTTCTTCGCCAGATAACCCCGCCGCCACGGCCACCACCGAGTGACTCTCCGTTGTTACCTCAACTGCATGTTCTCCTTCACACCCTTCAGGATCGCGTTGGCCTTCTGGGCGGCCTCCGCTGAGGGCATCGTCTTTCCATCGCCCAGTTCTATCCTGATCTGAAAGCGGATGGGCACGTTCGACTTGTTCTTGACGTCCAGCAGCTTAGGCACGATGTCGCCCAAGTCCTGAACCTGCGACGGTTCGAGATCGGCTACGGCGACAAGCATACCTGTCGGCGGCGGTGGCGGCGGTGGTGGTGGCGTCTTTCCCGCAACCCTGAACTTGGCGAATTGCGCGGTCGGGAAGTCACACGGCCACGCCTGCGATCCGGCATCTAATTCAAGAAACCGAGCCTGGAGCGCCCCGCTGATGACATCCCGAACCGTTTTCCACGGCAGAGTCTTGCCTGCCTTGAAGGATAGCGCAGTGGCGACAGAGAGGCCGGAAGCCGCCCGGCCTTTCCATGCGTCCTTCAAGTTCTCCGGGAGAATCTCGGCGGCGGCAATGCCCGCCGGCGGCACGCAGAGCTTGCCGCTCGCATTCAAAACGCCTGCAGGGATCGGTTCGCCAAGGATGCTGGCAGGGCCCGAAAGCAGCCAGACGGATGCGTCCGCCACGGCCGCAGTGATTGCCGTCTCGACGACGTCCTGCGCGGCCTTCGGAATCTGCATGGGCTCCTGATAACCGCCCCGATCCACTTGGACGACCGTCTTGCCGCCGAAGTAGTCGAACACCGCCTGCACGGCAATCTCGTCGGCAGTCCACAGCCCCGGCAGCTTCTTGGGCGCGAGCAGTGCCGGTGCGATGTCCGTGAGAACCGCCGCTTCCGGCAGCACGAGTTCCATCGCCGGGTCGTTGAGCGCGTTCTCGTCCGGCTTCGACATCCACCACGAGCGCGATGTTCCGTCCGGGCGCGTCAACCGCAGCACAAACGTTCCTTGCTCGCAGCCTTCAACCAGCGTGTCGAGAATGGCGCTGGCCTTCAGCATCTTCGGCAGATGGGGGAGCTGTGCGAACGCTCCCGCCAGATCCTTCACCCGGCGGGCGGTCTCGCCTTCCCGCCAGAGATTGTACGGGCCGTCCGGCAACAGGGCCTCGGCCGTGATGGCCGTGTCCTGGACTCGGGACCGCTTGTCGGCCTTGATCGTATTGAAATGCGGGTCTTCCGTCACCGTGATCTTGAATGCCTGCGCGTCGTCCTTCTCGGAGACGGTGACCACGATGGAGTACGCCTGCTTGATGGCTTCCGGGATGCGCCCCTTCGCCTTGTCGATGTTGATCTGCATCGTCTGGGCGCGGGCCGGGTCCACGTTCCCGTCCTTTTGCTGCTTCTTCACCTCGTCGCGCACAACCTCCCATGCCAGGTAGTCGCGCACGCGGGCCATGGCGAGTTCCATCCCGTCCTTGGACGGCGCAACCAGCAACACGGCGTTGCGGTAGACGCGCGGCCGATCCGATCCGGTGGTCTCGTCGAGAAACCGTTTGGCCTCCGCGCTGGGCTTGCCGGACTCCGATGCCGCATTCGGCCCGAGCACGGCGTAGTGGAACG
>CAZWPN010000369.1:0-1721 GCA_964635275.1 uncultured Victivallales bacterium | reverse complement strand
CAGCCCTTTCTTTGGTTCAGGAGTCAGCAGTCAGGAGTCAGAATCCAGTAGTCGGCAATCATTCTGCCTCCTGACGCCTGCCTCCTGCCTCCTGACGCCTGCCTCCTGACCTCTGGCCCCTTCACCCTCTACTACGCATTCGACCCCCGGAATCCTGCGTCACAATCTTGCCAGTACACGACAACACGGGCGAGACTTGTCATCCGCAGATTACGCGGATTGGGGATCGGCCGTCTATAGCCCGATGACCTCGAAACAACCGAAGACCGCGTAGTCGCGGGCATTCGAGGACAGGATTGAACGGATGCCCTGTGCGTGGTAGGTGGCGGCGAGCATGGTGTCGAGCAGACGTTTGCGCCCCAGCTTGTGTTCGGCCAGCCACTGGAGAAAGATGCGGCAACTGTCGTCCGTCGGGAAGGTGCGGACCACTTCCTGGGCGTCCCACCAGATCTGGGCGCGGGCGACGGCCTGAGAGACGGTGAGCGGCCGCGAGAACCGTTTGGGATCCGTGACAACATGAACGAATTCCGCGAGAACCTGAGGCGCGATGGCCAGCGAGTCGCCCTGAGACAGCAGCGCGTCGAGGTTGGTTCGCGCCGTCTGATGGTTTGGGTGGCCGGCAACCTCCACCTCGACCAGAAAGGTGGTGTCAACGCCGCGAATCATGCGTCATCTCCTCCATGATGTCGTCATTCGGACAAAGTGGACGAAGAACCTTGCCCAGAGCCAGTGGCGCCAGGCCTCGAACCGTGTGACGCGGCTGTATCAGTCGTTCCGTGTAGACCTGCATGGCTTCACGGATCAACTCCGAGGTCGACCGGTCATGCTGGCGCGCGTACTGACGAAACGACCGATAGACCGGCTCCGAGACATTGATGGTGATGGTCTTCATATGGGTCAAGGTACATTGATCGTACATTGATGTCAATGTAGCACATCCTCCCCTGCATCCGATCCTCCATGCATCACTGTCACAGAGAACATTGCATGGTGGTGATTCGCCGGCTGGCGGTCTCGGTTGAGAGCAAGGGCTTACCTGCCATCACGACCGCTTGGCGGGATCGTCGGTGCTGCGACGCTGGGACAGGTCCCTGGACATGGTGTTTCGGCTGGCCTGGGTTGACAGGTCGATGACGTGGACCGGCACCCACTCCGCGTTGTCTGCGACAGTCTCGAAAACGAGTTCGCACGGCCCGATGCCGATTCGATCGCCGTTGTTGAGCGCCGACGTGCTTACCCGGGCGCCGTTCACGGTCACGCCGTTCCGGCTATTCAGGTCCGTGATGGTCCACCCGCCGCCTTTGGCATGAACGGCGGCATGGCGTTTCGACACTTCGGGGTTGGAAAGCTGGAGCAGGTTACCCGCATCGCGGCCGATCGTGGTCGGGCTCGCCGCCACAGGGACCGCATAGTCCATACGCCCGTCTTTCTGAACTGCCAACCGTGCTTTCATATTCCGTAATCCTTTCCATTTCGTAACTGCTCAGGTAGCCGCCCCAAAGCGGGCGGTTACCTGAGCAGTTACCGCCTAAGAAACCTAGCGCAGGCATCCCGCCGAAGCAAGGCGTCATTGCAAATTGCATTTACGCGTCCGGTGCGCATTGCGGTATGGACATCTTATTCCAGTCGCCGGTCCAGTTTCCATGCGCACTTTCCCTTCACGGGGATCCTGTGTCACGGTCTTGCGAGGATGCGTTTCAGTTCGCGAATCTCAGGTTCGA
>CAZWPN010000368.1:0-1744 GCA_964635275.1 uncultured Victivallales bacterium | reverse complement strand
GGCTATACATAACGACTTATGTTTGCTACGCATATGTACATGAGTCGTCCAATCGAGGTTCTGGAGGTGGATGCCGTGCAGCGCTCCGAACTGGAGAGGATCGTCCGGGCGCCGACCAGTTCGCAGCGACTGGTGTTGCGGGCACGAATCATCTTGGCCCGGGGAGAGGGTCTTTCGCAGGAGCAAACGGCCCGCTCCGTTGGGGTGCAACGGCTCGTGGTCAGTAAATGGAGCCGACGTTTTGCGTGCCGCGGCTTGGCTGGTTTGGCGGACGCGGCGGGCCGCGGGCGACCGTGTGCCATCCCTGCAAGGATACGGCAACGGGTCATTGACCGCTGCGTGCGCCCTCCGCCCGGGCGTGCGCGGTGGACGGTCCGTACCATGGCCGAAGATGCGGGCGTGTCGCCGGCGACGGTACAGCGTCTGTGGCGGGCGAACGACATCAAGCCGCACCTGACGCGCACGTTCAAGCTGTCCAACGACCTTCACTTCGAGGAGAAGTTCTGGGATGTGATCGGTTTGTACCTGGACCCGCCGGATCGTGCGTTGGTGTTCTGCTGCGATGAGAAGAGTCAGTGTCAGGCCTTGGAACGGACCCAGCCAGGGCTGCCGCTGGGTATCGGTCATATCCGCACCCGCACGCATGACTACGTGCGGCATGGGACCCTCACGCTGTTCGCCGCGCTGAACTATCTGGACGGCAAGATCATCAGCCGCGTAGCCCAGAAGCATACGCATCGTCAGTGGCTCGATTTTCTCAAGCAGATCGACGCGCAGACCCCGGTCGAGTTGCATCTGCACCTGATCGTCGACAACTATGCGACGCACAAGCATCCCACGGTGAAGGCCTGGCTGGCCCGCCACCCTCGATTCCACCTGCACTTCACCCCGACCTCCAGTTCGTGGATGAACTTGGTCGAGCGCTTCTTCCGCGATCTGACGGAGGACGTGGTCCGGCCCGGCAGCTTCACCAGTACGCGCCAGTTGGCCGAGGCAATCTTCGGCTACTTGAACGAACGCAATCTGGCGCCGAGTCGCTACGTCTGGAAGAAGTCGGGACAAGAGATCCTGGCCAGCATCCAGCGCGCACGAGAGGCGTTGGCGAATGAGAAGGTCGAAATTTGAGTTTCGTGTAGTCATTTACGAGACGGCACACTAGTGAGCTGCGAACGTGTCAGGGCGCGCACTCTCGTAGGCATGGTCTTCAGTGGCCTCGAAATCCAATTTGTCGGCGACGATGACTTTGACGTGGCGGTTGAATCGCGATCGCCAGTCGACCGGAAGTCGCAATCGGAACTGCTTGCGATCCTGTGCTGGTATCGGAGATGGTCCATCGCAAATGACTCGGGGCATATCACCGTGGATACGCGCCAAGGCAAGAGGTGGATGCGAGTCTGGGGATGGTCCGAGCGGGCAGGCCGCAATGGTGTCATCTGCGAGTGGTCGAGTAGCGGCTTGGAAACGGGATCCGCGGCGACTTGTCACGGCATTGTGTGGCGGGAATTTGGCTCTGGACAGAGCGTGGGTGGAATCGAAACAAATCAGACGAGTTTCATGACGCGGAGGCTGTGGTTGTATGAGGTCCAGGGAGTTCGGTCGCGCTAGCGCGGATCTGGTGATCGATGCCGGCGCTCATAATGGGACGGATGAACCAACTATGTGGTTCCTTGATCCCTCTCCGGCCGACCAGTAGCCTTCCGGCATGGGCTTCTACGCCAAGGATGAGCCTGCATGCCCGGTCGCC
>CAZWPN010000367.1:1297-1763 GCA_964635275.1 uncultured Victivallales bacterium | reverse complement strand
TATCTGGCGTGGTCTTTCGAGGCCGCTGCGCCGGGCAGCTACGAGATCGTCGCCTTGCTCACGCCCGCCAAACCAGGCGCGAAACTGAGGCTCCAGATCGGCAAGGAATCCGCCACCGCCACGCTCCAGGACGGTTCCTCGCCCGTCGTCCTCGGCCGCCTGACCATCCCCGCGACAGGTGTTCACGAACTCACCTTGCGTCCGGTCGCCGCCGGCTGGCAACCCGTGCTCCTGCGCTCCATCACACTGCGCCCCGCCCCGCCATCCCAACCGTGACAAAGACCGTTATGAAACGCACCCTCACCCTCCTTACCACCCTCCTCGTCGCGCCGCTGGCCGCGCTATTCGCTGCGGATCCGGGTTCCGCTGAACCCATTATCCTGCCGGCTGCGGTGGACGTCGTGACCGAAACCTGGCGGGCGGCGGAAATCACGTTCGAAAGCGCCAAGGCCTACGCCGATCCGCT
>CAZWPN010000367.1:0-1287 GCA_964635275.1 uncultured Victivallales bacterium | reverse complement strand
TGGAAGTGAACGTCGTTTTCACATCGCCGTCCGGACGGGCATGCACGGTGCCCGGGTTCTGGGACGGCGGCAGAAAATGGCGCGTGCGCTTTGCGCCGCCCGAGCGCGGCGTGTGGAAATTCGTGACGGCCTGCACGTACAGCTCGGACGGCGGGCTGCACGGCAAGACGGGAACCTTGAGGGCTAACCGCTATCAAGGAAAACTCGACATTTACCGGCGCGGCTTCATTCGGACCGCGCCCGGCGTGCGCTATTTCATGTATGCGGACGGCACGCCGTTCTTTTACCTGGGCGATACGCACTGGAGCATGCCGATGGAACCGTTCGAGGCGATGTTTACCTGCGTTGTCGATAGACGGGTCGCACAGGGCTTCACGGTCTATCAGTCGGAGCCTATAGGCGCGAGATACCAGTTCGCCGACGGGCTTGCCGAGGCGGACCTGCCCGGCCTGCGGGATCTGGACCGGCGCTTCAAATACATTGCCGACGCCGGCCTGGTGCATGCCAACGCCCAGTTGTTCTTTCCGCCGGAGATTTCCAAGCCGTGCTACACCGATGCGTATCTGAAGAAGCTGTGCCGCCTGTGGGTGGCGCGCTTCGGCGCCTACCCGGTGCTATGGACCAGCGGGCAGGAGGTGGACAACGATTTCTATGCTGACCGCGGCGACCAGAACGGCTTCGACGCGAAGTCGAATCCGTGGAAGAAAGTGCTGGCTTGGGTTCATGAATACGATCCCTACCGGCACCCGGGCACTGCGCACATGGAATTCCTGGGCGGCGCGCCGGAACCCGAGACCCTTCCTCCGCAGAACGAGCGTCCGAAGTGGGGCTACGGCGTGCAGGCCTCCACGTCGAGTTTCAGGGATGTGCCGGGGCACACCTGGTATGGGGTTCAGTGGACGCCTCCCCATGAGTCGGGAATCCACTGGCGTCCGATCAAGGATTTCTGGGAAAACGGCCAGGGCAAGCCGGTTGTCAATTACGAAGGCAGTTACGACCACCTGTGGACGTTGGGCGATGGTGCGCGGCAGCAGGGCTGGACCGCCTACCTCAACGGCATGTTCGGCCACGGTTACGGCGCCATTGACATCTGGTTATATAAAAGCACCTACGATATGGACAAAGACACCGTGAGGGGGTCTGTGACCGTTACGGTCGAACAGAAGAAAACCGCCTGGACCACCAGCCTTGAGTTCCCGTCCGCCCGCGAACTGGGCCTTCACATGAAAGCATTTTTCACCTCCATGGAGTGGTGGAAGCTGACACCGCGGTTCGACGACCCGAAAT
>CAZWPN010000366.1:0-1768 GCA_964635275.1 uncultured Victivallales bacterium | reverse complement strand
GAACGCCCGCCATCAGCCCCAAGTGCCCGACGGGCACGAGGTAGAGATGGATGGCGTTGTTGGCCGCTCATGTCTGCTTCGTCTTGAGACCAGCCCGTTTGGCTGCCGTCAGTTGCCGGGTGTCGGCGGATGCGAAGACATCGGCGCCCCATTCAAGGGCACACGCAATGTGCAGGGCGTCCATGGCCCGAACAGGGCTTGCTTCCAGAACCCGAATGGCTGTCCCAAGCACCGCTGGAGTCAGTTGGATGATGTCTGCGTCACGAACATCATCCAACAGCCGTTGCCTTGCCTCGCGATACTGGGGTGGGGTCAGCATGCGCTCGCGCACCCGCCGATTCAGGGCCGAGACGATTTCTGGCACGCAAATGACGCTCAGGCCGAGTGAGTCGGCCTGCGCGCATAGCGCTTCGACGACCACGCTTCCCTCCTCGTCCACGAAGCGCTTGGCGAATGCGGACGAATCAAGACAGGCTTTCATCAGCGCTCCGCGAGAACGGCCGAAGCCAGACCGTCCCCCTTCGCCACGAGGCGCAGGGCGGGCTTCTTCCAAGAGGGGGCACCGGCGACGGATGAAACCGGCGACACCTCCGCGATGGGCCGGCCGTGCCGAATGACCACCAGCGTTTCGCCCCGTTCAACCCGGCTCAGCATGCCCGACGCGTGGCTCCTGAATTCGGTCAGTGTCACCGTTGTCATAGCGCACCTCCAGTACGTACAGCACTGTACATTCTTCTGTACTGATTGTCCACCCGTTCTTCCGGCCAACGCGGAGGTGTGCGGCGCCGCTTTGCGGCATCCTACGTCCGTCTGGTTGGCTCCCGTCTCCGCTCTTCCTTGGGGTCGGGATCACTATTGGGGTCGGTTCCCCCGCTTCTCATCCTTTCATTGTCGTGATCGTACTCGCTGTCTTCCGGTCGGCCCCATCTCGATGACAACAACGACAACCGCTCATCCGCGGCGCGGAATGGCTGGCAACGACAAAGGGAGGGAATCGATCGTCAGTGCTCCGTCAGCCCGGCGCTCTGCGCTCTGGTCTTCCGGTTTCCATGGGGGGGGCCTGCCGCGCGGTCACGGGTGGAGATGGCGGCAAACGCGGCGAGCGGGGCTATGGTGAGGGGGTTCGCACACGCCAGCCAGCAGGAGGACAGCATGTCCATCAAGTCACGCATCCGGACGATTCCCAACTACCCCAAGCCGGGCATCATGTTCCGGGACATCACCACGCTCCTCAAGGACGCGGAAGGGTTCCGACTGATGCTCGAGGGGTTCACCCGGCGCTACCGTTCCGACGCGGTCCAGGTGGACGTCGTTGCCGGGATTGAGGCGCGGGGGTTCATTGTGGGTGGGGCCATCGCCGGGGCTTTGGGGAAGGGCTTCGTGCCCATCCGTAAGGCTGGCAAACTGCCGGGCGAGACGATCACGCAGGAGTACGCGCTGGAGTACGGCACCGACCGCATCCAGGTCCACAAGGATGCCTTCGCGGCCGGCACCCGCATCCTGCTCGTCGACGACCTGCTGGCTACCGGCGGCACCGCGCTGGCGGCGGCGGCGCTGATCGAGAAGCTCGGCGGCATCGTGGCCGAGATCGGCTTCGTCGTCAGCCGGGCGGGGGTAGGGGGCGAGAAGCGGCTGCACGCGCAGGGCTACAAGACCTTCTTCCTCACCGAGTTCGAGGGCGAGTAGACGCGCATGCCACGACCTGCAGCGGAGCGCTCGCGGTTTCTGCCCGTCTCGCGGGCGGACATGGCGGCGCGTGGCTGGGACC
>CAZWPN010000365.1:0-1787 GCA_964635275.1 uncultured Victivallales bacterium | reverse complement strand
AGTTGTCCGGCCTTCTTCCCGGTCGGAATGGCGGCGGAATTGGTCACGCGGTACGGCATCGTATCCTGCTTGCCGTCGGTGAACTGGTAGAACCCGTACGATTCCGTGCCGCCGGAGCCCAGGCAGAACGGCCCCTCCGAAACATACACCATGATGAGCCCGAAGGCGCCGACCTGGACCTTCGTATCTTTGGTAATCCCCGGCGTGCCCGCCAGGTCCCAAACCGCCGTCACACCCTTCATGTCGGCCGAACTCTTGGACCCCTGTGTGGCTCGTCGGATGAACATGCCTGTGAATCCGTCCGCGCCGACCGGCACCAGGATATCCATCTTCTTGTTGCTCTGTGCGCAGCCGTAGCCGGAGGGATTCAGCACCCGGTCCGCCGCCAGCCGGACATGCTGCCATTCCTTGGCGCCATCGGCGCGGACCTTGAAGAATATCCATGCCGCATCGTGGTTCTCTGCGTTCCGCCAGGACGGGCCCCAGGCGAGGTCCACCGTGATCGTCGCGGTCGTGGCGTCGCGCGGCGCAATCCGGACATTCTTGCAGATCACGTCCCGACCGGCGGGATCGTTGACAAACTCCGGCGCGTTGGGGTCCTGAATCTGCGCGCTCGCCATTCCGGCGGCCAGCAAAGCGACCAACGCCACCGCGCACGCCGCAACCGACGCCCCATCCCTTGTTTGCTTCTTCATCGCACTCATCCTTTCCGTCCGTCGGACACGTCGGACACGTCGGACAAGTCTGACTTGTCTGACGGCTCTTTCCTGAAACCCGAACCCTTTCCCCTCACTCTTCCATCACAAACTTCGAATACAATTTCGCCTTGAAAGGATCGGTGATCAATGGCGCCAACTGGAAGCGGTACCGCGCGGCGCCGCCGTCGTTGTCAAAGAACCGGAGATAGAAGCAGCATTCCGTGCCCGGCTTCAGCTTCAACCCGGTCAGGGGCAGGCGCAGTTCGTACCGCGTGACCTTGGCGGCTTCGTCCCGCACAACGGCGCACTTCGCGATCTTCGCGAGTTTTTCGGTGGGATCGGCCAGCGGATTCAGGACGACTCCGTTCGTGGTCAACGCCAGCCAGAGATCGGTCTGGTTCGCTTCCGCGTCGATCACCCCGAAATTCATGGCATCGCCATCCCAGAGATTGCCCAAGTCGTTCGTGTTGCACTGCACGTCATCCTTCACCTCGGCTGCCGCGCACACCGCCTCGCCGTCCCAGCCCAGGTAGACCTTGACGCTCATGTCCGTGGAACCGCGCCACGCATTGGTGTTGTCACCCGCAGGGAATCGCATATGGTTCGGCTGGATCAAGAAGGGCTCGTCCAAGGTCAGTGTCGGCTTCTCCCATTCATCCAAAGCGCCGTCCGGCTTCATGGCTTGCTTCATGCGGGCAAGCTTGTAGGTCTGCGGCTCAGGACGCTTGAACGGCGCCATGGCGGGGTCGCCCGCTGCCTTACCCGATATCGCGGTCCCAGCGGGAGTTGGGGCGGAGCGCGCCCCGCGCCAGCCGGGATACGGATCGTTGGATTGGTCCGCGTCGGCATAGAGCGGAAAGGTCCGTCCCGCGGTCAACAGGTGGGTCGGCACGAAACTGCCCGAGGTCCAGACGCTGGGGACCGCGTCGCCGCGAAGAATCACCCCTTCGAAATGAGTGGCCGGCCAGTCCGATGGGACCTCCAGCGTGCCGCGGCCGTGCGAGCCTTTGAACGCGCGGCCCAACGCGTCGCCGATGGATATCGTGCGCTCGAAAACACGGAGTGCCTGCATTCCGTTTACGCCCCAAT
>CAZWPN010000364.1:0-1788 GCA_964635275.1 uncultured Victivallales bacterium | reverse complement strand
ACGATCAGTGGTGTGGGAGGGGGCCTCAGCAATGGGGCTCCCTATCCCGATCGGCGCTCTCTTCTCTCCGGTTCAAACTGCCGCTCTTGGTTCGCTCGCGGGGCTCTTTCTCAAACCCGCTCTCCTCGATTCTCCGCTGTCCGCCGCCGGCACCATGCGCTTCGGTCGCCCTTTCGGACTCTAGCACCGCTCCGCATCCGAGTCATTTCCGGAATCTGTCTCTTCCGCCGAACCGTTGGCCTCGTGCCCCGCTTTCCCTCGTTCTCGTCCCTCCATTCTTCCGCCGTCGGCGATGCGAGGACAATCAGTCTTCTCCGTCACCTTCTCTCCTCTCGCCGCCGTCATGCAGCGCCTCATCTCAATACTTGAATATGGAGACCCCTGGCCCGCCTGAGGTTGGGCTGCCCTGTCATTTGTCCTCTATCTTCCGGAGCGCCTCGATCGTGAGTCTATGCACGACGGCATTGGTTTCGTTCCGGGCAAGGTCGTTCAACGCGGGGACAGCCTCGAAGGCGGCTGGACCGATGGCCCCAAGGGCGCGGATGGCGTAGATGCCAAAGCCCGGCTCGCGGATGTACTCGACGAGCGCCGGCACGGCGGCCTTGGCATCCGGCCCGATTGTTTCCAGAGTCAGATAGGCTTCCAGACGACCCGCGCTGATTGTGGGAGTTGTTCGCAGAACTTCCACCAAGGTTGGGATGGCGCGCGGATCGCGGCTGACATACCACAGGGCTTTGGCCGCGTAAACTCGCACACACGCGTCCGTGTGGCCCAGCAATTCGCCGAGAAACGGGACCGCCGGTTGGGCACCCGGACCGATGCGACCCAATGAGCCAAGAAGATGCCAACTGCCTTCGTAGAACGCACCGCCCGAACGGGTTTTTGACTGTAGCACCACCAGCATCTCCGGCACCGCAGTCGCGGCTGACGGGCCGATCTGCCCCAAAGCTTCAAGGGCACTCCCGCGCAGATCCGGGTTGTGAAGCAGTTCCCGAAGCGGTTCAACTGCCGGTCGCCCCAGCCGACCCAAGGCATGGACCGCGTAGGTGCACTCCGGACGGCTGCCTTCCTTCAACTTGGCGATTTCGCTGCGAACGCAACGGTGCACATAGACCCGTTGCGCGGCAAACGCAATAGCAGCCGCGAGGGCGACTCCAGCAATGAGACAACGTGCTTGTCGGTTCACAAACGATTCATCCTTCTTCGTTCCGCCGAACGTCACGGTTCAGCGGATTCCGAACCCCGGCGCGCCTCTTGCCCCGCAAGAGGCGTGCCGCGGGTGAGGAATACGCTGGAACCGTTTGGCATTTATTCAGCTTTGTCATTCCGTTGAATGGTCTCCGACATACGCTGCTTGGCGCGCTCACATTCTGAACACACGAACACGACGGCACGGCCCTCCTCACCCGGCAAAACAATATCAGTGCCAGGAAGGCAATCTCCGGGATGTGGATAATAGGTCGTGCGCCGTTTCCATTCACCCTGCTCCGCCTCCTCGCGACTCATCGGGATCATTCCATGAGCGAAAGGAACAGTGCGCCGTGTCATGGCGACGTGGTGTACCTCGCATATGCTCGACGCAGCTATCGTGTAATCGGGCGTGCGACAACCCGTGAATGTAAGCGAAATCAAGAACAGGGCCAAAGAGAATCCAACGATATGCTTTGTTGTCATCTTGTTCCTCTCATAATCGCTGACGGATAACTATTACCGGTGTGCCGTCACACATCCATATGCATGTCAACTGCCGTTCATTATGATGTCCGGCCGAACGTCCGGCGTCATGGT
>CAZWPN010000363.1:0-1844 GCA_964635275.1 uncultured Victivallales bacterium | reverse complement strand
AATCTTCCAGGATACACAGACCCCAAGCCAGAACCGGCGCCCGGATCTGACGTCGGTTCGCGCGAAAAAGGGAACCAGCGCCAAACGCTATGAAGAAGAAACCCAACATCCTGTTCGGGTTTACCGACCAGCAGTCGCTGCGCGCTATGGGCGCCTGCATGGATGCGTTGCGGGTGGAAGGAGGAGTTGCCGTATGACTGAACCGGGTGAAAGAAACGAATATCCGACCGAGCCAATCGTAAACAGGGGCGGGCTGCCTGATCCCTTTGCGCTTCCCGATGGCGGCCGGGTGCGAAACCGCGAAGAATGGTCTGCACGCGCGGATGCCTGGCGCGATTTAATTCTGGATATGGAATACGGCGGGATGCCGCCGCCGCCAGAGGCGATCGAAGTGGAAACACTGGCGCACTCTGCCATACGCCGCTGGCCGGATACGCCTCATCTCTGGACCTACCGCATCACCTGCCACGGCGGCACACGCGACATTTCCTTCTGCGTCCGGATCCTCTTTCCGAACGCGGACGGACCGTTCCCCGCCATTGTCAACGGCGACGGATGCTGGTCGTACATATCGGATGATGTGTCCCGCCGCGTCGTGGGCAGCGGGTTCGCCCTGATAACCTTCAACCGGACGGAAATGGCTGAAGATCTGGGGTACCAAGGCGTCCCAGATCCGACCCAACGAAAGGGGGGGCTCTACGACGTCTATCCCGGCCGGACATTCGGCGCGTTGGCGGCCTGGGCCTGGGGCTACCACCGATGTGTGGATCTGCTCTACCAGTTGCCGTTCATTGACAAGACGCGGATCGCAGTGACAGGCCACTCGCGCGGCGGCAAGACCGTGCTTCTCGCAGCCGCGACGGACAGCCGGATCACACTCGTCAACGACAATGCATCAGGCGCAGGGGGCAGCGCCGCTTGCCGCTATGTCGGCCATGGCGGAGAAACGCTCAACATACTCAACGTCTTCCCCTCCTGGTTCGGCCCGGGCCTGAAGCCTTATCTCGGACGGGAAGGCGAGATCCCGTTCGACCAGCACTGTTTGCTGGCCGCGATCGCACCGCGCCCCCTTCTGCTGACTTACGCCCTGAACGACCGCTGGTCGAATCCGGAAGGCATGGTGCAGTGCTCATGGGCGACAGGCCAAGTCTATCGCTTTCTAGGCAGCCCGGACCATCTCGCCTTTCACCTGCGGCCGGGCACACATTCCCACGCCACGGAGGATTGGGAGGTGTTGCTGGATTTCATCGGCTGGAAATGGCGCGGCATGCCGCCGAGCGCGCCTTACAATAAGCATCCCTACGCGCACTTGCGGAGGGCCTTTGCGTGGAAAGCTCCGGAGGACGCGCCATGACAATCCGAAAGCATGAAGGCATCAACGATGGAAAATGGCAAATGGTTTTTGCCGATGATGGCAGCGGCGACTGGCGGGCGAAGTGGTTTCTGGACGGCGACACCGCCACGGTCGAGAACACGCCGCAGGGGATGATTCTGCGCGCCGGGCCGGACATTAAGGACAACGGCGACAGCATGGTGCTTTGGACCCGCGACAGCTTTGTCGGCGATGTGAAGATCGAGTACGAATTCACGCGCCACGACCGCGCCGTCGAGGGCGTGAACATCATCTACCTCAAAGCTACGGGCATCGGCGAACCGCCGTACGAGAAAGATATCCTGGCCTGGGCCGGGCTGCGCAACCGGGCGCGGATGCCGCTGTACTTCAACTTCATGAACGCCCTGCACATCAGCTATTCGGTCGGATTGCCCGACGTGGAGGGCGAATACATCCGCGCCAGGCGCTATCCGGCGCCGGTCAATGTGCCGTTCCAGAAGGTGACGGAAGT
>CAZWPN010000362.1:0-1874 GCA_964635275.1 uncultured Victivallales bacterium | reverse complement strand
AAGGCAGCAAAGAAGAGGGGCCGCTCTCAGGGGAAGCAGCATGGAAGCGACGCGGTCATAGCCCGCGTCTACAGAAGATGACGCCATCTTTGTTGGACGACCATTCCTGGTCGGCGTCGCTTCATGCTGGAGAGGCGCCGATCAGACAAGATCCGCGCCGACCTATGCGGTTTGAAACTGCAACGAGGACAGTTCTTCTTTCGTAGCCCGCATTGAGATCCCAAGAAACTCTACCCCCACCACTCTGTCGTCCTTGTCATAGTCGAGTATGACGCCAGGGCGAATTTCCTCCGACTCGACGATGCGACTCTCGTCAAGCCTGAAGTAAAGGGCATCACTCTCCTTGTCCACTTTGATTCTCATATCGACCTCAGCATGTCGGCGAAATGTCCCATGCGCGAACTCTACCATTCCGGAATGCCAGTGTCATCCTATCTTCGAAAGCCTAGGCGACTGATGCACACCTTGCCAATGCGCGTCGGGTGAAACGATGCGCTTTCCTTCGCACTAGCCTCACCATCGGCTAGCCGGCGTATCGCCGACGTCTTCTTCGACTCGGTGACACGGTGACGCCCGGCCCGAATCGTGCTCGTCCTCGTCGTCGTCCTCGATTCTCTCTTTCCGTGGTTTGATTTGGTTTGATCTGCTTGGATCGGGTCTATGATCCCAGTCCCAGACGCAGGCGTTCGCGGTCGAATCTGAGCCGCTCGGCGCTGTGATCGCCTTTGCGCAGGGCAACGATGTCACCGCACAACTCGTGTAGCATCTTCCAATCGCCCGAATCCCCGCCGGAGTCGGTGCCCAGGGTTCTGAGCACCGCCATGTACCGGGCGATCAGCAGGGGCGCAAGACGGTCGCCAAGCGACTCTCCGGCCACCTTCGCCAGCTCGTCGGACTGGGCGCACAGTTCGAGGGCAAGCGCCAGCGATTCCTGCTGCCGCTGCCAGTCGCGGAAGCCTCCCTGTTTCCACTCGGAGAGGTTCTGCTCGCTGATCGGGCGGCCGGCAAACTCCGCCTGAAGCAATGCCTGGACCTCCGGCAAGGTATTCAGCCAGGCAACCAACTCCGTTCCGGGTTCGCCGTCATCCAGACGGCGGTTGAGTTGCTCACGCACCTGACGCGGCAACCGTGCGATCTTGCCGTTGCGGGTCATGATGCCACCGTCTCTTCCGTCTTTCGGTCTGTCGCGTCGCTCACGGTGTCGCCCAAAAGCGACCGCCATTGCACCACTCCCGGGCGGTCGAACGACAAAGAGTCATTGCGCGGCAGCAGCGGCATGACCACTGTTCGGAAGAAACGGACGGGATTCGCCTGGAACTCCTGCTCCAGCGCCTCCATCAACTTCTTCCGGGTCCTGCCCTTCGCCAGCAGCCGGTCCAGCACCGCCAAAGCCCGCGTCCGCCCATACGCCCCACCATTCGCCCGTCGCCTACCGTTGGATCCCGATCGTCCTGCATGAGTGTTCATACACCCTCCTTTACATATGGTGGAAAATCAACAGAAAGAGCCTCGTCCGCCCATCTGAGCGAGGGTGACGCACGACACTGGTATAACGCAATAGGTTTACCGGCAACATGTTGCGCGATTGAGACGCGTGGCGTCTGACGTGTATGGGGTGGTGTTGAACCCGTCACATCTACCGGGCTGGAAACGAAAAGAGGACTGACCATCGACTACTGCGTTGCCGTTCCCGTTCCGGAATTCAACGCCGATGAACGCCGATCGGACCGCTGATCCAGAGGATGAACGCGGCTGCAAGGAACTCACCACGGAGACGCTGAGACACGGAGAAGAGCATCGGGTCCTTCGTGTTCAACCCTCTTCTCGCATCCGGATATTCTGAACACGAAGGTAACGAAGGCAGCAAAGAAGAG
>CAZWPN010000361.1:0-1874 GCA_964635275.1 uncultured Victivallales bacterium | reverse complement strand
ATGCCGTTGGCCTCGCCGCCGCTGATCGTGATGCCGTTGCCGGCAAACCGGCTGACGGCGCAGCCGGCGATCAGCACGCGCGTGCAATTGGACAGCACCATGCCATGGTAGCGCCCCAGGTCAAAGGTCAGTCCTTCGAGGCGAACGTCGGTGACCTGGTCCATCGTCACCATCGGCGCGGGGAGCATGCCGAGATCAACCACGGCTCCTGCCGGGTCCACCGGCGGCCAGAGGTAGAGCAGGCCGGTTTCGCGGTCCAGGTACCACTCGCCCGGCTGGTCAATCTCCTCCAGCAGGTTGAAGGCATAGTAGTGCCCCATGCTCATACCAGCCCCTTCCGAGCCTCCTCCGTATTCGTATGCCTCACCGCAAGCCACGGTGCGGTTCGTAGGCACAACCTGAGAAACCGCCATGGTGGCGTCGGCCCAGAGAAAGCGGAAGTAGCCGGACAGCCAGGCGTCCTTTGCCAGCGTCCAGCGCGCGTGCCGGTTGTCGGCATACTCGAAGACCGAGGGTTTGCCCGCCTTCTTGTCGCCCGGTGAAACCACCCTGCCGATGTTCACAAACCCGGTGTTGGGCCAGCGGGCCAGGGGCATCGGCTTGCCGTTCACGAACAACTCCACCGTCGGCGGCGCCGGCGGCAGGGTAAAACCGCGCACCGCAAGCTTGCCGTAATCTGCGATTCCCAGCGCGCGCAGGTCGCAGCATTGCACCTTGCCGCGCGCTTCCTCCGGCAGCCGCGCCAGGATCGCCGGGTTCGTGACGGACTGGAATCCGGTCAGCCGCCGGCCGCCGTAGAACACGGATTTGCCCGGCTGGACCGCACGATAAACAACCGGCCCCTTTGCCGTGCCAGAGTCCGCGGCCGCCAGTTCGATCGTACCGGCTACCGGATATTCACCGGGGTGCACATTGACCGCAACTGCTCCGCGTTCGCCGCGGGCACGAATCTGGCGCACCAGATCCCGCGCGCGGGTCAGCCCGGCCACCGGCGCGGCGCGCGTGCCGGCGTTCTTGTCGTTGCCGTCCGGCGCCACGAACACTTCGGCGGCAAAATTCGTCATCGCCGGCACCACGGTGCGGGAAGCCGCGGGATCGCGCGGCGGGAGGCCTTTCTCCATACGCTCCCCTTCGCGCATCCGTTCTCGTGCCTCTGCTTTGAGGTGGTCAGGCGCGTCGGGTATCGCCAGGACGGCGTCACACTCCGCTCGCGCGACGCCGTAATCCTTGGCTTGCAGGGCCGCCTGCGCCCGCCGCAAACAAGCCAGCGTCAATTCACAGAACTCTGTCGGAGAGATGCCCCCCGACTTCAGCGCCTGGCCAAACTGCTCACGCGCCGCCGCCCAGTCCTTCCGTTGACGGTACGACTGCATCAGCGCGAGATGAAGGTCTGTTCTGTCGCGGGAAGACAGACGTTCCGACTTCAGGATCGTCTCGTACGTGTCAGGCGGCACCTCGCCCGCCCCCTCCCGCACGAGTCGAAACAGAAGCGCCTTGGCGACGTCACGCATGCCCTCGGAAACATCCGGAGATTCCCACACCTTCAGGCATTCGGCAAACGCGGCGGGAAGCTGCTTCTGCGCGCGCGCCGTCTCCGCGAGCCGCAACCTGGCGATGGCCGGATAGGGCGCGGCAACGCCCGCCTGCTTGAGGATGTTCGCGTACTCGGTCGAGGCCGCGGCGAAGTCCTGCTTCTCAAACGCGTTTTCGGCGGCCGCAAAGCGCGCCGCCAGCGGTTCCGACAGTGGCGCGTAGAAACGGGCGTGGCGCAGGACTTCAAGCGCCGAAAGCGCGTGCGCATAGACCGCCACTTCATCAACGTCCATCACCACCGATCCAATCCCGTAGCCGGCATAGCCGATCCGAAATCTCGC
>CAZWPN010000360.1:0-1876 GCA_964635275.1 uncultured Victivallales bacterium | reverse complement strand
AACCGCCCTGCCGGCCTGCCCCCGGCTCCGCCCCGCCCGAATCGTCCAATCCCGTCTGATTCCCAACATTCCCGGCCAACACCGCAACTTCCAAGGGAACTAACCGAGAAGGAAAAGAACGATTTGCCGTTCTGATGAGGGCTTACCATGGGATACCAGGACTCACTGATTCGCAAAATAGCCGACAGAACTTGCGAGCGCATCTCGGGTTCAACAATCCGAGCACTCCAGAAACTGACCGACTGCCGGTTGTCGGGTGACGACACCATTCTCAAAAACATCTGGGACGAAGTCTGCGTTCAGATGCAATCAGAAGAGTCCTTCGCATGGGATGCCTATCTGGAAACCGTAAAGGCCCATATTGCCTACGAGGTCGAACGCCTGCCGCGTCCTGAACAGGAGGCGATCTGGCTCCAGACAAGTCAAGCCGACGACTGGGATGCCGAACAGGAAGAAACGCCAACCTCGGTGCCCATCTGTTTTGACGACATCACGGAGTACATCCTGCACGACTACGTTCTCCGCAAGGCAAGCGACTATCAAAACAAACGAATCGAGAAATACCTCGAACAGGGCTCTGAACTGGGGTAACCGCCATGGAAATGTCAAAAGTCACAATTCAGGTGAACAAGGACGAAATCCTCGCCCTTGACACGTCCCGAGTCCGACGCATCCTCGACACCTTCATCCCGGAGCTCGTCGATAGAAACCGAAACGGAGTGACCGTTCTCGTGAACGGCTACGAGATGGATCCTCGTGAACTCATCGTTATCCCGGAAGTCCGCGCTTGGTTTCGCCGCCTTTCTGAGGTCGTTCCTGAAATCTTCTTCTGGATGGACCTCCGTCCGCCTTTCTTCACCTTCTACGCAATCATGGCGAGCACGCCAATTCGCCGGGACGGCGGCACGACTCTCTCTGCCGATGACCTCAAGAAATTCATGGTGTGGGGCTACACCGGCCTCAACCTGTTCTGCAAGACCCACAACTTCGATCCAGGCCCGTCCAACGCTCATATCAAACAGTGCATCATGGCAAATGGCTAAGCGGGTCAACCGCGTTCAGTTCGGCCCGCCCTTCCGGGCGTTCACTCAGCTCACCGGCACTTCCCGTACAACCCGCGTGTCAACCCAGTCCTTGGCCTGCTTCACAAGGACCGCGACAACGTCACGCTGCTTCTCCCAAGTCTTCCCCGTCATGCCTTCCAGTGCCTTCAATGCCTTTTCCAGCAGTTCCCCCGGTCCGGCATCTACATCGTAGGTCGCGCCGCCATCCTTGGACCCGTCTTCATCCTTCCCGCTTGTCAGTAATGCCGGCAGGGCATCGGCCAGTGCCGCCCGCACCTGGTCTTGGCCGGGGCGAAAGTAGTGGGTAGTCACAACCTCGACGGTTCGGTGGCCGCTGATCCGTTTTACCGTCTCGATCGGCACGCCGCGGGTCAGCGCCTCTGTGATCCAGGTGGTCCGGAGCGAATGGAAATCCTTCACCGAGGCCTTGCGCATCCCTTGCGCCCGTTTGGCGTGGATGTCCGCATCCTTGAACCCGGCATCGTCAAACGCCTGCCGTAGCCGCCAGGTGACGCCCTGCTGGTTGTGCAACTGCATGGCGGCCGTCTCGGGCCAGACATACACGCTCTTGCCGTCCGCCCGCTCCTTGGCAAGGGCCAGTTCGCGCATGAGGGCCTCGTAGATTGGGATGCAGACCGTTTCCCCGGTCTTGCTGGTCTTGACCGTGATACTGGGGTTTGGCCCCTGCATGTTCACGTCATCCCACTTCAACAGGCAACAATCGCCCCGCCGCATGGCCGTACTCAACCCGCAAACGATAATCGGCCGGCAGAAATCGTCCTTCTTGACCGCATCCAACAACGCCTTGACCT
>CAZWPN010000359.1:0-1884 GCA_964635275.1 uncultured Victivallales bacterium | reverse complement strand
ACATCAAACCGCCCATCTGGCGGCGCGTGGTCGTGCCGGACAGCTACACGCTGGCTGACCTGCACCCGGTAATTCAGACCGCGATGGGTTGGATGGGGGGGCACATGCACGTCTTCCGGCGGGCACGGCAAGGGTTTGGGCCGCAGGAGGAACTCCCTGGGTCGGCTTCGCTTCAATGCGTTGTGCAGCGCAAGGGCCAGAAGATCCTGTACGAATACGACTTCGGTGACGGATGGCTGCACGAAATCCTTGTCGAAAAGATGCTGCCACTCGACGCGAACGGCGGGTATCCAATCTGCCTGGGTGGCGCCTGTGCGTGTCCACCGGAAGACTGTGGCGGCGTGCCGGGGTACTTGCAGTTGTTGGAGGCGTTCCGCAACCCCACCGTCGAAAACGCGGAACTGCGCGAATGGGCGGGCGGGTCGCTCGATGCGGAAGCTTTCGATGCCGATGCGGTCAACCAATGCTGGTCGGGACGGAGGATGCGCAAACAGTCATGAGCCGCCGTCCCAAGGAACTTCATCTGAAGACGCGACGCAAGTTCGAGTTGGCGATTGCCGACCTGCGCCGTATTTTGGTCGCGCCTGATATGGACGACCGGGACATGACTCTTCACCACGCCACGTGGAACCTCTACCCGTTCATGGATGAAGTGGCCCGCGACGTGCAGAAGGCGCGGACGCTGATCGACGTCGCGCGCGCCGCCAGGGAGGCCATCGGCCCAGGGCGGGACACGGCCGAAGAGGAACTGATGAAGCGTCTCGACCACGTCATCCGCAACTGCGGGGATGCGTTCGACGTCGCTGGTCTCGATCAGTTCCTGGTGTACCCTGAGTGTGCCGGTTGTCCAGCCGGCCTCGAAACGCCATGCAAGATTATGTGCGAGATCTGCGCGTATGCCTTCGATTGCTTTTCCTACACACGGCCGCGCGACCAGTTCGCCGGCCTGCGCCGCGCGGGGGCATTTGAGATTCTCGGTTCTGCCGGATGGATCTTTGACATCCCGTCCGCCATGCCGCTGGCGTTTGCCGCACTCAAGCGGGATAGGCGGCTTGAGGCGCGGGGTGCGATCGGTTTTCTTGAGGAGTATTTCAGGGCGCGGGAAGACGAACCGGTAACGGACGAGATCGAACAGTGCTTGCTGACCTTCTCCGAGCGTACGGACAACCGGTCGAACGCGACCGGAGCGTTGAACGTGCTTGTCGAGGCCGGCGCCATCAGTGAACTGCATGCCCTTTCCGTAATCGACGATTGGAAGGAACGCCATCCTTGGGCATAGGAAAGCATGCCGAAAGAAGTGCCGGTCATTCCGCTGCGGCTGTGGCCCTGACGCAGCAGGCGGCCGGTGTGAAAGACGAAGCGCTGGCGGCGCAGGAGGCGAAGTTGCGCGACCATCCGTTGTTGCGCCGGTTTGTTGAATCGCGGCGAAAGTTGGCCGCGGACCCGTACCGGCCGCTCTACCATTTCGTCAGCCCCGAAAGCACGATGAACGACCCCAACGGGCTCTGCTTCTGGAACGGGCGGTGGCATCTGTTCTACCAGGCGTATCCGCCGGAGAACCCGAACCAGAACTGGGGACATACCGTCAGCGACGATCTGATCCACTGGCGCGACCTGCCCTACGCGATCAAGCCGGGGCCGGAAAACGCGTGTTTTTCGGGTTCGACGCTGGTCGAGTCCAATCGCGTCATCGCCATGTATTTCGGCACGGGGCAGGGCAACATGGTTGCCATCTCTAGCGATCCCTTGCTGTTGGATTGGGAGAAGCTGACCGGGAAACCGGTCATTCCGTCGGCAGGCGCGCCCTGCAATGTGTATGATCCCTCATAGTTTCCAGGGTCAGACCGCGAAACGAGATTGGCTGACCCCGAGATTGGCTATGAA
>CAZWPN010000358.1:0-1886 GCA_964635275.1 uncultured Victivallales bacterium | reverse complement strand
TTATCTCATTCATCCAAGCATCCACCCCCCCAATCTTCCGCAGTTCAGGGATGGCCTCCGCACCCTCGACGCTCCCCCACCGCTCTGCTATGCTCCTGCCCTGTTGAAGACGTTACTTGACCTAGGCAGCGGCGTCACCATCACGCTGCACAACGCCGGGCATATTCTGGGCTCGTCGTCAGAATCTGTCGCCACAACCGGCACACGCGGCGCCTGCGACCCAGATTTGCGCCCGCTCCACCCCCGCACCAGCAGCACCAGAACAAGCGCCGGGACCAGAAGCAAAAGAAACCTGAGCAACCGCATCACAACGAGACCTCCCAACGCCCTCTGACAAGGGCGCCACTCCCCCCCGCCCACATAGTTTACATATCCGCCGTTATCCGACACTGAGGTGTTCCGCCCCTCGCTCGGAAATGCAGCTTGTACGTCCTATCCGCCCCTTTCTCATCCCACTAACTTGAACCATACCCACGCTACGGCAGATATGTAAAATTGCATTGCATTATTACATCATGTCTGTCATTATGCAGGCATGAAAACCGAAGAAACCACGGTGTCTCGACTGCTGAAGCCGCCAGACCGCTCGTTCTTCCTCTTTGGACCGCGTGGAGTAGGCAAGAGCACCTGGTTGAGGCAGGTTCTCCCGGAGGCGACGCATCTGGACCTGTTGGATGCGTCTCTGTTTCTTGAACTCACCCGCGATCCGCACCGCATCGAGGCTCTGGTCGGACCGAAACCGGCCGGCGCCTGGATCGTCATTGACGAAATCCAGAAGGCACCGCCGCTGCTGGAAGAAACGCATCGGCTGATGGAGGCGCGCCGCTGGAAGTTCGCGCTGTGCGGTTCGTCCGCTCGCAAACTGCGGCGCGGCGGCGTGAATCTGCTGGGCGGTCGCGCCGTGACACGGCACATGGAAGGCTTCAGCGCCGCCGAACGGAAAGACGCCTGCGATCTGCAGACCGCCATCGAATGGGGAAGCCTGCCGCTGGTTGTTCGCGACACACCCAACGCCGCGGACACGCTCAGCGCCTATGTCACCACCTACCTCAAGGAGGAAATCCGGGAGGAGGGCCTGGTGCGCAACATTTCTCCCTTTGTGCGCTTCCTGGCCGTCGCTGGCCAGTTGAACGGCCAGACGATCAACGGCGCGAACATCGCCCGCGAAGCCGGCGTACCGCGCAGCAGCGTGGACGGCTATTTCTCGATTCTGTCGGACACGCTGCTGGGACACTTTCTGCCCGCGTACACGCCCGGTCTTAAGGTCCGGGAACGAACGCATCCCAAGTTCTACTGGTTCGATCCCGGCGTGGCGCGCGCGGCAGCGGGCATGCTCCGCGATCCGCCGGATCGACTGTGGCAGGGCACGGCCCTGGAGACCCTGATCTTCCACGAGTTGCGCGTTTACAACGAGGTCGCGCAACGGTGCCGCCCGATCGCCTACTATCGGACCGCCGCCGGCGTGGAAATAGACTTCCTGATCGAGACCCGGAAACGAACCGCGGACGCCACCGCCCGCGTCGTCTGCCTTGAAGTCAAACGGTCCGAACGTTGGGACCGAAGTTGGGAAGGTCCGATGCGAGACTTTGCCGCGCAGGGAGGCATCGCGGTGGATCGTATGATCGGCGTCTACACAGGACCGCGCGCCTACCATTTCGATGGCGTGGACGTCATGCCCGTCGCGCACTTCCTCGAGCAACTTCATCAGGGCAAGGTGTTCTGACATCCGTACACATCCGGCGACCCTCCGCGGTTCTCCGGACAGTCTCATCCGAGCCCGCCCGCCGCCACCACGCTACTGGAACTCTCCCCAAGCCGTCCAGACGACAACGTGTGCGACGAAGAAAGCGACGAAGTGTGGCGTGGCATGCATAGGAGCAGCAGGC
>CAZWPN010000357.1:0-1946 GCA_964635275.1 uncultured Victivallales bacterium | reverse complement strand
ACGCATAGAGCGCCGGCCCCGGCTCGTAGGAGGGATCGTCGAAGGACATGTGCGTAAAACACTTGTCCGCCATCGCCGCCAGCCCCTCGTCGGCAAAGATGTCCGCCGTGGTCAGCGCCCCGGTCCCCTTGAGGATCTTGAGGCGGTCGTCAAAGAAGCGCGGCTCATCCCAGAGCATGTAGACCAGCCGCGGGAGGTTCGCCGCAGCCAGAGCGTCATCCATCCGTTTGATCTCCGCCCGGTAGGGTTCCGGCTTCAGGCCGCAACGCGCCCAGATGCCCCGGCCGCCGTAGGGCGTGCCGGCCTTGTTGTCGAGCTTGCAGTCCCAGTACAGTCCCGCGCCGGCCGTGCAGCCGCCCACATCGCGCAGTTCCTTCATCTGCTCCAGCAGCTTCGGAATGTCGACCTCCGGCCCCTTGCCGGTGAACGGCAGGAAGTGCGTGAACATCATGAGCATGGTGAAGTTGCAGCGCGAGTAGTAGCGGTAGTACGCCGTGTCGCGCGGCGGGAGGACGGCGCCCATGTGCGCGTCCGGCCCGCACCCGTTGTTGTAGATCTCGCCCATGAAGCGGTCGGTGATGACGGCCAACGGCAGCGCGTGGACTTCGATGCTCACAGGAATACCGGCCAGTTCCTTGCCGTCGCCCTTGATCTTGACGGTGCCCTTGTACAGGCCCGGTTTGGCGTCAACCGGAATGCGGTAGCCGAGGAAGTAGTCGGCGAAGCCCGGCCGGTCCATCGTGCGGGGCGTGTTGCCGTCCAGCGCCCAGCCCTCCAGGCTCGTGGGCGTGAACTTCCAGTCCTTGAGCGGCGTGTAGTTGAACTCCACCTCCACCGCCGAGGCGGGCAGGCTGGCACCACCTGGGCCGGCCAGGTCGCTGATCGCCAGGGAGACGTCGGCGAGCGGTTTTTCGGAGTAGAGCCCGAACTGGATCAACTTGCGCTCTCCAAGCAACGCGCTGTCCGCGATCTTCTCCAGCTTCTCGCACGGCTTCGGCGGTTCGACGCTCCCGAACGTGCCCGTGGTGCAGGTCGGCGCGCGGCGGTAGACGAAGAACCCGCCCGGCGTCAGCTTCGCCTTCATCCGGTCCCAGGAGTATGTGACGACAGGCTGTTCGAAGACGAGAACATCGTCCACCCACACCCGCGCCGGCTTGCCTGCATCCACGAACGGCTTCTTGAACTGGTTCATGGCCAGCGTCAGCCGGCTGGTCCCGCCGGTCCAGGCGGCGATCGCCTGCGGACTGGACGCCTTGAAGTAGCCCCAGTCCTGCGTGTCCATGATGCGGAAGTGCGTCTGCGGCTTGGTCCGATCGTCAAAGCTGTTCGGGAATTTCAGGCGCAGCGGCCCGCTCGGATTGCCGGCCCAGAAGATGCGCATCCCCGCGTTTTCCCACCGGTAACTATGGCGCACCACGTTGTCGCTCTTCGCCCACAGCCCGAAGTAGTAGGAGCCGTCCTTGGCAAAGGGGATCGCCGCCGCAGAGGTGACCGTCAGTTTGCCGCCGGCCCCGGGAACCTCGATCAGCAGCGCGTTCTTGCCCGAGACTTTGCTGTCCGTCGCGATGGCGCCGCCTTCCCAGCCTTCAGCGCCTTTCTCGAAGCCGGGATTGGGCATCAGGTTGTTGGGATTGTTCAGGAGCTTCTCCATGTTGAACGCAATCTGCTTCCGGCTCGGCTTGTCGTCGTTGACGACCCGCAGGGCCAGGGTCTGGCCCTTGGCGAGCTTGGGCAGATACAGCACGAGTTCATCCGTGGCCGGCGAGAAATACGGCGGCATGGGACGGTAGGAGTATTCCAGTTCCGCGCCCTTGTCGTCGTAGATGTGGTAGTTGGCCTTCACGAACTTGTCCCACGGCAGTCCCCGCCCGAACACCTGCGCGACGGTCATGATGACCGGCAGGTCGGCAAAATCCTTGTCGAAGGGGTTGGTGAGGGTGACATCG
>CAZWPN010000356.1:0-1960 GCA_964635275.1 uncultured Victivallales bacterium | reverse complement strand
GAGCGTAGAGGGCAAGACGAAGTTCGCGGCGGTGCCAGTCGTCAGCCGCCCAGACCAGCCGGGTCTCGGCCAGGCGTAGCCGGTCGTGCCGGCGTGCGAAGTCGAGCAGATCCGGCAGGCCGGCAAGGGTGGCGGCATCCTCTCGCGTGAGCGGCGTGATGGTTCGGGCCTTCGCCAGGGCGAGGCGTTCAGTGGGTGTGGGTTTCATCGGGTGGGGTGTCCTTCGTCCGCCCAGACAATGGCGTCGCCGAATCCCAGGGCGGTGCGGCAGGCGCTGAGGGTGCTGCTGGTGGTGGCCATGTTGTCCACGAAGTAGTAGGCGGTGCCGGTGGCGGTGAGGGGTCCGGCCACGCGGATGAACGCGTGTTCGTCGCCATGCAGGCCGGGAAGTCCGCGCTTGCGGCGCACGCAGGACGATTCCACGGGGTGCTTGCGTCCGACCGTGACCTTGACCTGCAGGCGGCGGTCCGGATAGCGGCGGTGAACCTCGGCGGCGAGTTCGTTCGCAAACTGGCGATTGGCATCCACGCTGCCGGTGCTGGCCGGGACCGGCATCAGGACGATGGTCGTGCCGGTTGCCTCCGCTGCGTCGAGCAGGGGCGCAAGATCGCGTGCGGCCGTTTCGCATGCCTCGGCAGTCGGGACTTTGAGCGCGTAGGCGATTCGGCGGACTTCGACTTCCTCGGGGGTGAGTGGGCGTGCGCGTGGGCTGACGTACTTGTGAGCGTTCAGTATGTGCATGTGTTGTGCTCCGTTGTTCAGGACTCGAAAGAGACAAGGCCGGATTCGCGCAGGCTGAGAAAGCCGGGAGCGCCTGGGCCAGCGGCATCAGGCCGACCGATGACAACGTGATCCAGAACGCGGATGGAGAGAATCCGGCCGGCGTCCACAAGCTGGCGGGTGATGCGCACATCTTCTGCGCTTGGCGTTGGGTCTCCGCTGGGGTGGTTGTGACAGACGATTACGGCGGCGGCGTTGTTGACGATGGCGCCGCGGAAGACTTCGCGGGGGTGGACAAGGGAAGCGTCGAGCAGGCCGAAAGAGACCAGCCGTTTTTCGATGACGTTGTTCTTGGTGTTGACGTCGATCACGATGAACGCTTCTTGAGCCGACAGCCGGATGTCGTCGCACAGTGCGGCGATGTCTGCCGGTGTTCGGGCGTGGACTGGGAATCCGGAAGCGGTGCGCATGGATTCACGGACAAGCGGCAGTTCCACGCGGAAGGCCCATTTCTCGGGTGGTGTGGCTCTTCTTGAGACCTGCTTCACGTTGGGCTCCGGAGCCTTCACGAAAGAAGGGAAGAAAGAAGTTGTGAGTTCGCTGTTCATGTGCCTGACCTCCTGCTGTTGTTTTGTTGTTTTTGCATTGAGCCCTGCCCCGCGCCGGTCCCCCTCGCCTTCGCAAGACCTGAGGCGAGGGGGCCGGGCGGCGCAGGGCGTGACGACAACAACAGCAGGAGGCTGGCACGGTGGCCTCCGGTGCAGGGCCGGCGAAAGCGGGGGGCATGACCCCGCAGAGGGATCGTTCTGACGATCACACTGCGGGGCGTAGCGGACGCTTTAGCGGCCGGCGTGACCCCCGCCGCCGGACCCAGACGGAGGACAGAACAGCGGACTCACAACGATTCCACTTGGACCGGAGGGCGCGGGGGAAACGAGAGGGAGAGAGGGTTGTCGGTTTTCGGTTTTCGGGAGAGAGAACAAATCTCACAGAGGCGCAGAGGGCACAGAGAGGGCGGGAAGAGTTTGCGCCGATGGAGAGGATGGGAACGCAGATGGGGAAGTAGTTTTGATGGTGGTGGGTGGAACGTTCAGCCCAGTGGGTACAGCCCCTTGCATTTCCTGTCGCCCCGGCATAGTATCCGCACCGTAGTCATTCTGATGCGGAGGTTGCCATGACCCGACTGCTCCTGATGCTCTGCCTGGCCGTTTGTTCAACCGTAGCCTGTGTTCAGACCAAA
>CAZWPN010000355.1:0-2026 GCA_964635275.1 uncultured Victivallales bacterium | reverse complement strand
TTGCTGCCTGAGGACCGACATCCCCGCCGTCGCAACGTCCGGACCGCCCCCGTGAACATCGGTCCGCATGCATTCATTGGGGGGCACTCGATCATCCTGAAAGGCGTGACGGTGGGCGAAGGGGCCGTCGTGGGGGCTGGAAGCGTGGTGACAAAGGATGTTCCGGCGTTCGAGGTCTGGGCGGGAAACCCAGCCAGATTCATCAAGCGGCTTGAATCCATACTCGTCCAGGCTGGCGGCTAAGGCAGACAGTGAAGCATCTAAGCATCATCACGCCAGCTCTGAACTGCGGCGCCACCCTGGAGACCACACTGTCCTCCATCCGACCGCTCGTGCAGGCAGGAGCCGAGCACATCGTCGTGGACAGCGGTTCCACGGATGGAACGGTCGAACTGGCGAGGGCTGCCGGATGCAGGATACTGAGCCACCCCAAAGGAAACATGTATGCGGCGATAAACTCTGGAATGCGCGCTTCGGATCGCCCGTGGCTTACCTACCTGAACGGAGACGATGTGATTTACGCCGACGCGGTACGCGAGATGCTCAACCGTTTTGGCGATTCCGGGGACATCCTTTACGGCAACATTGATCTGATCGATCAGCATAGCCGGTTTCTGTTCTACTGGCGCAGCGCAAGTCCCGCCCGGATGCGCTGCATGCTGCAGATCTACTGCGCGGTCTTCCAGCAGGGCACCCTGTTTCGCAGGGAGGTGTTCGCTCGGCTGAATGGGTTCGATACGCAGTACCGGTTCTCCGCGGACTACGACTTCTTCTTCCGCGCGTCGGTTCAAGGTTTCCGCTTCCGCAAGTACACAGCCAAGACGGTGGGGGGATTTCGTCTGCTCCCTTCGCAACTCTCGCAAAGCCGCAAGCCCGAAATGGCCCCGGAAGGCATTCGCAACCGTCGCCATTACTGGTCGACGCGCTCCGTGCTAATCCATTGGCTGACGTGCAGTTATGCGTTTGTGTACCGCAACGTGATCAACGTGGACAGCCGGTTGATGCGGCGCTACCGCGGGTTGGGCCTCGACAACCGGAAGTATTGATTTTGACCAGCCGCTTCGATCTTGTTTTCACCCATGCTCGGTAACCCCCATCGGACACGCGCGCTCAGCGGCACGGAGGCGATGGCGCGGCCATGGCTGAAGCGCTGCCTGCCGCGGAACGTCTTCGAGGCGCTGACCTTCTGGATGCGCTTGGGGTACTGGCCGAACCTGCGGCACCCCGGAACATTCAACGAGAAGATCTCCTGCCGCAAGCTGCACGAAGTGCCCTTTGCGCATCCCAACCTGGTGGACAAACTGGCGGTTCGTGAATTTGTGGCGGCGTGCGTGGGCGCTCAGTACCTCACGCGCATCCTGCGGGTCTTCGACGCGCCATCCGACGTGCGCCTGCGCGATTTGCCGACGGCCTTTGCCCTCAAGTGCAACACGGGCAGCGGAATGAACCTGCTGGTACGCGACGCCTCCCGCGTCTCGGAACGATCGCTCGTTGCGGCCGGTTCGCGGTGGGTTTCACGGCCGTACAGCACGCTCTCGCACAGCTACGAGTGCATTTACGACGGAGTGGCGGCAAAGGTATTCGCCGAGGAGTTGTTGGAGCCTTTCGAGTCGGTTCGGGAGTACAAGGTCTGGTGTTTTGACGGCCGGCCGGAGTTCATCCAGACCTGCTGGAGGGAAGACAAGCGCCGGGTCTATCGATTGTTCGACTGCGACTGGATTCCCTGCCCCTTCGGCGTCTTCAACGATCCGGATCCGACACCCTTGGAGGGACCGGCTTGCCTCGAAGAGATGCTTCGCTTGGCCGCCTGTCTCTCATCGGAATTCGATTTCGCGCGGATCGACCTGAACGTGACGGCGGGGAGCCGCATCACTTTCGGCGAGATCACGTTCCGTCCGGGTGGCGGGCGGGCGCGTTTCTTCCCCGCCCACTACGATGCGGTCTACGGCGTCCGAATTCCGTTGCTCAGCGCGCGACGGTCGCCGGCAGGCGGTCCTCGAGATCTGCGGCCGTACGCGGAGGAGGC
>CAZWPN010000354.1:0-2037 GCA_964635275.1 uncultured Victivallales bacterium | reverse complement strand
CCACGATGGTCCAGCTCCGGGTCGCGGGCCAGCAGTCGTTGTACATCCAGAAGATCGCCGAGGCGGAGTCGAACATCCGGCGCCGGAAGTTCTCGCAGTACTCGCGCAGCCCTTCGCTCTGCACCAGGCCGCCCCAGTAGGTGAACTCCTCGATGCTCATCTTCCGGACGTCCTTGCCAAGCCACTGCGCGATCATCTGGTCCGGATAGCTGGGCTCGCCCTGGCTATCGATGGAATTGTCATGCACCTGCCACGCGAAGGACTGCACATAGCGCTGATCCTTCGGCAGGCAGGCCAACATCGTGGGCAGCGAGGTGGGCCCCAGAATGCCGCCCTCGTTCGGGAAACGGCAGGACATCTTGCGGTATTCGCGGAAGTCGGTGTTCGCAAAGCCGATGGTCCACGGATGCTGATCGCCCGCTTCATCGGCATTCGGAAACAGCCCGTCCGGCGAATAGGGCGAACTGGGCTGATAGAACCGCCCAGGGTCCTCCTCGGACATCAAACGCGGGAGCGTCAGGTGGAACAACGCGTGGTCGGGGTGCACCACGCCGCGATCATACCCCCATCCCCAGGCGCCCCATTCCATCTCGTTATTGCCGCACCAGACCACCAGGCTGGGATGCTGAGCGAGCCGCCGGATGTTGAATCGGGCCTCATCCTTGACGCTGTTGTGAAAAGCCTCGTCCTGCACTGGGTACTTGGCGCACGCGAAGATAAACTCCTGCCAGACCAGAATCCCCTTCTCATCGCAGAGCTCGTAGAAGTCGTCGGACTCATAGAGTCCCCCGCCCCACACGCGCAGCATGTTGAAGTTGGCTTCCAGCGCCAGGTCTGTGACCTTGTCGTAGCGTTTGCGGTCCGCCCGCGGGAAGATCATGTCCACCGGCACAAAGTTGCCGCCCTTGAGAAAGATCTTCCGGCCATTGACCTCGACGATAAAGTAGCGCCCCTTGTCCGGGTGCGGCTCCTGGTTGATGCGCACATGGCGGAAGCCGATCCGGGCCGCTCGCTCGCCGATCCGCTTGCCGTTGACCGTGAGCGACACACGGACCGTGTACCGCTCCTGCCGTCCATGGCCCACCGGCCACCAGAGCTCGGGGTTGGCGACATCGACACGCGCTTCGACAGGATTGAGCCCAAGCTTCAACTCCACATCCACGGTCGTCTTCTGCCGCGCCTCGGGAATCTCCACGGTCAACTTGCCCCGGCACGGCTTGTCCGTAAGCCCTTCGACAAACAGCCGCGCCCGGACGCTGCCGGTCTTCAGGTCGGCCGACAGATCAACCAGCGGAACGAACTGGTCCAGGCGCACCGGATCCGCGGTCCACTCCAGACGGACCGGCTTGGTGATGCCGACGTTGATGAGGCGCGGGGCCCAGTCCCAACTGAACTGACACTGCGGCTTCCGCAGCCAATGCCGCTTGTGCAGTTTGGAGTCCAACCCCACGCCCCAGCCTTCGACGGGCTTCTCCGCCGCATGAAAGAGTCCGCCATCGACATGGACGGTCACGAGATTGCGGCCCGGCTTCAGCTTGCCCGTGACCTCGATCCGGCAAGGGTGGAACGAGTTGCAGTGCTTCCCGATCTCCTGTCCGTTCAGGACGATGGTGGCGGCGAGGTCGAGACCCTCGAAATGAAGCCACGCGCGCCCCTTGAGCGCCTCGCGCGGCGCGTTGAAGAAGCGCCGGTAGCTCCAGATGCACTCCTCCACCCAGCGGGCAGCCAGGCAGTTGGTTTCCACGTAGGGATCCTTGATCCACCCTTGCTTCCAAACATCCAGATGGATCTCGCCCGGCACCTGGGAGTTGATGTAGCGCGCCTCGTCGGTTTCATCACGGTTCGCGTATTCGGCACGCCCCCGCTGCCCATCCGTCCACCGTACCCGCCACGTACCGTTCAGGTCAAGTTGCTTTAGCATGGTGCCTCTTTCTTTCCTGTTATGCGCCAGTATCCTCTTCATCATTCCAGTTCGGTCGACTATTACGGCTCACAAAACACCGCCTTGACCGCTTCGAGATAGCCGTACCCGTACAA
>CAZWPN010000353.1:0-2040 GCA_964635275.1 uncultured Victivallales bacterium | reverse complement strand
TCCAGAAGGAACACGCGGAATTGGTGGAAGCGGCCCAGGTGACCCGCGAGATGGCGCGTGGGTTCATGGAGACGGAAGCCGACCGGAAGATGGCGGCGAAGACGTGGAACGACTCCCTGAAGCGCATGAAGGCCATTTTCAAGTTCCTCCAGGTGGAGTATGGGGTCCTCCGGAACCCCTTCGACGGGATCAAGGCGCACGAGGAACACCATGTCCACCGGCGGCCGTTGACGATGGTGGAGGTCAAGGCGTTGCTGGATGCGGTCAAAAAGGACGATTTCTGCCGGCCGATCATCGTTTGCGGGCTGAGCACGGCCATGCGCCGGGGCGATTGCTGCCTGTTGAAGTGGGATGACGTGAACATGCAGGGGCCAAACCCCAGCATCACGGTCAAGACCAGCAAGACCGGGGAAACGGTCTGCATCCCGATCTACGAGGCCCTCATGCGCGAACTGGCCCTTGCCAAGAAGCAGGCGGACGGCCAGAGCGGGTATGTCTGGCCCGAGACGGCCGCGATGCAGTTGCACAACCAGCAGGGCGTCACCTGGCGGCTACGGCAGGCGTTTGACGATGCCGGGTTCAAGGATGCGGACATCCACGCCAAACGGGCGCATGGGATGCGCAAGGCGTCCGTGAAGGATTTCCACTCCCTCCGGACCACCTGGATCACGGAGGCACTGACCCGCGGCGTGCCGATCGAGACGGTCAAGCGGATCAGCGGACACCGAACCGTCGAGGTTGTAACCACGCACTACTTCCGCCCCGGGCAAGACCAGGTGCGGGCGGCGCTGGCGGATGCCCTCCCGGCATTACTGACAAGCGGCAAGGATGAGGAGGCGGCGAAGGATGGCGGCGCGACATACGATGTTGATGCCGGACCGGGCGAATTGCTGGAAAAGGCGTTGAAGACACTGGACGGCATGACGGGGAAGAATTGGGAGAAACAGCGCGATGCCGCCGTGGTTTTGATGCGACAGGTGAAGGAATGGGTTGCCGCGCGGTTAGCGCAGACGGAAGCGGCACCGGCAGCCGTGGCGTAAAGCCACCATTGGCACTGCGCCGAATCGCCTAGTGATCCGCCTCGGGTGAGCACCCACCCCCTTAGAAACGCATACCCCCCGTATGACGCGGGGGTGTCGCAACTATCTTGTTGCACTGTTGCGCAACCATGCGCTATAGTTTCCCCCATGAATACAGAAGAGTTCAAGGCGCGGGCGCGGGTCATGAAGGCGCTGTCGAGTCCGGTGAGGTTGAAGATCGTGGATGAGTTGAGTCGGGGCGACCGGTGCATGTGTGAGATACAGCCGATGTTCCGGATGAACAAGTCGACGCTCTCGCGGCACGTGACGGCACTCAAGAATGTCGGGATCGTGAGCGAGCGCCGGGAAGGGGTTCGCTGTTATCTGAAACTGCAAACGCCCTGCATCTTGAACGTGTTCGATTGCACGATGGGGGTGATCCGGGCCGAGGCCAAACGGCACGCAAAGCTGGCGAAGGGTTGAGCGGCCTTGACCGAATGGTCGGCAGGCGCGCACACGAGGCAAAATGAAGCGCGGGACAGCAATGAACTACCAAGAGGCCAAAGCACGTTCGCAGGTTCTGAAGGCACTGGCCCATCCGACACGGATCCTTCTGGTGGATGTGTTGCGGTCGGGCGAGAAATGTGTGATGGAGTTGCGCCGCGTTTCCGATGTGGATGGATCCACGATGTCGCGGCACCTGGAATGGCTGAGGGCGGCCGGCATCCTCGAATCGCGGAAAGATGGGCAGAGGGTCTTCTTTCGACTGGCAAACCCCTGTGTGCTGGCCGCGCTTGACTGCGCGATGGAGGTTTTCAGGGCAGCAGCGAAGAGAAGTGACAGGTTGATGAGAGGAGAGTGAGACATGAACGAAGGAAGCAAGAAAGAACTGAAGATTCTGGGCTGGCTGATCGGGCTCTTTGCGGTCCTGTACTATCTGCCGGTGGAGACCGCGCGTTTTCAGAGCGCTCTGATCGAGTCGTTCAAGCTGGTCAAGTGGTATGCGCGGGAGCACGTCCTG
>CAZWPN010000352.1:0-2048 GCA_964635275.1 uncultured Victivallales bacterium | reverse complement strand
CAATCAATTGTGCCCAGTAAACGGAACGGAAAAACAGCCGTAACGCCAGTCCCATCGTTTTGATGGACAATAAGTTGCGCGTGTAGAGAGCGTGTCAAAGACGCTGGAACTTCGGACTAAAGTGCGCACGATTCTGGACACTACCCAACACTTTACTCTAACGCGGGCGGACGGGTTGCTTTCAGGCGGATCGCCTCGAAGGTTGTGTTCGAGTGTGCCGGGTTCAAGATCCGCGCCTTCATGTTGATTAACCCGTTGGACGTTCCGATCTCGCTGTAGCCGATGGATGTACCGCCGAACCAGATCAGTCCGGACAGGTTCGTTGTCGCCTGGACGTGGAGCGATGCGTCCGGCATGTAGTTCGTCTTCCAGTAGGTGACGGTGGCGTAAGTGCCTGTGACTGTCTGCTCCAGCGCGAAGGCAAATTCCGGCGCACTGTTCGAGACCGTCGGATTTCGTCCGAGGACGTACTCGACGAGGTTTCGTATCCAGTCCCCATCGTAGTCGGCGCCATCGGCGGCCGATGGCGAATTGGCGTTCGCGCCGAAGTGCAGGATCTTCCATGTATCAATGGGCAGCGGAGTAATGTAGATGGTGCCGTTGCTTGGCGAACCGACTTGCGTGCCGGCATTGGTCACTGTCAGTGTGACTGTTTCCACTCCTTCAGCCACGTCGTCTGGTATCGGATAGACAAATACATCGAAATTGGTCTGCCCAGCCGGTATGACGACGGAGGTTGGCAGCGGCAGGTCGCTGTTGCTGAGGTAGTCAACCGTATTCGATGCGCTACCGCCGATGGCAAAATCAACAAGCGTTGCAGTTGGCAGGGCCTGCGCGAGTACGATGCGGAAATACCCGAAGGCCGGACCGAGTTCCGAGGCGCTATCGTCCGGGGTGAGAAGGGTGAGGAGCGAGTCGTTGTCCCCGACCCAGACTGTCAGATTTGCCCCGAGGCCGCTGTAAAGCGCATCGTAGCTGAAGGCGGAATTGTAGAGGATCACTGGCATGGGGCTGGACTCGGTGGTCACATCATCCACGGCGGAAACCACAACCGTCTGCGCGACGTACCATGAGGTGGGACTGAATCGAAGCTGGTTGGTGCTCAGGTTAAGTTGCCCGCCTGGAGACGAGACGTCGAGTACCACCATGTAGTCGGGGCGGCTGAGCAGCGATAAGCTGTACTGGACAGCCCCTCCGCCCTCCTCGACCGTGAGCGCATTGGTGGAGAGGGATACCTCGATAAGGTTGCCGTCCTCGATGGTCACTGTGACTGAAGTGCCGGCAATCCCCCCGTAGAGTGCGTCTTCCGACTGGAAAGAGAAGCTGTACAGGGTCTCTTCAATTCCTTCGGCCTTACCGTCAGCGATGGCCTTGAACCACAGGATCTGCGCCGTGTTCCAGTTGTTGGTGGTAAACAGGAGCTGCTGGGGAGTGATGGTGACGTCATCGGAGCCGAGCCCCTGGGGGGTCACGGTTACCTGGTACCGTGGCTGGCTTTGCAGGCGAAGGGCGATGCTGTTCGAGACGCCGGACTCGGAGAGAAGAACAGCGTTGGTGGAAACCCAGAGACCGGAGATGTCGTTGTCAGAGATGATCACGGTGACGTTGGACGCCTGCACATTGTTCCAACTCGGGGCAGGACTGCTGACCCGGTGCAGAAGGGTATTCGTCCGGGCGCCGCTGGCCAAGTCATCGTCAGCAATGCTCACGGTGACGGTTTGCGGGGTGGCATAGTTGGATGCGTCGAATACCAGTGTTGTCGGCGAGATGGTCATGGAGGAAGCCGCCGCAGAGACCGTGACGGTCACCGATGCCGCCGGGTTGGCGGACAGTTGCATGGCGTATGCTGAGGATCCCCCCCCCTCGGCGAGGAGGAGCGTGGTGGGGGATACTGCGATGGCGGTGAGCGGGGCTGCCTGACTGCGCTCCTCGTAAGTCTGGAACAGAGCATTGCTGCCCATGTTCATGAACTCTGCCCATAGCCAGTTGGTTGAGCGGGCCACGTTGGAGATCCGCACCTCGTCGAGGGTGGCGTCTGTGTACCGGTA
>CAZWPN010000351.1:0-2050 GCA_964635275.1 uncultured Victivallales bacterium | reverse complement strand
CGGCGAGGAAGGCGGCCTGAACCTGACCGCCTTCTGCCGCAACGATCCCGTGAACAAGACCGATCCTCTCGGGCTGAAGGCGTATGGAAATGACCTCGTGGGGCCGATCGAATGGATGGACTGGATTGAGGAAGACTACACACAGGAAGAAGTTCACAGAACATACGCACATCTCGCTGAAAGGGATCGGCATATCTACAATCCGGGAATCGCGAACACGTCTGCAGATCGCGAGGAAAGCAGGCTGCTATTGGAGAAGGCTCTCGGTGTTCCTGTTGCTGCCGCATGGAATCCCACTTTCAGACGGCTCGGTAGTGATATTAAGGGTCTCGGGGCAACGATTGGGCGTAACGGTCTGAATTGGAACCCGGCAGAACAGATCGGCAATGTGATCGGAGGTGCCGTTGAAGGCGCAGGTTTCGTCTTGAACGTGGCAGGAGTGGCTGCGGATGTGGTCGTGGCGGGCGTTGAGAAGGTTCCTCTTGTCCGCAGGGTGGAACCGACTTACCAGCACACCGCGCACTTGTATGGAACGGCAATCAGCGCCGTTAAGGAAAGAAGAAAGACAGTTCCGGACGCAATGGTCTACGGCTGGATGCACAGTGAAGGAGCAATTCACGGCGTTACAATCACGGATAATCTGACAGACGCGGAACTCCTGTATGTCCGGGCACGAACATTCGGGGCGGGCAGTTACATGTTCACCAACAGAGCGAGGGTCCAGCATTTTGGTAACAAGTCTCCCGGCGAATGGAAGGACTTCGTTGCCGGAGGCGCAGGCATGGATTGGCTGCGGCACAAGAAGGATATTCATTGGAAGGTCGTGGATCGGAAATATGTACACGGTTTCGAAACGTACGTGAAGGCCCATCTCATCGAAGATGATCCAGGCGATCCCTTTGACGCGATAGCCAAGGAGTACTTCCGAACCGCGGCGAAGAAAGTGATCGGACACTGAGCATGAAGAAGATGACTCTGGTGGTGCTTATTGCCGTGGCCGTAGTTGGCTGCCGAGGCATTCTCGGGCCGACGCTCGGCGAGCGTTTTCGTCCCGAAAGAGACGGATATGTTCTCGACAAAAGGGATGAAGGGAGACTAGCCGGCCCCTATAAGATCATCGAGCGGGTGACGGCTGTGAAGATGATCATTCTCAGACACGGTATGAGGTCTGAACTGCTCTTGCGAGGATGCAGAGGGTTGGGAGGCGAATACGACAATATTGTCAAAGGCTCGTACCCTGAAGATTTAGGCGCATACTTACTTAAGAGCACGATTGTTGAGTTATCATCGAATCAGGTTGCGGCTGTGGTGTACAGTCCAGCTAATCAGGTCTATGTCGGGATGCCGAAAGGTTTTGAGAACCTGAGCTACATCATGCCGCAAATGGTTCACATCTCGAACGGAGAATTGCTAGTTGATCATTCCGATACAAACTACCCTCTCTATCGGGTCTTCCTTGAGGCCGAACATGCGGCGCGCAAACACAAGAAGGGCTACTGGACGACCCGCGCGGAACCGCCGCAGTAGGGGAAGATCAACTCCATTCACAAGGTAGCGGTGAGTGTGACGGACGGAGCATCAGTAACAGGCGAATAGTGCGCGGAGCTCGCCGCAGTTCATGGAGCCGGCGGTCCCCCGCCGGTAGGCCCGAAGGTCGCCCGCCGCGGAACGCCTGCATCCGCCCGGCGGCTTCCGCCTCCTCACGTCGTCGGCTACTGCCAATCACCTGGCGCCAAGGGCTCGCATCAACCCACATGGTAATCCGCCGCGTGCGTACCGCCACGCGCAGCCGCGCCCGCCAAGGGCGTGGCCGTCCCACGCTGCGGCAGGCGGCCTGCCGGGGACTGCGCCGGTCGGATACCGGCGCCACGGGGGAGGGAGGCGTGCCAGGATCCGTTCGTCCCGTCCGGCCCGACTCGGGGGTTTCCAATCAGGCCTTGGAGCCGGCGGTCCTCCGCCGGTAGGCCCGAAGATCGCCGGCCGTGGTGCTCTGCATCCGCCTCCTCACGTCGTCGGCTACTGCCAATCACCTGGCGCCAAGGGCTCGCAT
>CAZWPN010000350.1:0-2067 GCA_964635275.1 uncultured Victivallales bacterium | reverse complement strand
GAGTCGCTCTTTCGGTCGTGCCACCGGTTGTTGCACCTGTCGTGCCACCGGTTGTCGCGCCTGTCGTGCCACCCGTTGTCGCGCCTGTCGTGCCACCGATCGCCAAACCGGTCGCCAAACCGGCGGCTCAGCCTGCAACAACTAAGCCTAACTCAGATGGATGAACTCCTGCCTCGTGCGGCTATTCGTGGATTTCGGAGAGACAAGGGTGGCTGGGACCGGATGGCAAGACATTTGTCTCAGCGAAAGACAAACCAGAGTGGGCAGCACATATTCCGGGCAAGTGAGGGAAGTTGTACAAGATAGAACGGAATGACGAGCGCAAACACGAGTAAACGCGTAACCAAGACCGGCCGCTGACACGTTGGTCTAGGAACAAAGGCTCAGTGGGGGGGGGGGGACCATGATCGGAACAATCCTGTTGGTTCTGTTGATACTATTTCTGGTGGGCGCATTGCCCACATGGCCTCATAGCAAGAACTGGGGTTATTATCCAAGTGGTGGGCTGGGGCTCGTGGTTCTAGTCCTGCTCATACTGGTTCTTACGGGTCGGATTTGAGGCACGGATAAGGCGAACATTCGGCATGGTCACACAATGCCGCTAAGGAGTGATCACATGAAGACGGGCGAGTTCATGAGACTGCGAAAGAACCTTCTTAATATAGTTGTGCTCCTGATGTTGGTTGCAGCCTGTCTACTGCTTTCGGGCTGTTTCATCATAGGAGGTTGACTATCGTTCATTCTTTAGAGCGATCCCGTTGCCTGGGACACTCAACTGCGCATGCTGCGTGTGGAGATACACTACGGTGGTGTAGATGCTCTTGTGATTCATGAGCACCCGGATCGTCTGCAGGTTCACCTCTCGTAGGAGCGCGCGTCGCGAATATCGGCAAATGGAAAAGCGGAACATCGTGCGGCACATTCTGCTTTCCAGGTACACCCCTGACACCCGGCGGCTCAGGTTGATTGATAACTACCGGATGAACAACGCGATCAAAATGACGATGGGAATGGGCACGCCGAGCAGCAAAAGCAAGATTGAACGCATCGGAAGCCTCCTTAATGAAACTTGTATCAGAACCCGAGAGAACAGCTACACAATTACTACATGATCTCTTTGCCGACCCCCAATAGTCGCGGCGAAACTCGCGCAAAACGCGCCAATCAACAGAGCAAGGAATACCCACAACAATGCGTGCGCTATCATTTTGCGGGCGGTATCTGCAGCTTGTTGAGCCCCCGCAAAAACATCCGACACCCGCTTCTCAGCATCGGGTTGGCTAAGTTCCGTTCTTGTGGCTACTAGCTGGGCTAGATAGCTCTTGTCCGCCGCCGGAACATTCCTCAGCCGAAGAGATTGCGCAAAAATGCGTCCGACCTCGCCGCGCACCGAGGCACCATTCGAGTCTGGCTTTGCACTTTCGGAACGAAACAAGGCATCTACAAAATACCCATTGGAATCCAGCTCCCGTCCATCGGCATGAACGCCTGTTGCGATCCCGGCCCCGCCTGCAGCGGATGCTGTTGCGCCCACCATGTCGTTGGCGGCGGACGTCAAGAAAGCCGCCGTGAGCACCAGGGCGACGGCCCAGGCCAGAAACCCGTGCGCGGTATCACGGAAATACACCTCGTCCGTGTGAATGCTGGCCCATTTCGTGCGCAGTCGGCCTGACAGATATCCACCCATAGACGAGCTTATGATTTGCATAACAATCAACCAGACGATGGCTGCCGCACTGATCGTCGAGGCCGCGGCGCCAACGTTCGACCATGGCGAAACCGAGGACAAACCAATTCCGGCGCCCAACGCAAGCAGAATAAGCGACAACGCGGCGGCCGCAAATGCGCCACCAATTACTGCCGCCCAAGACACACCAGACGAGTATGCCTCATTTGTGACTGAAGTCTGAGCTAACCCAGATTGATGGTGGGCGGTCGAGGGTGAATGTGCGGAGTCTTGCATACGGACTTTCCTCCTTAATTGGTAAGCGCTCAGGCAGGCATGACCTGAAGCCACCTACTGAGTTGTATCTTTATCTACTAGACGGGCCAATTGCCTCCTATGGA
>CAZWPN010000349.1:0-2086 GCA_964635275.1 uncultured Victivallales bacterium | reverse complement strand
ACACGCGCTGACGGTCATCAGCACGCCCGATGCGACCAAGCCGGGCGGTCACCTGAAGTCGGGACCGGAGACCGTGCCGCTCAACGACTCGTGGCCAAACGGTTTTTCGGCCTACTACTGCATGAAGTACTCGATCACGCAGGGGGAGTATGCCGACTTCCTGAATTCCATACGGTCATTGAAATATAACGCGGGACGCTCCGGGATCATGGCGATGGAAAATCCCCGCTACTTCCACCCCGATTTCTACAACTTCAACGGCTATACCATCACCACGAATGAGGCGGGGGTGTTCCGGGCCGATGTGCCGGACCGGCGATGCAACCTGCTTTGTCTGAGCGACATTCAGAGCTATATTTCCTGGGCCGGGCTGCGCATGCCGACCAACCTGGAGTATGAGAAGGCCTGTCGCGGGCCGCGTGCCGTGGCGAGCGCGGCGGAAGCATGGAAGCCGGCTACATGTGCCCCCTTCGACTCCGCTCAGGGCGGGCCGGCGGCAGTTCCCGGTGCGTCGTATTGGGGAATTCGTGAGCTGAGCCTCAGCGGTTGTGTGCAGGAGTGGCCGACGCTCATCCAGAACGAAACGGCGAATCCCGGTATGAAACAGCCGGGCATAGGGGTGAATTTCGTGGGGGATCACGGAACTGGTTCGCCGGATATTCCGCCCGGGGCTCCGGCTACCTGCTTCGGGGAGTGGTACTACGGCGGCATCTGGCGCCTCTGGGGATATGGCACGGTGGGCCACTGGGTCGCCGTGGAGGACCTGAACCGCATGAACTTTGGACGGATCGATGCCTGTCGGACCGGCCGCTACGGCGCGCGCGCCGTGCGGACCGCGCCGGTCAAGGGCGACCAGGAATCGCCGCTGACCCTGGACGCGTTGCCCAACCTGACGGGATACGACATCGCCCTGCTGCATCTCTCGGGCCGCTTCAACAACACCGACGACAAGCCGCTGAAGGTCGCGCTGGCGTCGACGCTGCCCGAGGCGTGCTTCCCGGAAGGCGCCGCGTCGCGTCTCATCAGCGCGGCGCCGAAGGCCGTTACGCCGTTCAAGATCCTGATGGCGGTGAGCAGCCAGACCGTGACGGGCGCCGTACGCCGGGGCATGTTCCTGCCGGTCCGTATCGAGGGGGCGGGCGGTGTCGTGCTGGCCGAACAGACGGTCGCGTTGAGGATGGGACCTCCCGCGGGCGGTAAGCCTGCCGTTGACTCCCTGAAAGGTGGGGAGGTGACGCTGCGTGTCACCAATGCCACGCCGGGCGCGGTTACCCTGGCGATCCGCATGTCGCCGACGGGCGTCAGGCTGGCCGAGACGAACCGGAGTGTTACGGTGGCGGCCGATGGGGTGGGTGCCGCCGTGTTCCCCGTGCCGCGGCAGTCGTTCCCGCAGGATGGGTCGTGCCGCATTCCGTATCGCGTAACCATCGGTAACAGCGCGGCGCTGCCCTTCGAGACATCCGTTGAACTGCAGACGCAATCACGATGGTGGATCAGACGGCCGATCCAAGCGGAAGCCAAGATGGCGGGAGATGGCGATGACTCGATGAAGCTCTTGGAGGGCATGAGCGGCGGTGTCTTATCCGAGGCAGGCGATGTCTTCACCCTTGCATCTCCGTCCAAGGGGTGGACATCGGTGACTGGCGGTTCGGCGGTCACGCTCGGAAAGGCGGGCCCGCTGAAGACGATGGATTCCAAGGTCATCGGGGCCACACGCGCCATTGCCGCCGTTGAGGCGGATGCAATTCTCGACGTGCGCGCGGTTAATGCGGACGGCGAGGAAATGTCGCTGGACCCACCGAAGGAAGGTGCGGCGTCGTTCTTCCTCAGCGTCTGGGTCAACGACAAGCTGGCGTTCGACTCGCGTCAGCAGAAAGAGAAACGCTCCAAGCCGCTTCGCCTCCTCAAGGGGGCCAATACCGTCGTAGTGGAGTGGCGGTCGAATAGGGCCGGAGCTACCAAGGCGGAAGGCGTCCGGGTGCAATTCAAAGACGCCACGACCGGCAAGCCGGTGCCGGACGTGCTTTTTGACATGGACAAGCAGTTATGACGAAGTTGTTGTCTTTCGATATGGGCAGATCCATCG
>CAZWPN010000348.1:0-2098 GCA_964635275.1 uncultured Victivallales bacterium | reverse complement strand
GGTCGCGCGGAGCAGGGTAGGGCGAGCTCTCCGAGCGAGCCGGGAAACAAACCGGACAATAAGATGGCGTCTCTGGACGTTGTATATGAGGTGACAGTAATCACTTGTAGCCGACTTGGGAGAACGGGATGCACATAATCCGGAACGTGCTGGTGCTCGCCGTGGCGGGATGTGTCGGGGCTGCAACGGTCAGTCAGGCCCAGGGGCCGCCGCCGGACCCGGGCCGGCGCGCCGAGTTGCTCGGCAGGTACGACAAGGACGGTGACGGCAAGTTGTCGGAAGAGGAACTGGCGACTATGCGTCAAGCAAGGGATCAACGGCGCAAAACCAACGGCAGCGAAGCGCGGACCAGCCGCGGGACAACCAGCAATGCCGTCGCCGCGGTGTCCGGCATCAGGAACGATGCCCGGATTCAGGCGCTCCTGGAGGAGTACGACCGGAATGCCGACGGGAAGCTGAACGATGATGAAATGGCCGCGCTTCGAGAGGCCATGCGGCGGCAGCGTGCGCGGGCAGGATCGGGATTGGTCGAGGGCCGACCTACCGCGCCGGCGGAGGCGCGCCATGAGTCTCCTTAGCCGCGCTGTGCTTATCGTCCTTCTTTCGGCACTGACGGGGCCGCTGATCGCGGCCGAACCGCCGGCGGAAGTGACATGGAGCGATTGCGTCAAGCTCGCCGCCCAACACAATCCCGCCCTGGCGGCAGCGCGGGCACAGATTGAGGCGGCTCGCGCCGACACCGATGTGGCGCGCGCCGCCCTTCGCCCCCAACTGTCCGCCGGCGCTTCCGCTAAATACACAGAGCGATCCGGACGAGTGAGCAGCAGCGATACGAGCTACGGCGCCGATGTGCAGGTCGAGCAATCTCTCTACTCGGGCGGCCGCAACACCGCCAACGTCCGCTCCGCCAGGGCCTCGCAAGACCGCACCGAGGCGACGGCCGCGGGGAACTGCGCCCAGTTGACCTACGAGCTTCGCAGCGCCTTTGTGTCGCTGCTCTATGCGCAGGAGCAGGTCGATGTGCTTCGCGACATCGAAAAGCGGCGGCGGGACAATACGGAGCTGGTCAATCTTCGCTACGATGGCGGGCGGGAGCACAAGGGCTCTCTGGCGATGAGCAAGGCCACGCTCAACGAGGCATCCGCCGACCTTCGGCAGGCGGAGCGGCAGGTCATCATCGCGCGCCGGACGCTTCTTGAAGCAATGGGGATGAGCGGGGCGCCGGCGATGGTGAAGGCGAAGGGGCTTCTGGCTACCGGGGATGTGCCCGAGGCGCAGGAGTGGACAAGATCCGCGCAGCGCACGCCGGAATACGCGGCCGCGCTGGCGTCGGTGGAGTCCGCTCGCGCGCAGTGGGCAGTGGCGCGCAGCGGCTATCTGCCTGAGGCCAGCGCGAGTGCCGGGGCCGGCCGCAGCGGCAACCAGGACGAGTTCCGCGACGACCAGTGGTCGGTCGGGCTGCGAGTATCGTTTCCCTTCTGGTCCGGCGGGCGCAATGTTGCGCAGGTGCGCAGGGCCGAGGCCTCGCTCCGGGAGGCGGAGGCCAACCTGGCGGATACGCGGGACCACCGAGCGCGTGATCTGGCGGAAACATGGCTTGCCTTCACCAATGCAGTAGACGCCGTGGCGGTGCAGAGGACCTATCTCGAAGCGGCGGGTATCCGTGCGGAAATCGCGCGCCAGCAGTATGGCGACGGGTTGCTTTCCTTCGACAACTGGGATCTTATTGAGAGCGATGTGATCGGCAGGCGCAAAAGCCTGCTTGACCGCCAGCGGGGTGGCATGCTGGCAGAGGCGGCCTGGAATCGGGTGACCGGCGGCGCAGCATTCAACGCCACGCCCGCGGAATCGGGAGGCAGATGATGACAAAATGGTTGTTTCTGGCAGGCGCTGTTGTTGTTCTGCTGGGTGGCGGGCTGTTCGGGTACAGGAAGTGGAACGCCAACACCAATGGAGGCGCCACGTACGAGCCGGTGGAATTCCGCCGGCAGCGCATGGAGGCGGCCATCGAGTCCACCGGCGTCGTGAAGCCGCGCAACCGGTTGGAGATCAAGGCGCCTATCGGCGGACGGATTGACGAGGTCCTTGTAGTGGAGGG
>CAZWPN010000347.1:0-2109 GCA_964635275.1 uncultured Victivallales bacterium | reverse complement strand
TGGGGAGGGCGGTGTACGAGGGCGTATACGAACCGGGATGCCGTCACGCCGATGAACATGGGTGCCGCACGGACGTGCTGGCCGCGCTCAAGCGGCTGGATATGACAGCAATGCGCTATCCCGGCGGGAACTTCGCTTCCGGCTACCACTGGATGGACGGAATCGGACCGAAGGACAAGCGCCCGACGGTCCGTGAACTCGCCTGGCAGAGCATTGAGACCAACCAGTTCGGCACGGACGAATACATTGCGCTCTGCCGCCGGATGGGGTGGACGTCGATGCTAACGGCGAATCTTGGCACAGGCACGCCGGAAGAGGCGCGCAACTGGGTGGAATACTGCAATTGCCCCGGTGGGACGCGTTATGCTGATATGCGCATAGCCAACGGTTCCCGCGAGCCGCATGCGGTGAAGTTGTGGTGCTTGGGCAACGAGATGGACGGGGCCTGGCAACTCGGGCACGTTCCGGCCGATCAGTACGCCATTCGCGCCCAGCAGGCTGCAAAGATGATGAAGGACACCGACAGAGCCATCGAGGTCGTGGCCTGTGGCTCCTGCGGTACCGGTATGCCGACCTACATGGAGTGGGACCGCCAGGTTCTCGAACATCTCGGCGACCTGGCGGACTATGTCAGCCTGCACCGCTATGTCGGCAACCAGGCCAACGACACGGCCGACTATCTGGCAGTGTCCAACGGTATTGATCGGCAGATCGAAGAGATGGATGCCGTTTGCCGCTTCGTACAGGCCCGGCGCAAGAGCAAGAATCGCGCATACCTGTGCTTTGACGAGTGGAACGTCTGGTACAAGAACATGCAGATGGATGGCGCGGGCAAGCAAGCGCCGCATCTGATCGAGGAGGCATACAACCTCGAAGATGCCCTGGTGGTCGCCGGGTTCCTGCACAGTTTCGTGCGGCACGCCGACTGCGTGAAGATCGCCAACCTGGCGCAAATCGTCAATGTCATCGCGCCGATCCTGACCAGGGGCGACGACATGCTGATCCAGAGCATATTCTATCCGTTCGAGATGTTTGCCAAGCGGAGGCAGGGCACGGCGTTGCGCGTGGCGGTGGACGGTCCGTCATACCAAGGCAAGACCAACGGCGGGGCCGCATTCGTTGACGCCAGCGCGATCCTTGACAGACAGAAACTGAAGGTCTTTCTCACGAACCGCAGCCTGGATCGGGACATGGACCTGACGGTGAATATTGCCGACGCGACGGTCGACGCTATCGAATCCGCGGAGATCGTCGCCGGAAATGATCCGAAGCTTGTGAACTCCTACGACAATCGGTCAGCCGTCTGCGCGCGGGAATTCAGCGGGTTGGCGGTCAGGAATGGCAGAATCCTCGGCCAGCTTCCGCCGCTGGCCTTCGTGGCAATGACGCTGAATCTGAGATGAAACGAGCCCAACACGCCGTTAAGTTTACGTCGCGTTCCGCGCCGAAACTTAACGGCACCGTTCAGAGATAATGAAAATAGCAAAACTCATTCTATGGATACTATTCTGCATCATCGTTGTCGTCGCCATGGGGTGGCGGATCATAACGCATATTCTTAATCAGCAGCATTCCCAGTGGCTTGAGCGTAGCGTTGCTGAAATCAGAGCCCTTTCAAGCGAAACCAATTGGATCGTGGGCGCAATAGAATCAATGCACGCAACCCCAGAGGACGAACTGGGGAGACATTTCATATCGCCCGACTTGGTCGTAATGACCAATGGTGAATGGATTATTTACCGATCGGCAACACACAAGCAAGGCACAGAGTTTTCTGAACTGTTCGTCGGCCGAGCGTCCGACGAACAGTGGTACTACACCACTTATCATTTTTGCCGCCAAATGATGGTATTGGGGGCTGACGGACAGCCACCAAGCCTTGCGCATTTCGTGACAAGCTACTATCTTGTTCCGTATACAGAACAACCATACGAGAAACTAACGAAAACATGGCCACTAAAGGAATGATGGACCAACATGCGCCTTCAACCGTATCCTGCAACACCAGACGAAGCAAGTCCCCACATCGGATTGTAACTACCCCGCCGCTTGTTTATAACTTCAATTCATTTCAACGCCCAACGCCCAACATCCAACGCCCAACAATCC
>CAZWPN010000346.1:0-2137 GCA_964635275.1 uncultured Victivallales bacterium | reverse complement strand
TCGGTGAAGAAGAAGAAATCGTTCACTACGAAACGAGGATGTGCAACCATGGCGAACAATCCGTACTCCGGGGCTGTCTTGGTCGATACCTGAATCTGGCCAGTCCGATCTCTCTGCTTAAGGTCGTCACGGTTGTATCCGAACAGCGGGCTGACGAGCCACATCAAGCCCTGATCCTTGGGTGGAGGAATCTCATCCTGTGCGGACACCGTGGCTATTGCAAGGAGCAAGACTGCCGCCCGCAGCAGGAGCACCGTTGATGTTGGCCGATGCGTGTCGCAGCGAGCTTCCGTTATCATGGTGCGTATCCTTTCATTGGTCTATTCCTCGACGAATGCATGCGGTAGCCGCCAACTTCCATAGCTATCACTGTTTGGCAACTGTGCGTCGACATGGCGCGTAAGGCAAGTGTCTTCTTTGCCGGAGACGCGCCGGATGCAATGCCCTGAATGGTGGGCAACCAGAGTGTGCCGGTCTTGAGTAACCCCTCAGTCTCGCAGGGGTATTTAGGGGCGGACCTTGCATCCGCCCACAAGCAGCGACAAGCGCCGCTCCTTCATGACTGACGGGCGGTCTTGATCTGTTTCCGGTGGTTTCTCCGGACAGACTGTGCTACTGTGCAAACGGTTTTCAAAGCGCATGCCGAGGACAATCGACAAGAACGCCGGCAGACGGATCGGTGACTGAACGTGCAGAGCGGAACTTTTCTACAGGACTTGGCCGTGGTTCTGCTCGCCGCCGGCGCCGCAGCTCTGTTGTGCGCCAGGCTGCGACAACCCAAAGTGGTGGGGTACATTCTGGCCGGATTGATCCTCGGCCCGCACACGCCTCCTTTTTCATTCATCAAGGACGAAGCAGCTATACGGACCCTGGCCGATCTCGGTGTGATCTTCCTGATGTTCTCGCTGGGATTGGAGTTCAACTTCCGGCGTCTGCGCAAGGCTGGGATGACTGCCGGAGTGACGGGCATTCTGGACGTGACCGTCATGGTGTGGCTGGGCTATCTGCTGGGGCAGCGGCTGGGTTGGTCTTCTGTGGAGAGCCTTTTCCTGGGCGGAATGTTATGCGATTCCTCCACAACCATTGTGGCGAAAGCGCTCCGTGAACTCGGGAAGACGCGCGAGAGGTTCGCCGGTGTCGTGGTTGGGATTACCGTCGTTGAAGACGTTCTGGCGGTTGGGATGATTGCGGTGCTTTCGGCCGTGGCGCTGGCAGGCGTTTTTGACGCCGGGTTCCTGGCCGCACGCTTCTGGGTGCTCATTCTGTTCATGGTGGCGGTAACCGTAGGTGGGTTGCTCATGCTGCCGCGCTTCTTGAACTTCGTAAGCCGCCGGGAAAGCGACGAATTACTCCTCCTTTCCGTGCTGGGAGTCTGTTTCGGCGTGACGCTGGCGGCCACCCGGCTGGAGCTGAGCCTGGCTCTGGGCGCCGTGCTGGTGGGCGCGATAGCCTCCGAGTCGCGCGCTGGCCAGCGACTCGCCTCGCTGATAGATCCACTGCATCACATGTTCGGCGCCGTTTTTTTCGTTGCCGTCGGACTGATGCTTAACCCGGCCATGTTGCTCCGGCACTGGGGACCGGTGCTCGCCGCCACGGCGCTGGTGGTCGGCGGCAAGTTCATCCTGAATGCAGTCGGCTCGCTCTTGACCGGACACGATGTGCCCACGTCGGTTCGGGTGGGCGCCGGCATGGCGCAGGTCGGAGAATTTGCCTTCATCATCGCGGCCCTTGGTGTGTCCCTCGCTGCGACCGGCGAATTGGTGTACCAGGTGGGTGTCGGCGCAGCCATACTGACGACCCTGTTGAATCCGTACCTGATCCGGGGTGCGGACCGGTTGGCATCGGCCATTGAGGAAAACCCGACGTGCCGACGGTGCACCGCCTATTTCAGCTTGTACGGATTGTGGGTGGATCGGATTGCATATCGGGAACACAGCAGCGTTGTGCGGCGGGCTTTGCAGCGTTCAGTGGTGATCATGCTGGTCAATGCGTTGCTGATCTGCGCGGTCATGGGTGTGGCCGCTTACCTGGCGCGAAGCCCCTTGCGGGCGGTTCCCTCGTTCGCTACTCGGCCGAACTTGCTCGCCGGTACGATGTGGGTGCTCGCGATGCTGGTGTGCCTACCCATGTACGTGGC
>CAZWPN010000345.1:0-2160 GCA_964635275.1 uncultured Victivallales bacterium | reverse complement strand
CCGCCACGCAAAAGTTTGTACCGGCCCAGGATAGCAATCTGCCCTCGGCCCGGGGGCGGGCCGGGGCTAGTGCGCCCACGAGCGCACACAAACAGCAGGGTGAGAGTCCCTGTCGTGCGGGCATGTATCCGCATGTAACTGAACGTAACTGCGCCGCCGTGAGGCGGGGTGGGGAGCAACGGGATGTGAACAACCGGTCCGTAGGATAATGACGAACTCGATTCGGCAAGGCACGACTGGCGAGCCTGCTAGCCAATGGCGAAGCCCAGAGCGTCTCCAGAGTCCCAAGTAGTCACGGGCAAACCGGAGCGGAGACGCAGAGTTCCTCGCGCTGTAACATGGTGGAAAGCGGCGAGGGAAGTCTGTCGGGTGGTTGGAGACAGAACGGTTGGACGTTTGTGTACGTGAAGTGGGGATCGCCCGCCGGGAAAGAGACTCGGCGGGAGTGACAGAGCCGTCGTAGTAGCAAGGAAAGGCGGGAAACCGCTGGGAGCGAAGGGCGGCAGGGAGATGGATGCGGCGATGGACGGAAGCACGGAAAGCAACAGCGACCCCGCGTCAGTGTCCGGTGCGAACCGGACTAGGCCAGCGGGAGAAGTACGCGCCCGATGGGCGTGGGCGGAATCGTGCGTCTGGACAGACCGCATGCTGGCAACCCTTGAAAGAGGGGTAAGAGGAGGCAAATGGTTCAGCTTGGTTGATAAGGTGTGGCGGGAGGACAACCTGCGGGCGGCATTCGACCGCGTGGCGGCCAACAAGGGATCGGCGGGAGTCGATCATGTAGGGGTCGCGGCATACGCGGAACGGTTGGAGACGGAGATCGCGAAGGTGGCGGAAGAATTGCAGACGGGAACCTACCGGCCGCAACCGCTAAAGCGGGTCTACATCGACAAACCGGGAAGCGCGGAAAAGCGGCCGCTGGGCATACCGACTGTCAGGGATCGCACGGTGCATGGGGCAGTCAAACAGGTCGTGGAGCCGATCTTTGAGGCCGGGTTTGCGGCCAATAGTTACGGTTTTCGACCAGGATTAGGCTGCAAGGATGCCCTGCGGGAAGTGCAGCAGTTGCTGAATGAAGGATGGACGCAGGTGGTGGATATAGACATCAAGAGTTTCTTTGACACCATAGATCACGGACTGCTGATGAAGCAGATCGAGGAGCGGATATCCGATGGCAAGGTGCTGGACCTGATGCGGTTGTTTCTCAAGCAAGGGGTTTTGGATGGGACGGATCACTGGGAACCGGAGGAGGGCACGCCGCAAGGCGGAGTCATCAGTCCGCTACTGGCGAACATCTACCTGAACCCGCTGGACTGGCTGCTGCTGAAAGGCGGATTCCGGTCCACACGCTACGCCGATGACATGGTGATTCTCTGTCGAACAGCGGTAGAGGCGGATGCAGCGTTAAGCCTGATCCGGCAATGGATGGAAGGGGCGCGGCTGACACTGCACCCCAAGAAGACCCGTATTGTGGATATGACGCAAGCTGGAGCGTACTTCGACTTTCTTGGGTTCCGGTTCAAGCGGACAGCGGCGCGAGCGCGACTGATCCGTTTACCGCGACCGAAGAGCATGAAGAAGCTACACGAAGGAGTGCGGTTGATTACGAAACGATGCAACGGGCACAGTCTCGACGAGATCATCCGATGTATCAACAAGAAGCTGCGCGGCTGGTTCGAGTACTTCAAACACGCCTACCAATCATCGATGGAAAAGGTGGACGGGTGGGTACGCATGCGACTGCGCAGTATCCTGCGTAAAAGGCGCAAGCGGAAGGGACGAGGACGCGGCTCCGATCATCAACGTTGGCCAAATGCCTATTTCACAGAGCACGGGCTGTTCTCTTGTGTCGCAGCACGTGTGGAAGCTGTCAGTCCGTTGAAACGGTAAGACCATCAACTGGAGAGCTGTATGCGGGAGATCTGCCTGTACAGTTCGGAGGGAGGGGAAGCGTTAAATCCGCTTTCCCTACCCCTATCGGATCGCGACAACGATGGGAGACCGGTCGACGATTACGGTTAACGCGGAGAGTTATTCCCATCGTCCATCATGCTGTCTTCGTGTGGTGGCTGGTGAAGAAGTCGGCTGGCGGTCGTGCGAAGAAGTCTTGGAGGGGGATGCCATCGCTGCCCACCAGCAGCGCATGCGAATGGGGATAGC
>CAZWPN010000344.1:0-2160 GCA_964635275.1 uncultured Victivallales bacterium | reverse complement strand
CCAAAATCCCGCGTCCGGTGGCGATTCTCATAAAAACCGCGCACCAGAAAACGGGATTTCAACTCAAGCCCCTTCATCTGCTGCAGCAGACGAGGGTCCAAGGTCAGGCTGTTGCTCCCGTTGGCCATTCGGATGAAGTCACTCCTATTAAAACCGTCGAATGTGTTGGAATAACGCCTTATGCCTGGTGTCCGGTTTCAGATGTTCGGTGTTTGAATCTCTCACTGGCCCCTATATTCTTCCGCCACCCGAACACCGAAAAGCGATCACCGCCAACCTTCTTAACGCCTACTTCCCCTCGGCCGGCACTTCCTTAAGGAGCCGGTCTACCATTTCAACGTCGGTAAGTTTGTCAGCCAGCGCGTTGAAGTTAAGCGATACCCGGTGGCGCAGAACGCTGCGGGCCACACGCCGCACATCCTCGATCGAGGCATGCTGGTTGCCCTGCAGGACGGCATTCGCCTTGGCGCCCAGTATCAGGTATTGGGCCGCGCGCGGACCGCTTCCCCAGTTGAGATACTTTTTGACGAATTCCGGGGCCGATGGATCCTTCGGCCGGCTCGCGGCGCTCAACCGGACGGCGTACTCGACCACCGGTCGGGCCACCGGAATGCGGCGCACAATGTTCTGGATCTCTATAATCTCAGCGGCCGTCATCACCCCGCCAGCGATGGGCTGTTGCGCTCCCGTCGTCTGCTCGACGATTGTAACCAGCTCAGCGTTAGTGGGATAGTCCACGAAGGTGTTAAACATGAACCGGTCAAGCTGCGCCTCGGGCAGCGGATAGGTGCCCTCCTGCTCCAGGGGGTTCTGCGTGGCCATAACCAGAAACGGTCTCGGCAGGGGCCGTGTCTCGCGACCGGTGGTCACTTCCCGCTCCTGCATGGCCTGAAGCAGAGCCGCCTGAGTCTTGGGCGGGGTGCGGTTGATCTCGTCGGCAAGCAGCAGATTCGTGAATACGGGCCCTTCGACAAATCGGAACTCGTGGCGGCCAGTGGACGGCACTTCATCCACCACAATCGAACCCGTGATGTCGCCGGGAAGCAGGTCCGGCGTGAACTGAACGCGCTTGAAGTCCAACTGCAAGACCTTGCCCAGCGTCGAGATCAACAGCGTCTTCGCCAACCCTGGTACACCTACAAGCAGGATATGCGAATTGCAGAACAACGCCATAAGGACGTCATCAACGACATCCCGCTGACCAACAACAACCTTACCAACTTCCTGAAGGATCCTGCCATACGCACTCTTACACTTTTCTATCGCAGCCAGGTCCTCATGACGTTCCGCAGTGGCCATAAATCAGATCCTCCTAGTTTACGCTCCATCCAACCCGAATCACCCGTCCCTTGGCTTCGGCAACGCCCCGAAACCTGACGAATCCAGCCGCAAAACGTAATGCATATTCTATGCCATCCACTTTGTCAAGACAGCGACGCGGCTATGTCTGCGAAACAAGCGCAAAACAAGCGCCACCGCCTGATATACAGCAATCCTGTCACGCAATTATGGCGCCATAATGCATACCCAAGTATGCAGCGCAGAGTGCCGACGATGCTTCTGTTCCACCAGGAGTCTGTCGGACTTACGGCTCAGTTGGCCTCGAACGCCGGGCCGACAGGCTCCTAGAACTAGCAGCGTGTTGGCCAGTGCGGTTGGGGCAACTCGAGCGGTAAGTCCGACACGCTGCTAGCCCTTCTGCGCGCGGGACCAGACGAAGACGCAGAGGTTGGTATCGCCGGCCAACTTCGACAGGCGATCGATGGTCAGCGCATCGATCTCCTCGTCGCGATCCCAAGCGATAATGAGTGTCCTTGCGGACCTGGCACCGGTGCGGCGGCGCTCGACAAGAATGTCGAGGAAATCCGCCATCATCTTGCGGCAGTCGGCATCGTCACCGGCGACAACCGGCACGTACCGGTCAAACCACAGGGCGTCAAAAACGAACTCGCTCCCCTTGGGAATACCCGGATCTCCGTAGCGAAGGATCGGGACACGCCACAGTTTCAGCGCAGGCAGTGGGATCCGCACTTCGCCGTAGCGTGGGATCCGGACATGCCACAGCTTCCGGTCACACAGGAATATCCGCCATAGTGCGGTCTTCCCCTCCCAGATAGGCTTCTGTCCGAAGTAGATCACTTTCTCGCCCTTGCGTATGGC
>CAZWPN010000343.1:0-2195 GCA_964635275.1 uncultured Victivallales bacterium | reverse complement strand
GCCGCATCAACACGATCATGCAGACCGCGTTCTTCAAGATCTCCGGCATCCTGCCGGAGGCCGAGGCGATCGACGCACTCAAGAAGGCCGCCAAGAAGGCCTACGGCAAGAAGGGCGACGCCGTAGTGAAAAAGAACTGGGACGCCATTGACGCGGCCTCCAACGCCGTCTGCGCCGTCACCTATCCGGCCAAGCCGGCGGGCAAGGTGAAGATGCCGGCCTCCGTGTCGGCGGATGCCCCGGCCTTCGTGAAGAATGTCACGGCCAAGATCATCTCGCAGAAAGGCGACACCCTGCCGGTCAGCGCCATCTCCGACGACGGCACCTGGCCGACCGCCACCACGCAGTACGAAAAGCGCAACATTGCCACCGAGATCCCGGTCTGGGATCCGTCGGTCTGCATCCAGTGCGCCCAGTGCTCGCTGGTCTGCCCGCACGCGGCGATCCGCGTCAAGGCGTATGACCCGGCCGTCCTCGCCCAGGCCCCCGCCACGTTCAAGAGCGCGGAGGCCAAGGGGAAGGAGTTTGCCGGCAAGAAGTTCACCGTGCAGATCGCGCCCGAGGACTGCACCGGGTGCGGGCTCTGCGTGCAGCGCTGCCCCGGCCTGAACAAGGCTGTGGCCGGTCGCAAGGCCATCAACTTGGAGGCGCAGCTGCCGCTGCGTGAGAGCGAAGCACAGAACTTCGCCTTCTTCCTGCAGCAGATCCCGGAGTTCGACACCTCCAAGGTGGACGTCTCCACGATCAAGGGGAGCCAGCTCTGCCGTCCGCTCTTCGAGTTCTCCGGCGCCTGCGCCGGCTGCGGCGAGACGCCGTACATCAAGCTGCTGACGCAGCTCTTCGGCGACCGCCTGCTGATCGCGAACGCCACCGGCTGTTCGTCCATCTACAGCGGCAACCTCCCCACCACGCCCTACTGCCAGCGCGCCGACGGCCGCGGCCCGGCCTGGTCGAACTCGCTCTTCGAGGACAACGCGGAGTTCGGCCTCGGCATGCGCCTGACCTGCGACAAGCTCAACGTCTATGCGCTGGAGCTCGTGGACAAGCTGATCGCCGCCAACAAGGGGTGCCCGCCCAAGAGCCTGCTGGAGGCCATCAAGAGCGCCGACCAGAAGACCCAGGAGGGCGTCGAAGCCCAGCGCGGCCGCGTGGCCGAGCTCAAGAAGGCGATCGCCGGCTGCGACTGCGCCGAGTGCAAGCAGTTGCTGCCGATCGCCGACTACCTGGTGCGCAAGTCCGTCTGGGTGATCGGTGGCGACGGCTGGGCCTATGATATCGGTTACGGCGGACTCGACCACGTGCTCGCCTCCGGCCGCAACATCAAGGTGCTGGTGCTCGACACCGAAGTCTACTCCAACACCGGGGGCCAGGCTTCCAAGTCCACGCCACTGGGCGCGGTCGCGAAGTTTGCCGCCGGCGGCAAGCCGCAGATGAAGAAGGACTTCGGCGCCATCTCCATGACCTACCGTAACATCTATGTGGCGCAGATCGCCATGGGTGCTAATCCGGTGGCCACGGTCAAGGCCTTTGCCGAAGCCGAAGCGTACGACGGGCCGGCCATCATCATTGCCTACTCGCACTGCATCGCGCACGGCATTGATGACATGGCCAACGGCTTGGAAGCCCAGAAGGTAGCGGTCAATTCCGGTCACTTCCCGATCTACCGGTACAACCCGGGAGTCGCGGCGGACCAGAACCCGTTCAAGCTGGACTGCAAGGCCCCGAGCATCTCCTTCAAGGAGACGGCGCTGAGCGAGAACCGCTTCAACGTGCTCAAGAAGTCTGACCCGGCCACCTCCGACCGGATGCTGGCGCAGGCCGAGGAGCTCTTCAAGCGCAAGTTCAAGATGCTGGAGGCCATCGCCAACCAGCCGCAGGCGTAAAGGACCGGACGCATCCCGTAAGCCGCCCCGACCTCACGGCCGGGGCGGCTTTTTTCTGCCCGCCGGACGTAGGGAGACGCTACGGTTCAACAAACTTCAGCTTTGTGCCATGACGGAGCAACAACCCAATCGCCAGAGCATCCGCAAGAAGGGGTGGGATTATGCCACGCCAGGGCGCTATTTCGTGACCATGAACACCCACGGCAACGCGTCGTTGTTCGGAGCCGTGGTTTACGGGCGCATGGTGCTGAATGATCGCGGGCGGGTGGCGGAGCAGTGTTGGCTGGAAATCCCGGCGCATTTTCCCGAAGC
>CAZWPN010000342.1:0-2205 GCA_964635275.1 uncultured Victivallales bacterium | reverse complement strand
AGATCGTTGAATAAGGGGAACACACTATGAAACAGACACTATCGATTTTACTCGGGGTCGCGCTGGCCGCAACGGCCTTTGGCCAATCGCTTCCACAACTGACGATGACGGTCTCGACCGATGGTCCGGATCATTACGCCGATGGTACTACGCTGGTGCTTCCCGGCGAGACGTACCTCTTGGTCTATGTGAACAAGGACAAGACCTTTGACGGCGTTCTGGCCGACAAGCGGCTGGTCAACACGAATGACAACCGCATTGCCTTGAAATGCCCGGCTGACGCAGCGGGCGGCCGTTGCGGGGAACTAGCGATCATGTACGATGTCGCTCAATATGATCCGGAAGGGTCATGGGCGCTTGTGCTGCTCGACACGCGGAACTCAAAAGGCGTGGGCGGGCTGGTCGTCAGCCAGAGCTTGGTGACGCAAGGCGTCAATATGCGTACCGTCGAAAACACCAAGTCATCGGGAATGAATGTGTCGGGCAGCGGCCTGACGTCGAGCGCCCCGTCGAAGGTTGCGGCCGATACACCGACGCCGGTGATCGCGTCCCTCACTCCAGAAGGCACGGAGGCCACCATCCGCATCAAGGACATCTCGGCTGGCGCTTCCTATAATGTGGAGAGCACCACCGACTTGGCATCCAACTCCTGGACGGTGCCGAAGGGCGGCGAGAGAGTGCAGGCCCTCACGCACGCCGCCGCTGGTGGCAGCGAACTCGAAGCCACGGTCAAAACCGATGGCAGCGCCAAGTTCTTCCGGGTCGTCATACCGGGCGATAAAGCCAACCGATAACGGAAAGGAAACTTAATCATGAAAAAACTTTTGATGCTCACGGCGGTGATCGCTACGGCGATTGCGGTTCGTGCCGAGGTGACGCCGATCAACGGCGAAAACGGCGTTGGTTTCGTTGATGTCTCGGTACCGACGACAGAAAATGGGATTAAGGTGCTCAGCGTGCCCTTCGAGGCGTGTCTGGGTTCAGGCGTTGCGGGCGTTCTGCGCGATCTGGTCTCTACCAACGGCATGAAGTCGGCGGAGAGTCTGGTCGGTGCCGATCAGCTCGTGGTGCTGACCACAAACGCGCAGGGCCAGGCGGTGTACTACTACTACTGGTATAAGACGGGATACGGATGGGAAACGAACAATACCATCAGACTGGGCACGGGCGAACCGGAAGTGGAGAGGCCTGAAGATGCTTCCACGTTCAAGGTGGCCCGCGGACTGGGCTTCTGGCTCAAGCGTGCGAGCGGCGCCACAGGCGACAAGCTGTACGTGAAGGGGCAGGTCCCAACGAGCAGTTCGTCGGTCACGGTTATGGGCGGAACGAACTTCACGCTCATCGGCTTGGGCGCGCTCACCACCACGAACCTCAACCAGGTTTCAGCCAGTGAATGGGGCACGCGATACGATGGCCTCACCGATGGATCAGACACGTTGCTGGTCGTGACGAATGCCAATGGCTCGTATATCACATACACCTATTGGGGTGCGCCCGATAATGCATGGCTGGACACGAAAGGCAATGAACCGACCGTACCCATTCTACCTGGAGAAGGCTTCTGGTTTTTGCGGCGTGGAGCGGCAAACCTCACGTTTACACCCGTGGTTTCGAAGTAATTTCTGGGAGGAGAAAGCATTATGAAAAAAACAGTGATGTTGGCAGTGCTAATCGGCTTAGGGTGGGCATCGGCCTCCCATGCCGTGGTGATCTCGTGGTCTGCGAAGACGGTGGGTACGGTTGTTCCCGATTTCGCCGCCGCGCAGTTGGTGTATGTCTCGTCAGGGGAATGGAATTGGGCTGAATTTGCAGTCAACGATTCAAAATATTCTCCTCTTGAGCTTATTACAGGTCGTCCCATTCTGGCGGACGGGAGTGGCGTGCGACAGCAAGCCACAGCGGATTACGGAACCCCCGCAGCAGGTGGTATATATTATGTCGTGTTGTTCCAGAATGCGGATCGTTCGGGAACAATGTATCGAAGCACGGCAACTGCGGATTGGGGCATTTCGACCGCGATCACAACGGATATCCTGAATCCCAAAGATGGATTGTTTATAGCCGGGGGATCCGATGGCTCGGGTTGGAACGTCGTTCCCGAGCCCAACACCTTTGCGCTGTTGGCGCTGGGAGCGGCGGCTTTGGCCGCGCGACGGCGCAGGAAGCTGTAACGGGTCTGCACGAAGGATAAAACAAGAGGCGGCG
>CAZWPN010000341.1:0-2215 GCA_964635275.1 uncultured Victivallales bacterium | reverse complement strand
ACAAGATCGGCAACGTGGTCGGAATGGAGATTCTGGACGCTTCCCGACGAACCGATAACCCGTGCTCCATGGAGTATGCCATCACTCGGCCCCTCAAACGCAAGGCCTCTTGTGCGGTTGTCCATGAGGATGCCGCCGAATACAAACCCCGTACCAAAAAGACGAAATCAAGCATCCCCAAGGCTTAGGGTCAACGCCAACCGCGAACTCATCACCCGTTTCGAAACCAAGATCCAAGCCACGCTCGCCCGCATCCGGGGAGAAGCAGAATAGATCCCCCCAACCTCGCGCCAGGGGTGAATAAAGTTGAAAGGGCATAGGAAAACAAGGAGTAATTATGGCATTTGACAAGCCTTTGACGCGTGAAGAGGTAGCGGCGGTGATCGAGGGGCGCGGGTGTGCGCGGCGTATCCCGCTGATCATCCACCAATGGTTGTATCCGGAGGTCTTCAAGGATCCGACGGCCAATGCCAGGGTGAAGGAGCTGATGGAGCAGTATCCGTGTGATGCGGTCTTCATCCGCTGGCAGATCATCAAGCTGTGGGAAGCTCCGCCGGACGATCCGGACCACCGCTGGATGCATGGAAGCAAGCCGGTGGTGGATCCGAATGCAGCGATCGATGCCTCGGGGCCGTTATCGGATTGGGCGATGCTGGAAGATATCCTCGCGCATTTTCCAAAGGCCTCGTATCCCGGACTTCTTGCAAGGATTCCGCCGGAGGATGGCCGCTACCGCGTCGGGCACTGGTGGTATAACTACTTCGAGCGGCACTGGCAGCTTCGCGGAATGTCCAATGCCCTGATAGACTATTATACAAATCCGGATGAGGTGCACCGGCTGTTCGGGGCGCTGACCGACTTCTACATCGGCATGATGAGGCACATGCGGGAGGCCGGGGCCGATGCCATTTACACGACTGATGATATCGGCACGCAGACGGGGCCTTTCTTTTCGCCGGAGATATTTGATGAGTTCTATGCCCCTTACTACAAACGGCAGATTGATGCCGCCCACGAGATGGGTATGCATTTCTGGCTGCACAGTTGCGGTGATATCAGCCTGCACCTGCCGAAACTGATCGAAATGGGGCTTGATGTGATCCACCCGATCCAGAAGTTTGCCATGGACCCCGAAGAGGCAGCCAGAAAATATGGCGGAAAGGTTTGTTTCTGGGCAGGCTTTGACGTGCAGCGGGCGATCCCCTACGGGACCGTTGCAGACGTGCGAGCCGAGGTGCGGCGGTTGTTTGACATCTTCGGGCGTCGCGACGGGCGGCTGATGCTGACGATGGGCAACGGGGCCACCCCGGACTGGCCGGTGGCGAGCCTGGAGGCCTTGTTCGACGAAGCGTTGAACTACGGGACGGCAACGAGCATTCGGGCTGTAAATAACAATTAACAAGGCAATGCTCAGGCAGGGTCAGTCCGCGAAAGCAGAAAATAGGTTGTAGCGCCATTCCTGACAACCCTGGGGCCGAGATCGAAGCCGGGCAGGCGCTGGTCAACGCCAACCGCGAACTGATCACCCGTTTCGAAACCAAGATCCAAGCCACGCTCGCCCGCATCTGTGGATAAGCAGAATAGATCCCCCCGGCCTCGCGCCGGGGGTGAAAACAAATAGACATTCATCACGTCGTTCGATATTCTTCGAATATGCCTGTGGTGTTTAGACATAACGGTTTCCGCTTTTTCTTCTACTCGAATGAGGGCGAGCCCAGAGAGCCCCTGCACATTCATGTGAGAAAGGGAGAATGCCTTGCTAAGATCTGGCTGGAATCATGGCCGGAGGTGGCGGAATCCTACAAACTGTCGGCACAGGAACTGCGTGAGTTGCTGGAGGTGGCAATTTGTCATAAGGACGAGATTGAGAGGTGCTGGAATGAATACTTTGGTAATTGAAGCGAAGGCAACGCGTGTTCATTTTGACGATGATAACATGTGGGTGGATCTTAGCGATGGACGCCAGCTCGGCGTGCCTCTAGTCTACTTCCCCCGCCTGCTGAAGGCGACGCCGGAACAAAGGAAGCGTCATGTCATAAGCGGTGGTGGCGTCGGCCTTCACTGGGATGACCTGGATGAAGACATTTCTGTTCAGGGACTGCTTCTGGGCATGGGAGACCGAAACCGCAGAGTTGCGTAAGGGGGCACTGGGGTCATCCGTTAGAGGCGGATGTCAGCAGGGCGAAGCCCAACAGGCGAATGACCATTCGCAACG
>CAZWPN010000340.1:0-2285 GCA_964635275.1 uncultured Victivallales bacterium | reverse complement strand
CCCGTCACCGCCGTCTATGCCGGCGACCAGAACCGGCCGGCCAAGACCGAAGGCGTGGTTGCGTTTCTCCTGCGCCACGTCGGCTTGCCCATCGCGGGCGGGAAAGGCGAAGCGACGTTCAAAGGCGGCAGCGCGCGTTGGGAGGAAACGATCACACAATTCGAAGCCACCGATGCCGCCACGCCTCCGCCCAAGGGCGGCGTCCTTCTCGTCGGCGGGACGTTTGGCCGTCTTCCAGGACTGAGGCCTGCCCTTTTGCCTTGAGACTCCATCCCTGAAGGTCTACTTTCCGCCTCGGATTCTGGGGGGTACGAGCCGCAAGCGTCACGCCACCCCCTCGGTAGACGCCCCGGCAGTTGTTGGCCCCTGGCCGGGCCGGTTGCGCCAGGAGATAAGATCATGCGAACAGGAACGTTGGCCTTGATGGCCGTTCTGAGCACCGCGCTGGTGTTGGCGGTGCCGGTATCCGAAGTTCAGGCCGCAAAGGAGAAACTGAAAGGGGAGAAAGTCAAGAAGAAGGGTCTTCTTGAGGGCAACCTGAAGTTGCTGAATCAGTGGGGGGCACAGACCGCCGCGGCACAAAGCCTGTACGCGGCCGCGTTCAAGGTCCTGGCGGCGAAACAAGACGCCACGTTCGCCGACGTGGCGGGCGACGCGGAGGTTCAGCGGCTGTGCGCGGAGAGCGGGATTGTGCATCTCGGGGGGCCGATGCTCGGGACTGTCACCCGGGATGGGGCAAGGGTGTGGCTCCGTACGCTCCGCCCGGCAAACGTCGAGGTGCGGGTGACCGTGGACGGAGTCGAGAAGTCGTACGGACCCGTCCGGAGTACGCCGGAAACGGACCTGACAGCCATTGTGCCCGTCACCGGTCTGCTGCCCGGGACCCGCAACCCTTATCGTGTTCTGGTGGACGGCAAACCCGTTGCCATTCCGGAACAGGCTTCCATCGTCACCGCCCCTGACGATACAAAGCCGGCCAAGGTCCGCATTGCCTTCGGCACCTGTTTTCACCAATGGGGGCTGGGCAACCCAAAGCAGGCGGACCAGATCCGCAGCCGTGAACCGGCCGCCCTGCTGCTCTATGGCGATATTGCCGTGCAGGACAGGAATCAGCATGGGGGACTGCACCGCGCGGACTATCTTCTGAGGGACTTCCAACCGGCCTGGCAGAGCCTGGCGGCTGCGATTCCCGTGTACGCAACCTGGGACGATCACGATTACTTCGATAACGATTTGTGGGGGATTCCGAACGGCTGCACAAAGAAGGACCAAGAGGGGGTGTGGGAAGTCTTCCGGCACGCCTGGAACAATCCCGCCTATGGTTTCGGCGATGACCGGCACGGCGTCTTTCTCCGCACGCGGGTCGGCCCCTGTGACGTGATCATGACCGACGAGCGCTACTTCCGCACCGGCAAGACGGGGTCGTTTCTCGGCGACGACCAGATGAGCTGGCTGGAGGCCCAGTTGCTTGACTGCAAGGGGCCGTTCATCATCCTGGCGAATGGCACCATGTGGAGCGATTACGTCTCGGACGGCAAGGATTCGTGGGGCGTGTTCGATCCGAAGGGACGCGAGCGGATCTTCCAACTGATCGAGCAGAACCGGATCGGCGGCGTGTTGCTCATCTCGGGCGACCGGCACGGCGCGCGCGGGTTCCGGATCCCGCGTCCGTCGGGCTTCAACTTCTACGAATTCGAGGCTGCAAGCCTGGGCGGCCGGACGGGCCCCGCACCGACAAACCCGGCGTGGAAGACACAGTTCTATGGGATCTCCGGGAAATACGCCTTTGGCGAGTTTACGATCGACGCCACGGTTCCGGATCCCGAGGTCATCTTCCGACTGATTGGCAGCGAGGACGGCGCCGTCATAAACGAAATGAAACTGACGCGCAGCCAGTTAACACCGCCGGGCCGTTGATGCTATCAAAGAGCAGGTTCAGTCGCGCTGTGCGCGACCGGACTGTTGTTTTGACCGGCCGCAGAAAGGCACCAATACCTCCTCGCAATTGCGGCATTTCCCGCTCCGACGGGCCCGGCAGGACCGGCCTGCGTGGGACGGCGCTCCAGCGCCGTCCGTGCGACGACCCGAAGGCTGAGGTTGCAGCATGCTTCCTGACCGCTGACTTCTTGGTGGGAGAAAACGAAGTACAATCGCACCCTCCGCGGCTTCCAGAACGATCCTGCGTCACCGGCTCCGCCTCACACCAGCGCCGCCGACGCCCTCCTCTGTCATCCTGAGCGCAGCGAAGAATATCCCGCCGTCAGGCGGGCTGACCGAGAGCGCGC
>CAZWPN010000339.1:0-2328 GCA_964635275.1 uncultured Victivallales bacterium | reverse complement strand
GCCATCAGCAGGCGCATGCCGGTCAGCCGGCTGCCGTTGTTGACGGAGCCGGCGGCGGCGAAGCGCAAGCCGCGTTGTGGCTGGGCCTGCTCGAAGTCGCGCAGGAATTCGGCGACCATGTTGGCTTCCTCGTTCCGGCTGAACGTGAAGGGCGCCAGTTGTCCGTCAATCACGGCATGGGGGCAGTACTGACGGATTTCACGGACCGTCAGCGTCGGTCCGAAGTTGGTTCCCTTGAGATCCAATTCCGATAGCAAAGGCAGCAGGTGGGCCATGTCGGAATCGCTGTGTTGATAGCGCCAGTCCGCGGGCGCAGGCGCATATTGCGCGAAAACGGCCCGGTGAATGGGCATGGCAAACTGCTCATACATCTCCGCGTTAAACAGGCAACAATTGTCGTCGAACCAAGACCACCGCTTCGGCGCCGTGGTCGGGGTTAATCCCGCTTCCGCGTCAATGACCCGGGCGCGTGCGAGAATGGCGCGCGCGATCAGATCCGAAAACCGCTGCATAAGGGCGGGATCGTCGAAATGGAGCAGCAGCAGGTTCTCCACACCAAAAATGGAACAGGCGAACGTGCAGGGTCCGCGCTGTGCGCGATAGAGCGGCATTTTGACGCCCAGGGCTTCCAGGCGCTGCTTCTCGCTGGTCCAGTTTTCCGGAAGCAGGAAGACTCGCAAGTTCTCCAGCCGACGTTCCACGCGATCCAGCAGGGCACTGAGTTCATCGGTTGTGTTTGCCGACTGATGCAGCCACCAGGAGCCGGTGGCGCCGCCTTCCCAAACGTTCCGGGCCTCAAAAATGTCGTGCAGTCCTTTGATCTCCGGCCATTGTCGGGTCGGGTCGGCAGGAGTTTCATCCAGCAGGCGTCGCCCCACGATCTGCTCGGACATGTCATTGTAGCGCCTCTTCAGGTCCATGGCCCAGGCCGCATCACCGTACAGGAAACGCCACCAGTCCTGAGGCACGCCCAACTCGTCGAACACACATTCCCAGTTACAGATAGCGCCGAGCGGAACCTGGGGAACTGCGGCGCCAAACGGATCCCTGTTGGCGACGTCCTGGTCGGCCCAGAACTGCTTCAAATCCACAGGGGCCAACCCGCCATGGACCTTTGTGTCGGCCAGCAATTGAGAGATCCATCGCTTGTGTTCCGGCGTCGCTAATTCGTATGCGCTCATACTTGGACCCCTTCTGTTGCGCGCAGGGCCGCAGGCGGCCGTTCAGGGTATGCTGTGTGTTCTTTCGCTGTGCATTTCCGCGATCAGTTTCTCCAAGCGCCGGCCGTACTCGACATAGCTGCGGTACATGACTGACTCTCGGGTCTCGCCATGGTCCTCATGGAACACAACGGCGAGATGCGGCTCTATCGATAAACCGCCATCATATCCGCTCCGGAGCAGATCATCAACGATTCGGCGCACATCGCCTTGCCCCTCCCCGGGGAAGGTGTAGGCGCAGGTCTGCGCCGCCGCGTTCCAGATGCCATCCTTGATATGAACGTAAGCGACGTGGCTCTTTACCTGTGAATAGAACTCCCATGCCGACTGGCGCGGGCGCGGCTCCGGTTTCGTGTAGTCGGGGGTGAATACGGGATTGCCGGTATCGAATACCAACTTGAGCCCCGGCACGTTTTCCACCAGTCGCAAGGTGTACTTCCACCCCATGCCTCCGTAGTTCATGCAGTTCTCGTGAACAGGCGTGATCCCGGCGTCCTGGAACAGGGCGACGAGTTCCCGGAGGCGGCGGAATCGCTCGGCCTCCATCTGGTCCTCGGGGCCGCTGTCCTTCAGAACCGCAAAGCTCATGATGCGAATCAGTCGAGTGCCCAGCCGATGCATGCGAGGGATGGCGCGTCGGGCCTCGGCCAGCGAGGAGTCCATGGGCTCCAGAATGGATTTGCCCCAGTTGGCGATGGCGGAGCCGAAACAGTTCACCCGCACGCCGGCTGTTTCCAGCGCTTCCGCCACGCGATCGAACTCCACATCTGTCAGATCGTGAATGTTCCTGCCGTCAACGTTGCGGGACTCGATATGCATCCAACCGAGTTCCCGCGTGGCCGCAATCTGTCCTTCGATTGCCTTCGCCGCTTCATCGGCGAACCCCGTCAGGTACATGGCGCACTCCTTTTCGTCATTTCCTGGCCAGCGTTTCCAGGTACCGATAGCTTTGTGCCAGCGCTTCGAACGGGTCGGCGCCGTAGCAATCGTCCTGCTCGACAATAAACCACTCGCATCCGGCAGCATCGGCGGCGCTCACAATGGCTGGCATGTCCAGATTACCGCATCCGACCGGCGCAAACGAGGGTCTTCCGCCGATGACGGTGTA
>CAZWPN010000338.1:0-2334 GCA_964635275.1 uncultured Victivallales bacterium | reverse complement strand
GCAACTTCTTCTACAAGGTGCGCAAGCCCCAGCTCACGGGCGCGCCGTTCGACCTTGACCGCGGCAGCGCTGATCTTGTGAAGCTGATCGAATCGGAGCATGCCCGCTCGAACACCGGCGTCTTGCTGCTGATGGATGGCGTGGACCACGCGGAGATCATGCCGGAATTGCCCGCGCTCCTCGCGCACGTGCGCAAAGTGATGCCGCAGGCGAACGTTGTCCACGGTCGGCTGGAGGATTTCCATCGCGACAGCCTGAAGTCCAAGCGGCGCCTGCCCCGGCACGGCGGCGAATTGCGTATGCCGCGTATGGCACCAGGCTTCAATGACTTGCTGACGAACGTCCTCTCGTCCCGCATCCACCTCAAACAGCGGAATATCGGGATACAGGCTTTGCTCGAGCGGCAGGCCGAGCCGTGGGCCGTCTGCGCGGAGTGGGCAGGGCGCCGGGAGATCGCGCAGTACTTCGAGCTGGCCTGGCGCTACCTGATTAAGAACCAGCCGCACGATTCGATCTGCGGCTGCAGCATTGACCAGGTGCACAAGGATATGATCTGTCGCTTCGACCAGTCGGAGCAGATCGGCACGCGCATTGCCGCTGAGTCGGTTGCCGCCATCCATGCTGCGGTGAAGCCGCCGGCGGAGGGCGAGTTTCTGGTCAGCGTGTTCAATCCGTCGCCTTTCCCCCGGCAGGGCGTGGTCATCGATGTCGAGTTCCCGGACGCCTGTCCGGAGGTATTCACGATGGCCTTGCGCGATGGGACGCCGGTGCCGTATCAGCGCGTCTCCGCACGGCAGCGCATGCAGATCCTGCGACCCTACCGCGACATTCCCGGCGGCAGTTTTCGGTCCGTGCAGACGGTCTTTGCCGACGTCGCGGTGCCGGCGCTGGGATACACGACGCTGGTGTATAAGGCAGGTTCGGTAGAAACGATCGCCGCCGGTAACGGCCGGGGTGGAACCCGGCCCTCCAGGACGGGGGATGATGGGCTGTGTACGGTGCTGGAGGGCGCGGTTCCACCCGCGCCAAAGAGCATGTGCGCGCTGGCGAATGGTCTGATCCGCCTCTCCTTCGATCCGGACGGCACTGTCACGCTCACCGACCTCGCCACTGGCGAGAAGTATCCCGGATTGAACGCGTTTGAGGATGGCGGCGATACCGGCGATGGCTGGAAGTACATCCCGCCGGTCCATGACCGGATTGCGTCCGGGTTGTCCGATGTCAGCGTGAATGTGACGGCCTCGGGCCCGTTCGTGGCCTCGGCGGTAGTTAGCGGCGCCCTGACCGTTCCGGCGGGGCTGACACCTGATCAGAGGGCGCGCAGCACTGAGACGGTGTGCGTCCGCCTGTGCAGCACCTTCACCATTCGGCGGGGCTGCCGGCGGGTGGATGTCCGGACCGCGATTGACAATACCGCGCGTGACCATGTGCTCAGGGCGCTCTTCCCCCCCCGCGCCGCGTCGTGGGAGTCGTTTGCCGACTCGATGTTCGATGTGGTACGGCGCGACATTCGTTCGCCGGCGGGTGTCGTCTTCGAGGAGCCATGGCAGGAGAACCGTCCGCTGGAGTCGTTTGTCGGCATCAGCGATCCTCGCCGTGGGCTGGTGGTGTTTTCGAAGGGGCTCCACGAAGGCGGGGTACGCAACCACGAAGCCCGGAGCGTCTTACTGACGCTTCTCCGCTCCTACGGCCGGACGGTCTTCACGCTGGGAGAGGAAGGCGGCCAGATGTTGGGACGTCAGACCGTGGAATACGCCTTCATGCCGGTCCGCGACGGCGAGATCCCGGTCGTGCTGGCCGAGCGGGAGCAGTTCCTGCACCCGGTCCGGTGCAGCCACAGCCTGGACGTCCTGCTGAACCGGAAGCCGTTCACGGGCATGCTGGCAGATGCGCATTCGTTCCTGAGCATCAGCGATCCGCGCGCGGTGCTGTCGGCCCTGCGGCGCAATCCGCGCGGCGAACTGATCCTGCGGGTGTTCAATCCGACTTCGGAGCGTGTTTCGGCTGATGTCGTTTTCGGGTTCCCTGTATCGGCGGTCACGCAGACCAATCTGGCGGAGGATACAGTCGGCAAGAAGGTCAAGTTAACCAACGGCCGCATACGACTGCAGTTGAAGCCGAAGACCATTCAGACGTTCAGTCTTGGCACTTGAACATCAAGGGGCGGATCCATGCTTTCACCTGCAAAATCCCTCAATGAGTTTAACCGGACAGTAATGACCCAAGACACGAACTGAGCAACTCATGACCATACTGCCCCCCGAATCCCGTCCCTTCATCGACCCGCGCACCGGCGCGCGGGTGCGGCAGGTGACGGACCACCCGTCCATCCAC
>CAZWPN010000337.1:0-2335 GCA_964635275.1 uncultured Victivallales bacterium | reverse complement strand
TTGTCGGGGTCCACTTACGCAAAGAAAAGGGCGGGCCAGGCTTGCGCCCGACCCGCCCTCATCCCTTCCTCTGTGCCTCTGTGAGAGGTATCCGGGAACGGCGTCGTATAACTCCGCCCTCCGATTGTCCGCGGTTGTATCAGGGATCTTGAGCACCCGGGCCCGGCGGAGACTGCCGGGCTCTACAACCAGAGGCACGGAGTCCCTTGGAGCCACGGCAGACAGCGTCCCTGAGCCTGTCGAAGGGGCCTCTGCCGTGCTCCGCTTCCCAATTACAGGGGTGTCTCTATGGCGACGCCCGGGGCCGAAGGAAACCACACGGTAACCGTCGTGAAATCGGGCTCGGAGGTGTCCACACCGATGCGGGCACGATGGACCTCCGCAATCAACCTGGCCGAATACGTTCCCAGCCCCGTTCCGTGTTCCTTCCCCGCCGTCGAGAACTTCTCGAAAAAGCGGTCCCGCACGCTCTCCGGCACCGCGCCGCGGTTGCGGATGGACAGGCGCCGCGCCCCGTCGAACCGGAGGGTCACGGACTCGCCTTCCGGCGATGCTTCGCAGGCGTTCTTCAGGAGATTAGCGAGCAGGGAGTAACACAGCCGCCGCTCGCCGGGCACTACGAATGTGTCGGTTTCCGCGGCGGGGCGATCATCAACAAGGATGATGGCAGACAAATTCTTGACACGCATGAGCAGTGCGTGGTGACCGATGACCTCTTGCGCCACACTCAAAAGGTCGACAGCCTCCGGGCGGAGGGCGTACATTCCCTGTTCTATCTTAAAGAGATCCAAGGACCGGTTGATCATGTCGAGCAGACGTCTCCCCTCACTTTCTATCATTACGAGATACGAGAGTTGCTGGTTGGTCAGGACTCCGCCCATTGTTCTAATGAGGTCCGGGGCGCAGATGATGACGCTCAGTGGTGACTTGAGATCGTGGCGCGCGATTTGCTCGACTTCTTCGCGAAAGGCGGCGGCCTGTCGGAGTTGTTCATTGGCGGCGGTCAGGTTATCAACGGCCGCCTGCAACTGCTGCTGAAAGGTCTCCTTGGCCTTCTGCTCGCGCCGCCGCGCGTCGTCGAGGGTCTTGATCTGAAGGGCCGTCGCCACGCTGCGGAGGATTGCATTCTTGGCGGCAGGCTTGGAGATGTAGTCACAAGCGCCCAAACGTAGCGCGGCCGCGGCGGTATCGACGGTAGGTTCCCCCGTCATCATAACAACCTGAGCAAGAGGGGCGGCGGTGCGGATGGCCTTGAGAAGTTCGATGCCGCTGATTCCCGGCAGAACAATGTCGCTGACGACAACGTCGAAATCGTTGTCTCCGAGAAGCCGCAGGGCTTCCTGAGCATCGGCAGCCGCTTCGACCTTGTATCCCTCGGCCACAAGAAACTCCCGCAGACTGACGCGGATGCTCTTCTCGTCATCAACCACCAGAACACGCTTCATGCTCTCTCGCCTCCATCAGATCCAGAATGACCAGACCCGGCTTAAACGCCGCCGCCACAGCCACCGCGCGTTGGCCGCTGTCCTCGGCCATCACTTCTCATACTGCCCCGTCGCTTCCAGCATCCTGCGCAGGGTGTTCAGAAGTCGTACGTTATCGTCCACGATCAGTATCTTCTTCATGTGATCTCCAATTCCTCCTTTGTAGACTGCCATTCGTGTTCGTCTGCCTCTCGTCAAGCGCCCCCCGCAAGGACGTCGGCAACGGCCGAGAGAAGAGCCGGGGAACTGTCACTCCTAACGAACTTCCTGACGCCAGGTCGAGGTGGCGCAGACTTGGACTCGTCCGCGTGATGTTGGCACTGGTCATACAGGATAACCGGTATGTCCTTGGTGCTTGGCATTTCTCTCAACAAGCGGGCGACGGCATCGCCGTTCAGGTTGGTCAGTATGAGTTTGACCAGGATCACGTCCGGCTTCTGCACAACCGCCTTTTCGAGCATTTGCGGCCCCAGGGACACGCAGTCCACTGTGTAGCCGGCCCGTCTAAAGGCGTCGATCAGCCTCGTGCTCACAACTTTGTCGTCCTCGCCGATGAGGATGCTCTTTTGCGTTAGGCTTGCCGCTTGGTTCGTCGCGGTTTTTGTATTTGCGTTCTGCCTGATGAGGATGATGCGATCCACTTCCTTGCGCAAGTCGTCGGGATTGCACGGTTTGGCCATAAATCCGTCAACAGGGACGTCGTCAAAGAACTTCGCCATGTTCGCGCGCGAAGTCATAACCAGCACCGGATACTTCAACTTCCCATCGGGCGTGGATATGTCCTTGAGGAACTCCACCCCGCCCATCTGCGGCATGTTCATGTCCAGGATGATCAGGTCCGGTTTGAAGGT
>CAZWPN010000336.1:0-2373 GCA_964635275.1 uncultured Victivallales bacterium | reverse complement strand
ATCGGATAGGCCGACACTATGGCCAGACTTCCCTTGCGGTGGGCCAGATCGATCAGGTCGGTGAAATCGTCCACTGCGCCGAAGAAATTCGGGTTCTGGAAGATGATGGCCGCCGTGTTTTCGTCCAACGCCGCCTCGATCCGGTTCCGGTCGCTCTGCCCGTGAACCACTTCGATCACCTCGAAATCTACCGCCAGGTTGCTGGTGTAGCAGTACAGCATGTTGCGATAGATCGGGTTTACGCCGCTGTCGAGCAGGATCTTTTTCCGGCCCGTAATGCGAATGGCCATCATGGCCGCCTCGTAGAGGGCTGTGCCGCCATCGTAAAGCGACGCGTTGGCCACATCCATTTCCGTCAGCCGCCGGATGGCAGTCTGGTATTCGAAAATCGCCTGCAGCGTCCCTTGCGAGGCCTCCGGCTGATAAGGCGTATAGGCGGTGTAGAACTCCGACCGCGCAGACAGCTCGTCCACACAGGCCGGAATGAAGTGATCGTAGAATCCGCCCCCAAGAAAGCACGTCAGATTGTGGGCGTTCCGATGCGACAACCGGTGCAACCGGTCATAAACGTCGGCCTCACTCCGGCCACCGTGGAGCGCGGACGGCCTAAGCTGCAGGTCGGTCGGTATGTCGGCAAAGAGTTCATCCATGCTCTTCAGGCCGATGGCCTGGAGCATGGCCTGACGATCCGTGTCGGTATTGGCAACGTAAGGCATTTCAGTTCTGGGCCAGAAACTCCTTGTATTGCGCGGCGGTCATGAGCTGCTTCACCGCCCCCATGTCACAGCCGGTCAGACGGCAGATCCACCCCGTACCGTAGGGATCCTTGTTGATTTTCTCGGGTACACGGGTAAGCTCAGCGTTCACTTCCGCCACCGTTCCGCCAACGGGGGAGAACACATCGCTGGCCGCCTTGACCGATTCGACAACGGCCAGGGAGTCATGGGCCTTTACCTGCTTGCCTGGTTTCGGCAGGTCGATGTAAGTGATGTCTCCCAGCGCTTCCTGGGCATGATGGGTAATCCCGACCACGGCGGCGCCCTCTTCCATTCGAAGCCACTCGTGATCCCGGCTGTAGTAAAGAGTTTCCGTATCCATCGTCTTCATCCTTTCTTAAACTGCCTTGTAAAATGGAAGGCGGACCACTTCCGCAGCCAACAGGGCGCGACCGGTATCTACGGTCACCCAAGTTCCCGGGTGCGCCCAGAAGGCGTCAATATAAGCGAACCCGATCGCACTTTGCAAGGTGGGCGAAAAAGATCCGCTGGTCACATTTCCAATCTCCCGTCCGTCGGTCAACACCCGGTTTCCCGCTCGTGCAGACTGACGCCCCGCGATCCGGAACCCGCACAGCCGGATTTGCGGGCCATTGCCCAGGCGGCGGCGCAGGGCCTCTGCGCCGATAAACGCCTCCACCTTGGAGGCATAACGTTCCATCCCCGCTTCCACCGGAGTAACGGTTTCGGAAAGCTCGTGTCCGTACAACGGCAGGCCGGCTTCGAGTCGTAACGTATCACGCGCGCCGAGCCCGGCAGGTTTCACTCCGGCCTTGAGCAAGGTCTCCCACAAGTCGACAATACGATCGGCGTCACAATAGATCTCCACGCCCTTTTCGCCCGTATAACCCGTGCGGCTGATGATGATCTTCCGGCCCTCAACCGTCGCCGTCATATACCGGAAATAGCGAAGGTGCGAGACGTCGCACCCGAGCACAGACGAAACACGCGTCATGGCATTGGGCCCCTGAACATCGATTTTCGCCATGGCCCCGGAACAGTCCTCGAAGTTAACAGACGAGGGAAGGCGCCCCCTGATCCAGGCACTATCCTTATCGCGCGTGCCGGCATTGACCACGACCATCCATTTCCCGGCATTAAACCGATACGTGATGGTGTCGTCCAGGATGCCGCCGTCCTCCTGCAGGAGAAATCCGTAGCGGCACTGCCCATCGGTCATGGCCCGGAGGTCTGTTGAAAGGATTCCGGACAAGCCATCCAACGCCCCGGAACCGGAGACCATGAACCTCCCCATGTGGCAGGTGTCGAACATGCTGACATCGGTTCGGGTGCGATGGTGTTCGGCGATGATGCCGTCATATTGGAGAGGCATCAGCCAGCCGCTGAAGTCGATCATACGAGCGCCCATGGATTCATGAGTGGCGCATAGTCGTGTTTTCAGTGGGCTGTCTGACACGGGCGGAATGTGCATCAAGGCCGTTGCTGTGTCAAGTGCATGGCCAAATTGTGAGCAGAATTCTCCGCCTGTTGAAGAGCCAACCGCACGACTGCGTCGAGACAAGACCCTGAGGTGACTTGGTCTGTGTCACTCGAGTGATTGTTTGCACTTCAGCAAGTCCCGCCATATCAAAGCATT
>CAZWPN010000335.1:0-2399 GCA_964635275.1 uncultured Victivallales bacterium | reverse complement strand
AACCTGAATTCCGAAGTTGACCTTCGCTGAGGGCGATTTGGGACCTCCACGAGCCGGTCGGCTGGCCTGTCTGGCGTCAGCATCGCATGGCGGGAGCCAACTTCGGCGAAGTTGGGATTTCCCACTGCAAGATACTGGTAAGCAGGGGGTTTCTTGTTTTCAGACCGCCCCAGCTTTCACCCATGTGAACGACGAGGCGACGGGCTGAGCGGCCCAGGATCGCGCCACAGGTCAGAATCTGCGTGCGGATCGTGGCCGGTTCGCGATAGCCGGGCAAGCCGGCGGCACGTTGGAACTCAGATAGCAGATTGAACAGTAACAGCACAGCACGGAACGCCGCCTCGGTGGCATGAAATTGCTTGAGACAGAAGTGGTTTGCTCCCAAGTCGTGTTTCAATTCAGCAATGCGGTTCTCCATGTCGGCACGCCGGTTGTAGTCCCGCCAGATCTCTTCTGGGGCGTCGCTGCGGTTGGTCACGAAGATTCGGAACGTGTAGCCCGGCACGTCGATCAGCTTGCGGCCCACGCTGGCCCGACTCTCCCGCACGCGTTCGCGAATCACCACGAATCGCCGCTCGGTGGTCCACCCGTGGAGCTTCAGCCGGAATTCGCCCACCGCATAGTTGCTGTCCAACTCCGTCCATTTCTGAATCCTCTGGGCCTCACGTTTGACCCATTTGGTCATGCGCGTGACTACAATGTAGGGCAGACAACGCTGTTCGAGAAAACTCAGCAGTGTGTCGTCGAAGAAACCGGAATCGGCTCTGACAAGACGGATCGGCTGGCGCTGTCCCCATAGCGCCAGGGCTTCTTCGAGAAACGCAACGACTCCCCGGCTGGAGCCGCAGTTGCCGCTGCGGAGCCAGCCGTGGAGGATGAAGTGGGCTTCGGAGAGGACGGCCAGCAAGGGGTGATGACTGGGCCGCCCATGCTTGTGCGGGTTATATCCTTTCAGCACGCCTTCCTGCCGGCCATTGCGCTCAAAGACCGTGGAGTCCAGGTCCACGCTGTAGCCTTCGGCTCGCACCGGCAGGCGCTCCATCTGCCATTCAAAAAGCGGTGCAAACAAGCGCTCCACATTGCCCATGGTGAATTGCCGGAACAAATTGCGGATCGTGTCGTCGGAAGGAAACCGCTTCACTCCCAGCAAGGCGTGCAGGACGTGATCCCCGCGCAACCAGTTGGCGTGTGCGAATCGTTTGGCGCCCAGCAGCACCGCAATGAGAAACGAAATGAAGGTCGCGGTGGGATCGATCTGATTGGGCGAGCGCCAACGCACAGGCATGTGCTCACCAACCTTGCCCGCCAGGTCGATCTTCCGCAGATACGCGATGAAGACGGCAACTCCGCCGAACGGCGTTACCGATCGCTGAGTTTCGCGCAGGATCAGCCGTTCGTCCGACAGCAACGCCTGGATTTCGTTGGGGACTGATTTGTCCCGCTCATTTGGCTTCATCCTTCTCTTGTCGCAGAGTCCGGGGGCGTTCGGGGAGCCTCAACTTCGGGATTCAGGTTTAAGGGGTGTCCAATCATGCGATGCGTCGCCGGTTGACCGGGCTCTCTGCTGCCGGACCAGCAACTCTTCACCGTGAATCGCGACCTTCGCCGCTTGCGGTTCCGCCCCGCAACGACCCTAGTTCTACCAGAGGCATTGACTTAACAGAATGGCACCAATAATGCCACAAAATCATGGCATAATGAGAGTGAGGCCGCCAACATGAAGAACTTCCATCTGCCCCTTCCAGAGCAGGTTTACGCTCAGCTCCGGGCTGAGGCCAATCGAAACGGAGTACCTGCAACCACCCTGGCCCGCGAGGCAATCGACCTCTGGTTGACCAATCAGGCCAAGGAGGCTAGGCTCAATGCAATCGTGACCTACGCCACAGGAATGGCTGGTACGGATCTCGATCTTGATTTGGACCTGGAGCTGGCCGGCATCGAATCACTGCTGGAATCCACGGGAGATTCCAAGTGAGGCGCGGAGATGTTTACTGGGCTGATCTTGTCCCGCGATCCGGATCAGAACAAACGGGACGCCGGCCTGTGGTCTTGTTGTCTCACGATGGCTTCAATCAAACACCGGAGTGGAAGTCCATCATTGTTGTCCCGCTTTCAACTTCAGCTTCGTAGGCAAAACGCGGCCCTACCGTCGTCGCAATTCCGGGTGGCGCCTCTGGTCTGACTAAACCTAGCGTCGCCATCTGCCATCAAGTGACCACTTTAGACCGCTCGAAGCTGACGAGCCGAATTGGCGCTCTTTCATCTTCCCTTCTCAAAGAACTGGAGGCCGCATTGAAAGCCGCGCTGGATCTTGATACATGAGCTCCTCGGCCATTCAGCCTCTGCCGTCCGGCCTCACCGATGTTCGCCGTCTCGTGCTGGATGCCGTCTCCAGCCCC
>CAZWPN010000334.1:0-2528 GCA_964635275.1 uncultured Victivallales bacterium | reverse complement strand
CTCGTAACGGGATTGGTGACCGAACCGTAGGGAGTACCCAAAGTCGTGGTACTGTTGCCATGCGCACCCTGGCCCCCGTGGGTACCGCCCAGCCGTCCGGTCCCGCCAGCCACCGTGTTCCTTCCCTTTTCGGAGACATTGATCTTGCCGGCCGCGTCGATTGTCAGGCCGCCGGCGCCGATCTGGAGATTGATGATGTTGGCATCGGTGCCCGCGTTCGCCACATGCGTCAGCGTGCCGGTGATGGTGAGCGAATTGACGGCCCGCGACTGCAGGCCGGTGATGGTGACCGTGTGGCCGGCCGCGATGACGACGTCGTTGCCCGCCGGCATTCCGCCCGACCAGATGGCCGCATCCCAGTTGCCGCTATTCGTAGAAATGACGGTCACCTGCCCCCACGCCGCTCCCCCCAGCAGCCCAACGGAGAGCAGCGCGAGGAGAATGGAAGATTGGAAGCCCATCCGAAAACCGTTCCCGTTCCCTGTCTGCTTCTTCATCGTGTTTCTCCCTTTTCAAAAAGCGGTTTGATATGGCCGGTTCGCCGGAGACTCAGCATTGGACTCAGGACGGAGGACGCGGGAACAGACGGAGCCAGCAGGTGTCGGGTTTCAGGTTTCAGGAGAGACTGAGAAACTGTGTAGACAAAGCTCACGACAAAGCTCGCGACAAAGATGAAAAGGCCCGAGAAAGCTCCGCAAATGCCCGTGAGGCTATCCGCGAAACTCGGGGGAGGATAAACGCAGCCGAACGGTCGGCCCGCTACGCGCGACAAGGCGGACGCGTCAACCACGTCACTGACCCATGCACAAACTCTTACGCCTACTCTCATGCTATTAGGCTACTCCTAGGCGATAAGAATTGCAACCTCTTTCCGACAGAAATCCTTCGTACGCGAGAGTCCTAGCGCTGTGTAAGCGTTTATTGCCAACCTCTTACGACTATCTGCCCCCCAACGGAGAAAGTTTGTCTTGGGGGTAACCACTCAGGAGGGGAGCAGATTAACTACGAAACACACCCTTCACCGAACGGTCGTCCGCCACGCCAACCAGCAGTACGCCCCCGGACGTGTTGGCAAAAGCCGCGAGCGTACGCAATACGCCCTTGGGCGAGGAGAGATCGCGGCTTGAGCTGATTGCCGCGGATGAGACGGGGATCGCAGGATGTCGCCTTCCGTCGCCTCATCGATTACAGTTGACTCTAATCTATGCATGCATATATTAGAGTGTGATCGATTCAATGCACATATGGAGTATCGGCGATGGAACGTTACCTGAAGACCGCGGTAACACGGGATCTGGAAGAGAAGATGGTCTTTCTCGGCGGGCCGCGACAGGTCGGAAAGACGACCCTGGCGCTCAGCCTGCTCGGGGACGGCGGAAACGAAACGCATCCCGCCTACCTGAACTGGGATGACATTGTGGCGCGGAAGTCCCTGTTGCGAGGCGCGCTGCCGCCGGAGCAAAACCTGATCATCCTGGACGAGATCCACAAGTACAAGGGTTGGCGCAGTCTGGTGAAGGGGTTCTACGACGTCAACAAGTCGAGCCGGAGATTCCTGGTCACGGGCTCGGCGCGATTGGACCATTACCGGCGGGGCGGCGACTCGTTGCAGGGCCGATACCACTACCATCGCCTGCACCCGTTGTCCTTGTACGAGGCTAACCCGCAGCCAACGTCTGCGGACCTCCAGCATCTGTTGCAGTTCGGAGGGTTCCCGGAACCGTTCTGCAAGGGAAGTTCGCGGCATTGGAGGCGGTGGCAGAAGGAACGCCGGAGCAGGGTGGTTCAGGAGGACCTGGTCAATCTGGAGCACGTCAAGGAGGTCGCACAGATCGATCTCCTGGCAACGATTCTCCCCGAGCGGGTTGGCTCGCTGTTGTCGGTCAACAACCTACGGGAGGATCTGTCCGTCGCGTTCGAGACAGCCGACCGTTGGATCACCATCCTGGAAAACCTCTATTTCTGCTTTCGGATCCAACCACACGGATTGTCGAATCTGCGTGTCGCCAGAAAGGAAAAGAAGCTCTACATGTGGGATTGGTCCCTGTGTGACGATGCCGGTGCCCGCTTTGAAAACCTCGTCGCATCCAACCTGCTCAAGTATTGCCATTTCATTGAAGACGGCGAAGGCGATCGGATGGAATTGCGGTTTGTCCGGGATTCGATGGGGCGGGAACTGGATTTTGTCGTCCTCCGGAATAGCCAGCCGGAGTTTGCCGTTGAGTGCAAGACCGGCGAACGGGAGATCAGCCGCAACATCGTCTACTTCGCGGCGCGAACGAACATCCGGCGTTTCTATCAGGTGCATCAGGGGCAGAAGGACTGCGAGATGCCGAAATCCCGGGCGCGGATTCTGCCCATGACCGTTTGGGCTCGTGAACTGGCGATATAGGCGGGGGTGCATGGCGTCATAAAACGAAACCTGTTTTCACGCGAGCGCCGCTTCCGGTGTACGAGCACACGAACTTTCCGGCTCTGCTGGACGATGCGCAAAGGCGGCAGATCGCCTGATCCTGAACCAAAGCGCA
>CAZWPN010000333.1:0-2563 GCA_964635275.1 uncultured Victivallales bacterium | reverse complement strand
TGCCCCTGGCCGTATCCATGCAAACGGCGTTCAGGAAATCGTCGGAGTTTCCGCCGGCAAACGTGGATAGCGTGGGACGCATTCCGTCGGGCTCAAAGCCTACGGCCAGTCCATCCCAGCCGCCGCCTTGCGCTGGCTGCAAGGCGCGAAGCGCTGGAAGGTTGGTTGACGTGGTTGCGCCGACGGCGCCGGCAAAACCGGTCCGGTCCGCCGCGATGCCAAGCAGGCGATCATCCCCGTTTCCACCGACGAACGTGCTGTAGACGAAGCCCGACAGGTCGGGACGCAGACGGGCGGCGAAACCGTCCCACGATCCGCCGCCGTGAACGTTCTGAAGCGCGTTGGTGGTCGGGAAATCCCGTGATGCTGTCTCGCCGCAGACGTAGACCCAGCCGTCAGCGTCAACGGCCAGTCCATGCGCGCGGTCGTCGGAATTGCCCCCAAGATAGGTTGTCTTAAGCAGTGTGCCCGCCGATGTGTTGAACACGGCAACAAAGGCGTCGCGGACTCCGGCGAAGGCCGGTTGAAGGCCGGCGGCACGTGGCAGGTCGGGCGAAGTGGTTTCGCCGGCTACAACCAGTGTTCCATCGCGTCGAAGGGCAAGGCTGAAGGCCCGGTCGTTGCGGCTGCCTCCGAAAGCGGTGAAGTAGTTGCGGCGGCCGGAGGCCATGTCGAAACCGGCCACGAAGCCGTTCCAGCCGGAGGGCTGTTCGGCGGGAAGCCATCGGGCGGTGGCGGGAAAGTCGCCGGATCGCGTTTCGCCGGCGGTATAGATGTTGGTGGCGGAGTCCACCGCGATGGCGAAAGCCCGGTCGTCAGAAGCGCCGCCGTAGCGGTAGCTGAACAGGAGTCTGGTGCCGGCGGGATTCACGCCGGCCACGAAGGCATCCCAGCCTTGGCCAGCCTTCACACCGACGGGCGAATTGGTGCTTGGAAAGTCATCGGAAAGCGTTTCGCCGCAGATGTACGCATTGCCGGCAGCGTCGGCGATAATGCCGAAGGCGCGCTCCTCGGACTTCCCGTCCAGAAAGACGGTGTAGACAGGCGTCCGTGTGGCTGCGTGAAACTTGGTGACGAATACCGCCGTCTGGCCGGCGGGCGCTGACGGCAGTGTCGTTTCGCCGGTTACGTAGAGGAAACCGGCGCCGTCCGAAGTGATTGCATAGGACGCGTCGTCACCTGCACCGCCCATGTAGGACATGAATGCGGACGCGGCGCCGTTGGTGAATGGCGGTATGTCTGCGTTTGCCGGAGTGTGGAGGCTCACACCACGGCTGTTGCCCAGAAGTGATCCCGGGATCTGGTAGAGCTGGTTGCCGAAACGGCGGTAGAGCGTGGGGGGGCCGACCGTCAGGCGTCCGCCTTGGAAATTGAATCGCGCATCCCCTGTGGTGTCCAGTCCCATGGTCGTGCCTTCCACAGTGAGCCGGATGTCGGTCGGGTCCACGCCGGGGTAGAGGCTGAAGACCAAATCCAGTTGCGGTTGACGGCGGAAAACCGCGAGATCCACGCCGGGATAGAGCAATGGGTATTCCACGGAGGGAGTAGCCGAGAGTTCATTGAACCAGCGGTCGGCGGGCAATCCGCCAAAATGCCGGCCAGCCACCGGAGTGCTGTCCACAGGTAGTCCGAGGTCGGTCAGCCCGTTCTTTAGAAACCGAATACGAATCATCTCCTCGCGCGCAAGGTCGTCAGTCCTGATGGTCTGCCCGTGGTATAAGACGCCTTCTTTCCTGGCGGTTTCGCCGGAGCGCGGGCGCTTGACCGACAGGACAACTTCACCCGGCCCTGGCATGACGGTGATTCCATCCGACTGCCCCGACGAATCCATTTGCCTGCTGCATTCCGGGCAACCGGCAGCGAACCGCAGCGGCAGTTGTGTTGTGAGGGTGCCCGTGGGATGCCAGTGATCGAACAAAGAGCGCTCTGCGTCCTGCTCTGCCTGGGCAGCCCGTGCTGCATCTGCATCCTGAGTCCCTGTCCGTGAGGCGCCTGAGGGCGGTACCGCTCCGGGTTGCCTGGATGGAAAGACTCCGGAAGACGTGCCCGACTTACCCGGCATCGCTGCTCCTGGCGCAGCGGCGGCGTCGAGTGGCGCCGACGCACGGAATCTGGCGCGACTTCCGCTGGCGCCCAGAGAGACGTCTTCCTGGTCGAGTGAGGGACGGCGTGATGCGCCGCCGGAATCCAGTCTGCGTTGAGAGCCCCAACCGGGGGCGTCTTTTCCTGCAGCCGATCCTGCTTCGTCTGAAGAGGTGACGAGGCCGAAGAAATAGAAAGCGTAGGCGCCCATTCCGAGAACGAGAATGGCGATTGCTACAGCCGCGAGTTTTAAGTACAGTTCCTGACGCATTGCAGGGCTGCCTAGCCTACCATATTGACATCTAATGATAACGTGGAGCTGGGTCGGTTGTCAACGAAAGGCGCGGAGCGGGCCTCGGCTAAGGAAGCAGGTCTTTGTGCGGACTCGTGTGCGTCCTTTGTTTACGGCTCGCTCGGAGAGCTCGCCCCACCTGGGGAACATATACAGACTGCATGTTTCGTTAGGTAGGGCGACGCCTCC
>CAZWPN010000332.1:0-2570 GCA_964635275.1 uncultured Victivallales bacterium | reverse complement strand
CCGCCGATCTCCTCCTCACGGCTCACTCTCAGCCCGACGGTCGCTCTAATGAGAGCCCAGGCCGCGAAAGCGACGGCAAACGTGAACACGGCTACCGCCGCGACGCCCAACGCCTGCTTACCCAGCAGCGCCAGGCCGCCTCCGTAGAACAGACCGTCGCCCGTCGTATTGGGCATGATCGAGCCCTGTGCGAAGAGGCCAACGGCAAGTGTGCCGAACACACCGTTGACCAGGTGAACAGATAGCGCGCCCACCGGATCATCGAGTTTCACCTTGTCAAAGAACAGCACGGCTAGCACCACCAGCGCGCCGGCTATCAGGCCGATAACCGCTGAGGCGCCGACGCTGACGTACGCACATGGCGCCGTGATCGCGACCAGACCCGCGAGGCAGCCGTTCAGGATCATGGACAGATCCGGCTTGCCCAGCAGGCGCCACGCCACGAGCGTGGCGCTCAGGGTGGCCGCCGCGGCGGCGGTGTTGGTCGTCACGGCGATGCGGCAGATGTCGTTGAAACTGGCCGCCATCGTGGATCCGGGATTAAATCCGAACCAGCCGAACCACAGAACCAGCACGCCCAGCGCCGTCATGGACATGTTATGCCCGACAATCGGCTTGACCGTGCCGTCCGAACGATACTTGCCCAACCGCGGTCCGAGCAGGATCACGCCGGCCAGAGCGGCCCAACCGCCGACCGAATGCACGACCGTTGAACCGGCGAAGTCCCACATGCCTAGCTTCTGCAGCCATCCGCCGCCCCACACCCAGTGGCCAGTGATCGGGTACATTACTCCGACGATGATGAAAGAGAAGACGATGAACGACACGAACTTGATCCGCTCCGCCACGGCACCCGACACGATGGTCGCAGCTGTGCCGGCAAACACCAGTTGGAACAGGAACTTGGCCCAGAACGGCACCCCCGACCAGTTTAGGGCGCTGTACACGCCTTGGTAGGCATTCCCCATCGCAGGACTGTTGTCGGCCCCCGAGGCAAAGAACAAGCCCTTCAGCCCCAGGATCCCGTTGCCATCGCCGAACATCAAGCCCCAACCGATGATCCAGAAGGCGATGGACGAAATGGCAAAGACAACAAAGTTCTTCGCCAGGATGTTCACCGCGTTCTTGGCGCGACACAGCCCCGATTCGACCATGGCAAACCCAAGGTTCATAAAGAACACCAGGAACGCCGTGATCAACACCCAAACCGTGTCCAGCGCCACCTTGTTACTACTCAGCGCATCCGCCATCTCCTGCGTGAAAACAGGCGCCGTAGCGGCCGCCGACGGCGCCTCCGTCTGGGCGAGCCCCATCAACGGAAACAAGACTACAGCCAGCACTGCCAACCACCTTCGCATGACACATCTCCTTTTGTTGTATTGTCCGTGCGCACCATGCCACGAACTGCACGTTGGAATCGCAGGCGGCGTGCCAACCAAGGCACTTCTTTCTAACCGGTTGACCTATAGCCTCTTGGGATGCATCCTCGGGGTCGCAATGCTCTGCGACCCATCTGCGCCAAATACAGTAATGTTGCCGTCATAGCAGAAAACTACAGAAATGTATCTGCGGATATTCCCATTCCCGTGCGGGGCAGGACTCGCATCTAGCCGCGCAGCAGGTGTCGCGGAGAATACAGCGTGGCGCGATTCGGCGCTAATGGGAAGGGCCTCAATCAACAAGAACGTGCTGCCAGTGAATCAGGTGATGCAAGGTGCGGTTGGGTAACCGGGTTCACGTCTGCCAACGGCATCGAGCGCTGAAGGCGTGACTGAGGCCGCAGTTCGTGCTTTAGTTCCAGGAAGGAAGAGGCTACTTTACTGAGGTCGCACCATTGGTGTGGTGCTACCAAATATCACAACGAACAGCAGGAGGTGTCTCATGGCGCTCAAGAAGGAAGTGGAAGATATTCTGAACCAGCAGTTGGTGCAGGAGTTTGATGCGGCGATTGTGTACTACGGTATGTACATACACTTCGAAAAGGAACTGTTCAAAGGGTTCGCGGCGTGGTTCAAGCATCACGTCGGCGAGGAGATGTCGCACGCCTCCAAGATCATCGAGTATATGCTGGAGCGCGGCGGGTCGCCGGTGATTCCCGCCACCAAGGCACCGAAGAACAAGTATGCCTCGACGCTGGAGGCGATGAAGAGCGCTCTGGCTCACGAATGTGCCAACACGGCTGGTATTCACACCTGCCTCAAGGTCGCAGCCAAGGCCGACGACCCGGCGACGACTGAGATGCTGCAATGGTTTGTCAAGGAGCAGGTTGAAGAAGAGCAGTGGGCTGAGGAGTACGTGCAGATGGTGGAGAAGATCCAGAGTTCGGTTGGCGGCATGTACGCGTTCGATCACGCCGTCTCCAAACGGGTAAAGTAGGTCTTCAGCCAGGGGCGCCCGGCCCCAGTACGTTGATTTCGACTGGGGTCGCGGCTGTCCTGGACGAATGAGTCGAGGGGAGGTGTATCCATGGACAAGATACGAATTGGTGTCAGCAAGTGCCTCCTCGGTGAACCGGTCCGCTACGACGGACAGCATAAGCACGATCACTTCATCACCGACACGCTGGGCCG
>CAZWPN010000331.1:0-2594 GCA_964635275.1 uncultured Victivallales bacterium | reverse complement strand
CAGTCCGAACGCCCGATGGTGTGGATCAACGAGATCTGCTGGCACGAGATGAACGTCAACGATGAGCTAACGCTTACGTGCGGACATCCGTGGGCACGCGACCAGGAACGCGAATTGAGGCGGACCCTCTACCAATGGCGGCACCTGCCCGGCGACATGGTCATCAGCGATTACCTGACTTGCCCGCTGCTGTTCCACAGCACCGACTTCGGCATCGTGGAAGATGTCGACATCGTGAAGACGTCCGAGGACGGCGACGTGGTCTCGCGCCACTTCAATGTGCAGATCCGAGATTTCGACGACCTTGAGAAGATCCGGATGCCGCAGGTCAGCCATGACCCGCGGGCCACGGAGTTGCATTACCAGGCCATGTGCGATGTCTACGACGGGATCATGCCGGTCAGGAAGGTGGGCCAGACGCACATCTGGTTCACGCCCTGGGATTTTCTGATCCGCTGGTGGGGCATTGAGCAGGCGATGATGGACATGATCGACCGCCCGGAACTCGTGCATGCGGGCGTCGAGCGGATGGTGGACGCATGGATGGCGGAGCTGGATCAACTGGAGCGGATGAACCTCCTCGCGCTGGACTGCGACAACACCCGCATCGGCTCCGGCGGTTACGGGTACACGAGCCAGTTGCCGGGTAAGGATTTCAACCCAGGCCACGTCAGGCCGCATAACATGTGGGGCTGTTCCAACGCGCAGATCTTCTCCGAAGTGTCGCCGCAGATGCAGTGGGAGTTCGCGATCGAGCACGACCTGCGCTGGCTGAAGCGCTGGGGGCTGGTCTACTACGGCTGCTGTGAGCCGCTGGGCAACAAGATCGACCTCCTGCGCCGCATTCCGAACCTGCGTAAGATTTCCGCCAGCCCGTGGTGCGACACGCGGCAGATCGTGGAGAAGGTGGGCGGCGATTACGTCCTGAGCCGGAAGCCGAGCCCGGCGATCTTCGCGGAGGATGGCTGGAGCCAGGACCGGGCGCGTGCCGAACTGACCGGGTTTCTTGACGCGGCCCGCGGCTGCCATGTCGAACTCATCATGAAGGACATCTCGACCGTGCGCGGCCATCCGGATCGGCTGTGGGATTGGGCGCGGATCGCCATGGAGGTGGTTGAAGAAGTGCGTTAGTGCAAGCGTGCGTGAGTGAGTCTTGTAACAGGATTCCATCGGTAGGGACGCCTCCCCGAGGCGTCCGCAGGGCCTTGAGAACGGTGGCCGGCGGACGGTTCGGGGAACCGTCCCTACCAGAACGCCGTGTTACTCATTTATGCAATCCTCATTAGTGGAAAACAGAGAGCGACGAGCGAATGAAATCAGAGGGAAAGATGTTTAGGACAGAGGACGGGCGGAATCATCTGGCGACCTTCCTGCTGGTCTGCTGTTTGTTCTGCCTCTCCGGCCTGTGCAACGGCATGATCGATGTGCTGAACAAGCACTTCCAGAATTCGCTGGCCGTGTCCAAGGCCCAGTCCGCCCTGGTGCAGGGGTTCTGGTACGGCGGATACTGTCTGCTCGCGCTCCCGGCCGGCCTGTTCGCCCGCCGGTTCGGCTACCGGGGAGGCATTCTCTTCGGATTGGCGGTCATCACCGTCGGCTGCCTCTGCTTTGTGCCGGCAACGAGAATCGCGGGCTCGCAGATGACGGTCTTCAGCGTGTTCCTGCTGGCGCTCGGCCTGGTGGCGTGCGGCTTCACCTTCATCGAGACGATCGCCAACCCGTACGCCACGGTGCTCGGGTCGCCGGGCGCCGGCGTGGCCCGCATCAATCTCGCGCAAAGCTGTAACGCGGTCGGCTGGATCTTCGGCCCGCTCCTGGGCGGCTCCTTCATCCTGTCCAAGACGGGCGCGGCCAACACGAGCAACGCCAGCCTCTGCATCCCGTACCTGATCGTGGCTGGCATCGTCGCAATGCTGATCGCGGCCTTTGTCTTCGCCCCGGTGCCCGAACTCCACGCCACAGGCGAGACTCGGGCAGGATCGGACGGTCAGGCGCCCGCCCGTCCCCTGTACAGGGAACGGCACTTCGTCTTGGCCATCGTCTCCCAGTTCTTGTACTGCGCCGCGCAGACGGGGATTTTCAGTTTCTTCATCAACTACGTGAAAGACCCGGCTTATATGCCCGCATTGCCGGCCGGTATTGCCGGGCTGCTGCCGGACAACATGAAATACCTCGAGGGCGGCGCGTGGCACATCACGGAGTACTGCGCCAGCGCGATGCTGTCCATGGCCTTCATCTTCTTCACAGCCGGACGGTTCTCCGGCAGTGCGCTTCTGCGGTTCGCGCCCGCGCACCGGGTGTTGGGCATCTACGCGTTGTGCAATGTCGCGCTCATGGGTGTGATTTTCTTGGGGCTGGGCTGGCTGTCGGTGGCCGCGCTGATCCTGAGCTTCTTCTTCATGTCGATCATGTATCCCACGCATTTCGCGCTGGCCATTCACGGGCTGGGAGAAAGGACCAAGCTGGCGTCCTCCTGGATGGTCACGGCCATCGTGGGCGGCTCGGTCATGCCGGTGCTCATGGGCTGGCTGGCGGACCACAGCTCCATGCGCGTCGGGTTCCTCATGCCGCTGGCTTGCTTTGTTTGCATCATG
>CAZWPN010000330.1:0-2657 GCA_964635275.1 uncultured Victivallales bacterium | reverse complement strand
CCCTGCACGCGGAGGTGCCTGAACGAAGGCGTTCGCTTTCAAGTACCACAAGAGCAATGCGGAGGACTCAACGGACACCGTCGCGTGGGCTTCTGCGATCTGCGCCGGGAAAATCTCGGGATTCTCTGGGAGCAAGGAATCGTCGAAGACGGCTGAGCAAGCGCGCACGATTGTGAAAAACGTTTGGAGTTCTTCTGGGATCGTCGTTACCCCTTCTGGAGAAGGCACAACTCTTTGAGGAGCGTCACGAACAAGTCGAACTTGCTCGACAAGGTTGCGGAGGGGCGCATCCAGCATGTTGAGCCAAGCCGGACTGTCGGTCGTGTATGCGGTCGAGAGCCACTCGATCAAGGCCGCGCAATCGACATAGTGTGTACCTGTCGGCACGGCTTGTCCGGCGCGGCAGACCGCGAGCATGCCTACAGGACTCCCCCAGTGGGCAAGGGCATCGCGGATGGCCGTTCCCGGAAAACGGCACTCGCCGGCAGCATTGAAGTCTCCCAGTGTCCCAAGTGGAAGATCGGTGATGCCGTCAGTGATCGCAAGGTCGGCGCTTTCGCGTGGCACCCCGGACAGAATCCAAGCCCCACTCCTTTGTGTTTGCTCGGCCAGCATATGCGCCGCGATTGGCTTGTGTTGCTCCCGGAGGGTTGCCCGGTGGATTCTCTGCGCAATGGGGATGACAAAGCGCGTTGTACGAAGGTTGCCTTGAAGGACGGTGGTTCTTGCGGCGGCACGCCACTGTCGTTTGTCTGAGTCAATCGGAGTCGCGTTGTCCAGTTCCATCGACAGGTTTGTCGCTTGTGTCGAAAGTGTGATCTCCGGTTGCTCGTCGAGCGGATAGAGGCTGTGCGGCCATTGGATGTCACATTCCGGGAGCAGGCAGTAGTGGATCTCGCACAACGTATCGCGGCCAGCAAATTCACGAAGACGACTGATGGGTTCGACCCACACGCGGCCCTGAGACGGTGCGGCAACATCGAGATGGACACTTGTAGCCCCCGGTTCGACATGAACACGACGCGATTCCTTGCCATCATCAATAAACAGGGCCACGGCATTCGACGTGAAGAGTTCGGTGCGGCGGATGGTGAGTGCCGGGAGCGCACCCGGGAAGGCCATCGCGCTCTCCAGCGTCCCCGTGATTCTGGAGCGGGTGTCGGACCAGGCAATCAGGTCGATGGAGACCAGATCGGCGGGACGGGCCAGGCCCAGAAATGCGAGATCCGTGGACACGGTGATAACGATTCGCCAGACATCGAGTTCGAGATCCGGGAATGGCAGATCGACCATGCCGTATTCACCGGCACACACTTCGGCCGGCGGCGGCGCGTCATAGGGACCAAGCAAGAAGTAGTCGCCCGGCGGAGGCACGCTTACCCTGTGGTCGATGAAGCCGCGGTCGACGTGTAAGAGCGCGACCGGGCATTGCTGAGGGTTCCAGCCCGGAATGGACCAGTTCGACCACTTGCCATCCGAGTCGCGCCGTTCGCCGGTGACAGAACTGCTGTAGTCCTCTCGACTTGCACACAAATACGGGGTTTGCCGCACGACTTTGCTCTTAAGCCGGAAGGCCCCTCGCATCACGGCACCAGGGTCGAAGGAGAGTCCCACTTGCCGGAATTCCGGGAGAAACAGGAGGCGTGGCAACGGCGGCCGGCTGACGTTGTCCGTCGACGGTGGCGGTGCCCGTCCAATGGCCTCGAAGAGTTCCGCGAAAAAACCCGTGCGGTAGCCGGTAAGCGTCGTCAGTTCCTGCATGGTGAGAATGCGCCTCTGGAACTGGGAAACGTTACGAGCGACATCCCGGACGAAGGCATAGCCTTGTTCGCCAGTGAGGAAGCTCGTGAGGTGACCAATCGGAAAGCGGTTGGAGGCCAGCGCGGCGATTTGCGCTTGGTCCAGAACGCGAATGCCGTCCCAGCCGTATCGGCCGGTTAACCAAGACAGCAGGTCTGCAAAGCGTGGAATCTCCGTGCGAGTGATCCCGCACTGCTCCCGGATCGGCGTCACATACCTGAACGGCCCGAAACCTGGCGCAGCGAGGAAGCGGAACTCCAAGAGTTGGGTCTCAAGACTCTCACCCATCCATGATTGGTGCTGTGGCGTGTTGGGAACATCCATCAGGCGGCAGAAATGAACCCAGAACCCCTGTTCGTCGTGGTGGTAGTACATGCAGTTTACTGCCAGCACGAACATGCATGTGGCGGTGCGCCGGGATCGGCGCGCAGAGAAGAGATCGCGTCGGATGGTTCCGGCAAGTGCGGGGAGGTCGTCCTCCGCGATGACGAGTTCACCGGCGTATTGATACGCGCAAAGGCGACGGGCCCACTTCTTAGCCAGAGCGTCTATTTCGCATTCATGTCTGTCCGCCGGCATCGTCTACTGTTTCCATCCTTTCGGCTCTCAAAACGGAATCTTGTCATCGGGGGGACTACGATCGGTGAGAAAAACCGGGAGGCGGGCCTGGGCGCGGGAGTGACGACTACCGGGGGGGCGGTTGCCTTGACCGGCACGGTTGCTGGGGCTGTCCGCGATGAGACCGAGTTTGGCCAGGCGGGCGGCATCCGCGAGGCACTTGGGTACCTTTGGCCATTCTGGGACAGGCATCCCTTCACGTTTTAGAGCCGCCTCTTGGCCTGGATTCATGCAACTGT
>CAZWPN010000329.1:0-2663 GCA_964635275.1 uncultured Victivallales bacterium | reverse complement strand
TTGGACCCAATGCCGGAATTCTGACGAATTCCGCTCCGGGGAGAGGGAGCGGAACGGGCAACAGTTCCGATCTTGCCGCATTTTCTATTTGCAGGGTTGACCCCGAAGACGATCAATGAACCAACAATCGCTGCGGAGGAATCTCCCTTGCAGGGATGTATAAAAGAGTATACGGTAATTGCATGAATCAACTCGGATTACTGTTCAGTTCGGCCGCGCGGACGGAGATCCTCCGCGTACTGGCGTATCAACCGGCCTCCATTGGCCTCCGGCAGGCCGCTCGGCTCGCGGGGGTGCTGCCGCATTCGGCAGATCTGGCGTTGAGGGCGCTGACTTTCGAAAATGTGGTTAAGCGCGAGCGGGTGTCAACGGGCGCACGCTACCGGCTGAATGAGGATCATCCCGGTCATCCTGTGTTGCGGGCTGTCTTTGCCGCCGCCACGCAGGAGACGATCCGGTCCCGAAGCCTGTTGCTGCGGCAGCGAACTCGGGCGATTCTGACCCTCATCCGCGGAGCCGACCGCATGGTGCGCCGGGCAAGGAGAGTGCGTCGTGTCGCTTGAAAGACTCTTCAGGGCCGCCGTGCGCGAACTGCGCTCGCGTCATGTACCTTTTGCCGTGGCCGGCGGACTGGCAGCGGACCTGTATCGGCGCGAACCTCGCCTGACAATGGATGTTGACCTGGTCATCCTGGCGGAATCGAGCGGGATGGAAACCGCAACGGCCGTGATAGAGGCGCTGGGACTCAAGGGCGGCATTGTGCGCAAGGCGGACTTGGCCGGGGGGCCGCTCTTTGCCATCAAGAGGCGAAACACCGCCCCCTGCATGATTGTCGGGAGACCGGAGGGAAAGGCGGACGCGGAAGGCGTGGACATCCTGCTGCCCGCCATTCCATGGGCGGGGGAAGCCGTGCGGCGCGCGCAGGCCAACGAGGTTGATTTCGGATTCGGTCGTGTGCCGGCGCTTACGATCGAAGACGTTGTTCTTTCCAAGTTGTACGCGCTCATGGGGGCCCGCTTGCGCGCCAAAGACCTCGACGATTTGCAGTCCATCTTCGAGGCCGGTCACGATCTGGATACTCCGTATCTTGCCGGTCAGATGCGACGGCTCAACGTCGTTGTTCCGCGCACGGCGGAGGCCTTCCTGCCGGAGACAGTACTGCAACTCTCACGCGATACGGCGCGCCATCGGCGGGAATCAAAGCGAGACAGTCTTGGGGCCTCTTCAAATCCCAGGTGACGCGAAACCGGCACTGATGCGTCACCGGGTCACGGTGTCACCAAGTGGATGGGGAGGAAGAATAGGTTGCCTCCCTTGTTTTCCTCGTCCTCGTCCTCAGCGGAGCGGTCCACGTCCTCGTGCTCGGGAGAAGAGAATCGAGGACGACGACGAGGACGATTCGTGATGGGCGTTACCCAGTCGCCGGAATCCGGAGAAAGACGGATTGGAACAGAAGGAAGCAAAGGCCGCTGTGGACAGCGGCAGCTACACAGCGCAATCCGCCTCTTTTGTAGTAGCCGCCCTGTGGGCGGCATCTTCTTCTGCATGCACTCGCCTTGGGGACAAACAGGAGCCCAGCCCTGCTCCGTGTTCGATTCTCAGGGAGAAGTTGTGGTCACCAGAGAGGTGCGCCAAAGAGCAACTCGTTTGTTCACGGCGGTTGCACGCCTTGCCGAGACGGCCCGGAAGTGCGGGATCGCTGTTTGATTGCCCGGCGCTTGGCGTGGCGGAACGTGCCGGGCGGGACGCCGAGGGTGCGGCGGAAGGTGTGGCTCATGGAATACACGTCGCCCAGCCCCGTCTGAACGGCGATATCCGCCGTGGTCATGGCGGTGCCGAGGAGCAACTGCCGGGCCTTGTGCACCCGCATGGCGCGGACGTCGGCCATGGGCGTAACGCCCATGGCCTGCTTGTACGCGTGTAGGAAACGGTACCGGCTGAGCCCGGCAATCTTGGCCAGCGCCTCGACCGACAACTCTTCGGCCAGGTGTTTCTGGATATACGCGCGCACCCGTTCGATCCATTCCGGACGGGAATGGCCCCCCTCGCTCCGGTCGAAGCCGATCAGAATGGCCCTCAGGAACGTCCGCTGTTCCTCCTGCACAGCAATGGCGTCTTCTTCCGTCTGGTTCTCAAGAATCCATTCACAGAGCTCGCCGATCCGCCCGCGGGTGTCGTGATAGACGACAAGCCCTTTCGGTGCTTTTCCACGGAACTCGCCACCGAACGGAATCCACACGGTTTCCAGCGGTTGATCATTATCCGTCCAGGCTTCGTGAAGAACTCCTGCCGGACAGAACAACGCGTCGCCCGCCGCGATGGTCGTTGTGCGGCCGCCCGCCCTTGTGTGCAGACGCCCGCTCAGCACGTAGTTCAACTCAGGATAGGTGTGGGTGTTACGCGCCACCCGCCACCCGGGGTCAAGCCGGAGGCGATGGATGGTGTAGACCTCGACGACAGTGAAAGACCGAAACATGGCAGCACTCCTGAACAAAAGAATAGCACTCCGGGTCATTTCCGAGCAACGGGAAATATGGTCCAATACTGTAAATATGGGCGGCGTCTCTGTTCGTTAAGACTGGAAGACTGGACGACACTCTGCTGCGAAAGAGCGAAGCGGCAAGAATACGGAAGTCGAGGAGGCATGGAGAAATGACGCGATC
>CAZWPN010000328.1:0-2668 GCA_964635275.1 uncultured Victivallales bacterium | reverse complement strand
GGCGCCATCGCGTTCGGCGACGGGCATGTGGAATGGGTGGATTCACCCTACAAACCCCTCCGCATGGATGTGGTGAGGGCAGGCGTCGAAAAACAACTCCGGCAGCAGCTTGGCGATGAGTTCGTCAAGGTCGGGACGGTGAACTTCGACGCGCGGGCCAACCGCTACGACGTGGCAGTGCATTGGAGGATCGACGAACAGGAAGGACGCTCGGTTGTCGATCTCTCGCAGGTTGGCGCGCGGGCGGGATGGCGGCAGGGGGACCAGAAACAGTTTCGAGAGTGGCTGACTCGCTCAGCCGGTCACACTGTGTTACCGGCCGATCCGCAGGATTTTTCCGTTTACGCCGGCTCGCTCGAACTTGTCAGGAGACAAGGCACCTACCGCTACTCCATCCTTGTTGACGAGTTGATGGAGGGGGAGCCGCGGGTCGAGAAGGAGCTGCCATGAACGCCGTTACGGTGAACGGCGCTCAGGGAATGGCCGGGCTGATCTCGCTGGCGCTCGGGATTTTCGTTCTCGTGTGGCTGCCCGTGTGGGTCGCCACACTGGCCTGGGTGTGGCGCGACGCCAAGCGGTGCGGCAAATCGGCGCTTGTGGCGGTGTTTCTGGTCCTGTTGATCGGTCTGGTCGCATGGCCGGTCGGGTTGCTGGTGTGGCTAATCCTGCGCAAGGATTGGCTGCCGAAGGCGGCACCGCCGCCCATTCAGGGCGCCTGTCCGCGTTGCGGGCAGGCCCTGGCAACGGGCGCGGCGCAGGGGCTTTGCCCGGCCTGCCTGTTGCGTCAGGCGGCGCAGGACTCGGTGCCGCCGGGGCCGGGGCTGGCGGGGTTCACGCCGCCGTCGCCGCAAGAGTTGGCCGGGCTCTTTCCGCAGTTCGAGATTCTGGAGCTGCTCGGCCGGGGCGGCATGGGCGCGGTGTACAAGGCGAAGCAGAAGAGCCTGGACCGGGTGGTGGCGCTGAAGATCCTGCCGGCCGAGGCGGACGCGGACCCGGCGTTCGCGGAGCGCTTCCAGCGCGAGGCGCGCGCCCTGGCCCAGCTCAGCCACCCGCACATCGTCGGGATCCACGACGTCGGCAAGTCCGGCAGGTTCGCGTACTTCGTCATGGAATACGTGGACGGCGTGAACCTGCGCCAGCTCGAGCGCGCCGGACGGCTGAGCCCGCGCGAGGCGCTGGCTATCGTACCGCAGATATGCGAGGCGCTGCAGTTCGCCCACGACCGCGGCGTCGTCCACCGCGACATCAAGCCCGAGAACATCCTGATCGACGCGCAGGGGCGGGTGAAGATCGCCGACTTCGGGCTGGCGAAGCTCATGCGGGCCGAGGCGGGCGGGGCCGATCTCACACTGACCCGGCAAGCCATGGGCACGCCGCAGTACATGGCGCCGGAGCAGATCGAGAAGCCCGCCAGCGTGGATCACCGGGCCGACATCTATTCGCTCGGCGTGGTCTTCTACGAGATGCTCACCGGCGAGTTGCCGCTCGGCCGCTTCGCGCCGCCCTCGCGTAAGGTGCAGGTCGATGTCCGCCTCGACGAGGTGGTGCTGAAGACCCTCGAGAAGGAGCCGGCGTTGCGCTACCAGCAGGCAAACGAAGTCAGGACGCAGGTCGAGACGGTGGTGGCCGGCGGCGCGACGCCTCTGACCGCCGCGCCCCCGGCGCCTCCACCGGTCGCCGCGCCGTCGGCGATGTCTGTCCAACCGCCCAGTCCGACTGTGCCGCCGGGAAAACAGAAGAAGAGCCGGTGGTGGATTTGGCTGGTCGCGCTTCTCGTGCTCCCGATCCTGGTTGGGATCGCCCTGCCGACACTCTGGTTCTTGAGAAGCCCGGAGCGCGCCGTACGGCAGGTGCCTTCCGCTGTGGTCAATCTGGAGATGAGGAATACGATCACAAACAAGAAGAAAGTCTTGATGCAGGTGAATCTTGCGTATGGCATGCAAGCATCCATAAACACTTCAGAGGTGCCCTCCGGCTACCAGTACCGAACGACCGCTTCGGTCCGGCCGGATCGGGACGGCAGTTATCTGTTGGACCTGGCAGTGCGGAGAATTGCCCCCGACGGCAATGCCGATTCGGTCGCCATCCGCAAACCGGTACCTGCAGGTGTGCCCTACAGGGTGGGAGAGATGCAGGAAGACGAGTTCTTCGTCACACTGATCCCCGCTGGTGAACCTGCTGCGTCCCCGGTCACGCAGACTATGGGCCTGAAACCGGTGTGGTGGGTCCTGTGGGCGATTGGAGCGGCCGGTCTCGTCTGGGCGGTTGTCAGCGGGATGCGGAACGGGCGTCCGGGAACGGCTGCACCGCCGGCGATTGCGCCGGCGGAAGCTGACGATGCGGCAGACGACCCGCGGGCGGGCTGGTTGCGCCGGCATTTCCGCCGTCACGAGCGGCGGAGTCCGGGTGCGTTCCTGTGGCGGGTGAGCCTCGAAGGGATCCTGGTTTGCCTGGCCGTAGCGCTCGTGGCGGCGCTGCTGGGCGTCAAAGGTCGGAATGAGACGTCGGGGTTAGCTGCGTTCATCGTCTCGTCGGTCTTCATTGCGCCGTGGCTGGAAACGTTGCTCTTCCAGATGCTGCCGGTCGGTGTGGCGCGTCTGTGCGGTGGGGAACGGCGGGGCCAGATGATCGCATCGATCGTCCTGTTTGCGCTGCCGCACTTCTTCAT
>CAZWPN010000327.1:0-2668 GCA_964635275.1 uncultured Victivallales bacterium | reverse complement strand
AGGGTGGGGCACAAGGGCCGTTCAAGACTGCGGTGGACGATCTTTTCATAGGCGCACCCACCAACGCGCCAGGCTTTGCGGTGCAGGCCAAGCCGGAAGGCGGCAGCTATCCGGCGCCGCTCAAGGTGGAGCTGGTTGTGTCACCGAAGACCGGCTTGGTTCGCTACACGTTGGACGGCACCATGCCTGTGGGGACGTCCCCGGTCTACGAGAAGCCCATTGTCTTCGACAAGCCCGGCGCCTACGAAGTCCGATTCCAGGCGCTGGATAGTTCGAGCAATGCCGTAACGCCGGTGTTCAGTCGACTGTATGATGTGCGCTGAGAAAAAGGGAACAAGATGACTGACATGACAACAAGAATCACAAACACCTGCCTCGCGGCGTGCGCCGCACTGATGCCGGCGCTGAACGTGCCGGCGGCGGAGTCCGGTGGAGGAGCGAAGATGGCGGGAAGGGCAGAAACGAATTCCGCGAGAGTGGGGCTCTTCAACGAGGCGGCGCTGGGTGTGGACGCGGCTGCCGTGGAGGTCTTGGGCGCCGCGCTGCGCGGAGCGGGCGCGCCCGCCCGACTCCTGAATGCGGATGCGCTGTGCGACGCGGACATAATCAACCGATCCAATCTCGATGTTCTCGTCTTGCCGACGGGGACGGGGTATACGATTCAGGCGGTGGGTGCGATCGAGTCATTCCTCCGCAACGGCGGCGGGGTGATCTTCCTGGGCGTGCCGCCTTTCTCGAATCCGTTCTGGCGGATTATTGAAGGCGAGTGGGTTGACCGGGACGGCTACGAGCGGAAGGAGAAGGCCGCGGCGCTGAAGCCGGATGCGACCTTAAAGAAGCTCGCGATCTTCGATTTCGCCCAGGGAGATCCTGGCGGATGGAGCAGGTCCAGTAATAATGCCGGTTCTCCGGCTGACATGATGATCCAGAAGGGCGGTGTTGATGGCAAGAAGGATTGTCTTCTGTATCACGTCGCCAAGTTGACGGGGTGGGATATCTTCGGACGCGCCATGCGCCTGCCGGACGGTACGGCGATGCTCTACATCGATGCCAAAGGCGACGCCAGGACGCCGCAGTTCGCCATCGAACTCAATGAGCAGGATGGTTCGCGATGGATTGCCGTCGTCAACCTCACGGAAAAGATGGAGAAGCATCTCCTCACGGCGGGGGACTTCAAGTTCTGGTCCGGCAAAACCTCGGATCGGGGCAAGCCGGGCGACAGGGTCAGCTTCACGCGCGTCAATAATATGTCCATCGGCCTCGCGCTTAGCCACACGCAGATCGAGCCGGGCGAACACAAGGTCTGGATACAGGAGATCGGCGCTACTTACGCAGGGATGGAGAATATGGAACCGGCCCGGGAACTCGCCTTGGACGGCATCAGCCCGCAGTACAAGTTGTTTCCCGTGACGTCCTGCGCGTCCGTGTGCGCCAATCCGCAACAGGCGCTGGTGCGGAATGCCGCGCTGCCTGCGGTCACAAATCTTTTTTCGTGCGTGCCACGGTCACAGGGGACGGGCATCGAGAAGGGGCGGAAAGCTCGCTTCGTACCTCTGGTTCAGGCGCGTGACAAGGACGGGAACTTCGCGGCCAATGCGGCGTGGTTGTTCATTGACAAAGGGGCTGCGTATCGAGGCAGTTGGGCCTGTTTCGGCTTCAACCAGAAGGAACTGTACCGGGACAAGACGCTGGCCGGCACCGTGGCCGATCTGGCCAGGCGAATGCAAGACGGTGTCTTTCTCTATGACGGTGGATCGCAGTACTACGTCTATTTCCAGGGCGAGAGCGTGAAGCTGGGCGCTGAGGTGGTGAATTTCGGCATGCAGGTGAGCGCGCCGCTCACCGTCCGTATCAGCGTGACGCCGGAGGGTGCAAAGGCGGCGGCCTACCAGAAGGAGTTCACGATCGAAGCGCCTGCCGGGAAGAGCCAGTCGGTCGCCGACACCTGGAATCCCGGCGCTTCCACCGGCCGGTCCTATTCCGTGCGGACCGAACTGGTCCGGGATGGCAAGGTTGTTGACGTGCTGGCGCACGAGTTGCACGTGTGGGAGCCGAAGCCGCTCGCGAAACGCAGCTACATCACGGCGAAAGACGGGGATCTGTGGCTGAACGGTCAGAAATGGCGCGCGCACGGGGTCAACTACATGCCGTCCTGTGGGGTTGCCTGCGACGATTGGGAGTACTTCCACGAGTATGTGGGTACGCGGGCGTATGACCCTGACATTATCGACGCAGACCTGAGCCGCATCTCGCGGATGGGCATGAACATGGTCAGCGTGTTCGTTTGCTTCCCGCATCATCGTTCGCGCAATGTCGTTGATCTGCTGATGCGCTGCGAGAAATACGGCCTCAAGGTCAACTTGGGCTTGCGGCATCGCGCGGACCCGATGAACTTCGACTGGGCCGAGGTCAAGGAAATGATTGAATCGTTGCGGTTGGCCGAACACGATACCCTGTTCGCCTACGATCTGGCGTGGGAGACGCACTGGGGAAACTATCGGGCCAAGTTCGACGGCGAATGGGAAACATGGGTGGTGGAGCGCTACGGGAGCGTGGCGAATGCCGAGAAGGACTGGGGTGTGCCGATCCCGCGCAATGGGAACAAAGGGACCAGGCCTGGCGACGGGCAACTGGGGCAGGATGGCGACTGGCGCAGGATGGTGGCGGC
>CAZWPN010000326.1:0-2689 GCA_964635275.1 uncultured Victivallales bacterium | reverse complement strand
CGGCAGCGGGCGGCTTCGCTCGCGGATAGCGGATATCGGTGGAGCCCGCCAGGCCTCTCAAGCCGGCCTGCGGCATCGCCGTGTAGCCTTCGATTTCGACGAGATGACCGCCGGTTACCTTGCCGCGCGAGTTGTCGGTGAAGGTGGTGCGGACATAGCGGACGGTCTTTGCCGGGAAGACGAAGCCATCGCCCTCGGCCGTGTCGGCGATCGAATTGGCGGTGTGGTCGGCGAGCAGTTCCCAAGCCTGTCCGTCCGCCGAGCCCTCGACTTTGTACTTGTAGATCCGGCCATCGCCCCAGTACGGCCAGAGCCGCAGGGCGGACAGGGCTTTGGCCTGGCCCATATCCACGGTCAGCCAGACCGGCAGGTTCTCGCAAGCCCAGTGCTGGCCGGGATCGGTTCTGAGGCCGTCGACGGCCAACTCCGGCCGCATCTTGTCCCAATGGCCGCTGGCCGTCACCCTGGCCTTCAGGAAGAGACTGGCGGCGGCCGGCGCAGCCCCCTGCGGATCGTCCGGTTCCCACGCCGGATGTCGAGCGGGGGCGGCAACCGCCGCGGCAGCGGCGAACAGCGATAACACGAACAGTCTCAGCATGACGGAACCCTCCTGCGCGAAAACGACACGACGACTTGGCGACCCGAGTCTGCCATATGGCCGGCAAGCCGTCGAGACCTCCCGGCACTTCCTCAGCGATTCGCACTACGGCCACCGGACGGTGACGGGACATGAACACCCAATATCCCGAACGGAATGTCCAAGGATGAGGTACGGCGAAAGCCCCGTCGCCCCCTTGTTCCTTGGACATTCTCTTCAGTTCGCCCGGCTGGGTCCGGGCCGAACGGATTTCGGCCCTACGTAGGACGGTCCTCCCGGGCCGTCCCGCCTCGCGCGCCAGCGGGTTCGTAGCCCCAGCTGTACTGGCTATTGCTATGGTGGAAGGGGCGGTGTAGAGGCTGCATGGAGCGTTTGGAGGAGAAGCTTGCCGGAATGTCCGCCTGCACGCCTGCCTCGCAGACGGCGCAGGGGACGGGAGCAGAGCGCGGAAGGGGTGGACGGCTGTCAACCGGCCGCCGGCCTGTCGGCGGCCGAAAGGCCGGCGTTACGAAGCAGCGGGGCTACAACTTCAGATCACGCAGCCGCTTGTAGCAGGCCAGTTCTAAGCCAGCGACGGCGGCGTCCCGCGCCACGGCGAAACGGCGCTTGCCACCCTGAATCAGATTGCACACCTGCTTCAAGATCCTGTACATACTCAGTGTCGGAGTGCGCTGTTGATGTCTTTGCATCCCTGCCGAGCGGCAGGTCTCAGCTACGCATTTCAGCTCTTCGTTTCGAATCTTGTGGGACGACAGTGGCGGGCGCTGCATGCCTGCTACTCACCTCTGGAAACTGCGCGTTATGCAACTCGTCAAGAAGACACCCTTATGTCCGCGTGCAACGAGCGAAGTGTTCTCCATGCGCGAGGCCAAGACTCCGTTTGCAGGGGGGCTTGCCATCCTGGCGTTGTCCATGTCCAGCGTCCTCGCCCATGCCGAGGGTGCGCCGAGAATGTCCCCCCTCACGCTCACGTCCTCAAGCGAGCATCTCGTCTCCTCATTCAACTGGAACAAGACCAAGGCGTTGTGCTGGGTGAGGTCCGGTTTGAAGCCCGGCTACATCCCGAGTTACTGGGCGGGATACAACTATCGCGAGGCGTTCTACGTGCGCGACATCGCCCACCAATGCGAGGGAGCCGCGCTGCTCGGGCTCAACGAGGAGAACTTCTCGATGTGGCGCGCGTTTGCAGCCACGGCGAACGAGTCCCGCCAATGGTTCTGCCTGTGGGCGCTTGACTTTTGTGGCAACACCTATGCGGTCGACTACCGCAGTGACACGAATTTCGTGAGGGAGATTCCCGCGCCTCTTGAGTTGGTGGACCGGGCCTACACCTGCTACCTGTGGAGCGGCGATCCCCGTTGGATCACGGATCCGGTGCTCTCTGGGTTCTATGACAGTACGATGAACCGCTTCATTCCCCGCCACGACACCAACAACGATGGCATCGCCGAAGGTACTGCGGTGGACATCTTCGAGGGTCCTTGCGGATCCTATTGCGAGCAATCGGCCAAGGGATATGGCGTCGGTGGCGACAATATCGCAACCACGTGGTCGGCCTATCAATCCTACGCCAGAGTCCTTGAAGCGGCAGGGCGCGGATCGGAAGCGGGGCGCTACCTCAAGCGTGCGGAATCGATCAAGCAGCAGTACGAGAAGGATTGGTGGAATGAGGCGGGGAGCAACTACTATGCCGGGAGATCCATCGGACTGGGACGCTGGATTACGGACTTTGATCAGTACAGCAAGGAAACCTACTACTTCCAAGCCGTGAAGCGCATCGCCCAACCCGGTCCACGCGCCAACGCGATGCTCGACAGTATCCACCGGCACAACGTCGAGAACCGCCACAAATACAACTTTGAGTCCCTTACCTACCTGCCTGAGGTGTTCTATCATTACGGCATGAACGAGCGGGGCTGGCATTGGCTCAAATGCCTGATGGATTCGCATTTCAATTATCCGGAGGTCTCCTTCGTCGCTATTGGCTCCATTGCCACCGGAATGATGGGAATCGAGCCGGAAGCGCCACGCCGACGGCTCGCCACACAGGGACGGCTGACCCCGGAAACCGGCTGGGTGCAGATAGACCAT
>CAZWPN010000325.1:0-2734 GCA_964635275.1 uncultured Victivallales bacterium | reverse complement strand
TAAACAAAGGACGCACACGAGTCCGCACAAAGTTTTGCCTTCCTTAGCCGAGGATTAGGGATCCACCACCACCACCTGACACTCTACTCCAGCATCTTGCGCAGCGCGTCCACCGCCTGCCTGAGTTCCGCCACCTCAGCCCTAATGGTTACGATCTCCTGCTCCAGAGTCGCGAGCCGCGTAACTTCGGCGGGGACCGGTTCCGGCGGAGCCGCCTCGCGAACCGCGGGTTCCGGCGGCGGACCGCCCAAGAGATGCGCATAACGCATCTCTTTTCGGCCGGATTGCCGCGGGAGCAACGTCACCCATGGCCCAGCCGCGTGGGCCGCCAGCTCCTGCAGGGCGGCGCTAACATCCTCCAAGCCGGCAAACGGATGCATACGTTCCGCGCGGGACCGAAGTTCACCCACCGTCTGCGGGCCGCGCAGCATCAATTCACACAGAACAGCCTGCTGAGCCGGTGAAAGTGAAAACCGCTCGGAAAACCGTTGCCGGTACTTGAGAGTGCGGGCCTCGGCGCCGGCGACCTCCCAGACCAGTTTCCTGTCGCGCAATGTCTCCAGCATTCGCAACACGGTCTTCTCGTCGAATTGCACCATCGGGTCGCGGCAGGATTTCTGGTTGCAGGCGTTGACCAAGGCATGGATCGAGAGCGGATAGTATGCAGGTGTCGTCACTTCCTTTTCGATCAGGCTGGCCAGGATGCGTACTTCTTCCGAACTCAATGGCGGCAAGTCGGGCAATGCACGGTCGGCTCTGGGGGCAACGGCGCCCGTCTCAGCGCCCGTCGCATTCGGCTGAAGTAAGGCATCCATGGCAGTGATGATACCCCTGCCCGCCACGCATGGCAACCCTGGATATGGCGTGGCCCCCTGCCGCCTTGCGCGGCAGGAGCCAGAGATTGGCTATCCGGGAAAAATTGACGCCGCAAGCATCATCCACAATACTGCGAGCCATGACGGCGAAGCAATTCTATGACTATCCGTCACGCGCCGTTGCGGCCGACGTTCACGGAATTCTCATGCGGGTGGCATCCCTGCAAGACACGCTCAGGGGAAAGATCAAGGCGTGGTCCGAACTCGAGAGTCGGCAAAGCAAGAGGATTAAGGATCTTGCCGACATTGCTCGCCTTGTGGAGGCCCATCCGCAACTCTGGGACGACCTGCCGCACGAGTTGAAAGACCTGGTTCAGAAGCCTGACTGAAGGCTGACCCGCTGGGCGTCAATTCCGGCTCCGTCTGAGCGACATTGAAGGGTCGCGTCCACTGGGATTGGCCGGAGTTTTTGCCACCCGCCATGTTATCGCGCTGCCTTCGGCCGGAACCGCGCCCGCCCAGTCGGACGAAAGCCGTTGACCATAGGCATGCAATAGGGCTATTCTCTACCGAACATAGAGGAGAATAGTTGAATGAGCTACATCCCTAGGATTGCGGACAAAACGATCAGTGACTTCGTCGCCGATCGCCGGGAGCACAAGAATGTCCTGCTGGTCGAAGGCGCGCGGCAGGTTGGCAAGTCGTTCCTGGTGGCGAACGCGATTCAAACGGCCGCCAAAAAGTCGTTCTCGCTCAATCTGGAAAAGGAGACGCGGCTGCGATCCCTCATTGATGCGTGCGTCGAATTCGGCGATTTCGACCAGTTGTTGCGGGATCGCATAGGTTTCGACGCCGGGGCCGATCAGGTGCTCTTCTTTGACGAGGCCCAGGAGAGCCGCAAATTGGGAGGGTTCGTTCGTTTCATGAAGGAGGACTGGCCCCGAGCTACAGTCATACTGTCCGGATCCACCCTCTCACGCCTGTTTCGCGAGGAGACCCGTTATCCCGTGGGAAGGGTCCAAAGTCTGCAGATGGGGCCGTTGTCCTTTTCGGAGTTCCTTGTTGCGGATGGGCACGACCATCTCGCGAAAACGGTCCTTTCGGAAGACCCTGAAATAGCCCCTTCCCGCCACGAACATCTGCTTGAACTCTACGATCAGTTTCTCCTGACAGGCGGGCTTCCTGCCGTCGTGTTGTCGAGCCATCAGAAGCAGGATTACGAGGAAGTCATCGCGCAGATTCTGGCCGACTACGAACAGGATTTCATCCGTCTCTTCGGCGAGGCCGACGCGGATATCGTTCAAGCCTGCTTCCGGAGCGTAGCTCATTTCGTCGGGGGAGCATCCAAGAACACGACCGTCGTGCCGTCGCCGAGTTCGCGCGTCAACGCGCGCATCAACGAGGTCTTCACGCGATTGGAGTCCTGGCATCTCATTCTCCGGTCGGATCAGAGGGGGCCTGGCGCGGAAGCCAGTTACGCCTATCTGCCCAAGCGTTACCTCTTCGACACGGGGATCCTGCGGCATCTGCGCGAAGCCGGTTGGCCCTCGATTCGAATCCTGCGGACACTGGCGCCGGTCGCAAGGCAGCCGCTGGGCGGCGTGATCGAGAATCAGACGGCCGTTGAGCTGACGCGACAGGGTCTGGCCCTCGGTGGCTGGAAGAAGACCCCTTCGGGCGGCGAGATTGATTTCGTCGTCAAACACGGTGAGGGCACTTGTCCGTTGGAGTGCAAGGCGTCCCTGACCTTCGACCGCAAGAACATCCGCGGTATTTGCGACTACCTGACGATGTATGGGCAGAATCTCGGGATCGTGGTCAGCCTGGCGCCGCAGGCCCTCTTCACCCTGTCCGGGGGCGCACGCGTAATAAACCTGCCCGCCTATCTTCTGGAACGGCTGCCACGGTGTCTTCGGGGG
>CAZWPN010000324.1:0-2751 GCA_964635275.1 uncultured Victivallales bacterium | reverse complement strand
CCCGCGCTTCACTTCCAAATCGACACCAATGTCAACACCGTCAATATGGTCAAGAAACAAGGCCCTATTGCCCGTGAATGGCCCCGCTTTTTCCCTCACGGCTCCTTCGCCGCCGCTCCCCCGCCCGCCCGCATCATCTCCTTCGCTTGCTTCACTACGTCGGCCATGGCCGGCACGTCTTGCCAGTCGGCGATGATTTTCGGCGCCAGGGTCTTGACCGCAGCGTTGTCTTCAGTTCAGCCCTGCTATACAGCAAAATGACCTTGCGCAATAATACGCTTAGTATTAATCTGACAGTATGTTTAAGCAAAGATCAGTGGCAAAGAGAGTTCTGGCGGCTGTCGGCGCTTTTCGCGTGGTGGTGTTGAGTGGCGCACGTCAGACGGGGAAAACCACGCTTTTGCGTCATCTATTCCCCAAGTGGGATTTCGTCACTTTTGATCCGGTTAGCGATGTGGAGAACGCCCGGGCTGATCCCGATCTATTTCTGGACAATCACCCTGGTCCGGCGGTGTTGGACGAGGTGCAGTATGCGCCGGAAGTGATGGCGGCGTTGAAACGCCGGGTGGACCTCGCGGGAGACCGCCCGGGCCAGTATATCCTTACCGGGTCGCAGCAGTGGCAGGTCATGCGGGTGTTAGCCGAGAGCCTTGCGGGCCGGGCGGTGTTTCTCGATCTGCACGGCCTCAATCTGGCCGAGTACGCTGACGCGCCGGATGCGCTTTGGTTGGCCGGGTGGTTGTCCGAACCCGCCTCTTTCAGCGAACACCCCGGCGGACGTCGTTTGCTCGCGCCGTTGCATCGCTGGCTCTGGCGCGGGTCGTTACCCGGCACACTGACGGTGGAAGATGCCTGGATTCCGGCCTTCTGGGATGCCTACCAGCGAACCTACATCGAGCGCGATGCGCGTTCTCTGGCTGATCTGAACGACTGGCAACAGTTCGGGTTGTTCCTGCGTCTCGCCGGGGCCTTGACCGCGCAGGAAGTGAATGCCAGCCAGTTCGGCCGCGAGATTGGCATGACCCCGCGCACCGCGCGCAAATGGCTGGATGTATTGATGGGGACGTTCCAGTGGCACGAGGTGCCCGCCTGGCACGGCAATGCGGTCAAACGCGTCGCATCCAAGCCGAAGGGATATCTGAGCGACACTGGGCTCGCGTGCCATGGACAGCGCATTTCGTCGCCGGACGCTCTGGCCGCGCATCCCATGCTGGGGGCGTTGTTCGAAACGGCAGTTGTGAACGATATTCGCCGACAGATATCGGCGTTGCCGGCGGCCCCCGGCGTCTGGCATTGGCGGGCAGCGGGTGGCGCTGAAGTCGATCTGATCCTAGAGCGCGACGGCTGCCTCTATCCCGTCGAAATCCGCCTGACCTCCAATCCGCGGCCCCGCGACGTCTCCGGTCTGAAAGCCTTTCGCTCCGCCTATCCCGACCAGAAGATGGCGCCGGGACTGATTGTGTGCGCCGTTGACCGACCCCGGCGGGTAACCCCGGATGTGCAAGCGCTGCCGTGGGACTGGATCGTGGCCTAGTCCTTCGGCGTCACCGCCGCTCCACCGCCCGCCTGGAGCATCTCTTTCGCCTGCTTCACCACGTCGGCCATGGCCGGCACGTCCCGCCAGTTGGCGATAATTTTCGGCGCCAGGGTCTTGACCGCGGCGTTGTCTTTCGCTTCCGCCGCCCTCCGCAGATTCGCTTCTTTGGTAATGCATCATCCGATCCCGGAACCGTTCAGGGGAACGTGGGCATAGCCCTGCACATGAACTCGTTGAAGAGTGGAACCGTGAATGCCATGTCCCCATGCGCGGGACTGTATATCATCCCTTTGCCAATCAGATTCGACCGCAGGGGACCAAGACTGGTGATCTTGATACCAAGTGCCGCAGCGACATCGGCTGTGCGGCAAGGTCCAGCCCCGAGCGATGCCATCGCTCGCAGGAAACGCTTCTCGCTCGGAGTCAACCGGTCAAAGCGTACCCGAAAGAAGTTCTGGTCGAGTCGCCGAACCACCGTCGGTGTAGCGTCGTGGACCATTTGGAGGGTGATGGGCGACGAGGCCGCACGATTCCACGCCTGGTAGCCCCACTCCTGCAGGAAATACGGATAGCCCCGTGTGAGGCGAAAGATATCGGCGAGGGCACGGTCATCAAAGTCGACCCCTGCCGACCGGGTCGGATCCCGCAGGGCCTTGGCGGCGTCGGGCTCGGACAACGGGCCAATGTCCGGGAAACTGAACAGCCGCTCGGCATAGGACTTTGATTCGCCGGCCAGGCCCGGCAAGATGGGCAGACCGGCGCCCAACAGGACCAACGGCAACTTGACCTGCTGCAGTTTGTGCATGGCCATGATGAGGGCGCTGAGTTCCTTCGCGTTGAAGTACTGGAGTTCGTCGATGAACAGCGCAACGGCCGTATGTCGTTCTTCCGCAGCCTCTGCCACCGCGACAAAGAGGTTCGTCAGGTCACTTTCAAGGAATCCGCTGTCTGCCGCTCCCTGTTCGGGTTCGATATCCAACCCGATTTCAACTTCGCCGATCGTGATCTTCACGCCGTTCAGGAAACTCTTGAGCACAGCCAAGCCGCGACGTACCTTGTCGCCTGTTCCAGCCATGCGGTCCAGTTCGTAAAGCGCCTTCCGGAGGGGTGGGGCGAGCAAAACAGCCAGAGCTTTGTCCTCATGGGCTTCCACGAAAATGGTGCGGTAGCCGTCGCGAGTGGCCATACGTTCCATCTCGTTGAGTAACACGGTC
>CAZWPN010000323.1:0-2757 GCA_964635275.1 uncultured Victivallales bacterium | reverse complement strand
CGCATGTGAGAATGTGAGTGCGTGAGTATGGGTGAGCGAATATCAGGTCCCACACCCACAAACTCCGGTTGCGGGCGTGGCCCTCCTTGGTATGTTCCCCAGGTAGGGCGAGCTCTCAGAGCGAGCCGTAAACACAGGACGCACACGGGTCCGCCAAAGGAGTACTGTCTTCCCTGGCCGTGGATCAGGCACACCGGGAAAGCACAGCGACGCTCGACCTGTGGAAGATGACAAAGTTGCGTGATTCCATCCAATCGCGATGATACAATCGCCGCATGAGTGACCGTTGGCATATTCGGGAGGCGAGGGTGGTTGATCCTGCGATGGGGGTGGATCGAACCGGTGACCTATGGATCGAGGACGGGCGGCTGGTCGAGTCGCCGTGCGGCGATCGGAGTGCGTTCAGGGAAGTTGACGCACGTGGGTTGACGGCCGTTCCAGGGTTTATCGATCTCCACGTTCATTTTCGCGAACCCGGCAACCTAAGGGCGGAAACGGTGTACTCCGGCATGCGGGCAGCTGCGGCGGGCGGGTTTGCCACGGTTGTGGTGATGCCCAATACGCAGCCGCCGCGCGATACTCCGGAGCGCGTGCTCGAAGCCGTGGACATGGCCGTTAGGATAGGCGGTGTGGAGATGCTGCCATCCGGCTGCCTGACGCGCGGCCGCAAGGGTGTGGAACCGGCGGACTGGGCCGGCATGGTACAGGCCGGCGCGGCGGCACTCTCCGACGACGGCACAACTGTGGTAGACGATGCGCTTATGGAGCGGGCCATGGCCGCCGCGGCGGCCATGGGAGTGCCGGTCATGGATCATGCGCTTGACCCGCGGCTGGCCGGCGCGGGCGTAATGTACGATGGAGATGCTTGCCGCCGGCTGGGCTTTGTGGGCATGCCGCGCGAGGCCGAAGTGCGCATGGTAAAGCGCGACATCCGCCTGGCGGAGAAGACGCGTTGTAGGATGCACGTTCAGCATATTTCCGTCGCAGAGTCGGTGGACTGCATCCGGGAGGCGCGCCGGCGGGGGGTGTCTGTCACGGCGGAGGTCACGCCTCACCATCTTGCCCTTTGTGACGCAGATGTGGATGGCGATGCGGCCAGGTTCAAGATGAATCCGCCCCTGGGATCAAAGGCCGACCGGGACGCGCTCCGCGAAGGCGTCGTTAACGGGACAATTGGGATGCTGGCGACGGACCATGCGCCGCACCGTGCTGCGGACAAGGCCTCCGGCTTTGTGAATGCGCCCTTCGGTGTCATCGGGATGGAGACCGCCATAGGAGTCACGCACACGCTCCTGGTGGCGTCCGGCCGGATGCCGCTGTCGGAGTGGGTAAGGCGTTGGACCGCAGGTCCCGCCGGTGTGCTCGGCAGGGCGGCGCCGACGCTGGGCCATGGCGCGCCGGCAAATGTCGTTCTTCTGGATCTTGGCACCCCGTGGACAGTGGATGCCAACCGTTTCCAGTCACTGTCGCGCAACACACCGTTCGAAGGATGGAAGCTCACTGGCGTGGCCCGGATGACGTTGTGCCGCGGGCGCCTGGCATGGGAAGGAAGTGAACGATGAGCGCAATGCCTGCGGCGGAGCGGTACGATAAGATGGCCTATCGGCGGTGCGGTCGCAGCGGGCTGATGTTGCCGGCCATATCGCTGGGGCTCTGGCACAACTTTGGCGATGTGGACGACTTCGATAACGCGACGAGCATGGTGTGCCGGGCTTTTGACATGGGCATTACCCATTTCGATCTGGCCAACAATTACGGTCCGCCGCCGGGCTCGGCGGAGTCGGTTTTCGGGCGCGTGCTGCGGGAGAACCTGGCTGGCCATCGGGATGAGCTGGTCATTTCCACCAAGGCAGGATACAGGATGTGGCCGGGGCCGTATGGCGAATGGGGATCGCGCAAGTACCTGCTGTCCAGCCTTGACCAGAGTCTGCGCCGCATGGGTTTGGAGTACGTGGACATCTTTTATCATCACCGGCCCGATCCTCAGACGCCGTTGGAAGAGAGCATGGGCGCGTTATCAGATGCCGTTCGCCGGGGCAAGGCGGTCTACGCCGGGATTTCGAACTACAAGCCTGACGACGCCCGGCGGGCCATCGGTATTCTCCGGCAGATGGGAACGCCGTGTTTGATTCACCAGCCGGTATACAGCATGTTCAACCGATGGGTTGAGGATGAGCTGTTGGACGTGCTCCAGGATGATGGCGTGGGTTGCATTCCGTTTTCGCCGCTGGCGCAGGGGCTGCTGAGCACAAAATATCTGGGCGGCGGGATTCCGGATGGATCGCGTGCCTCCAAGCCGCACGGTTTTCTCAAGCCGCAGCACCTGACACCGGAGAAGCTCACCACCGTCAGGGCGCTTAACGATATGGCGGTTCAACGAGGCCAGACGCTTTCGCAGATGGCACTGGCATGGGTGCTTCGGCAACCGGCCGTCACTTCGGTTCTTATCGGTGCCAGCCGATCGGAGCATCTTGATGAGAATGTGGCCGCCCTTCGCTGCCTGTCCTTCACGGAAGGCGAACTGGCCCGAATCGACCGGATCGTTGGCGGAGTGCGGTGACCGGCTTCCGGTGGAGCCCCGCGGGGCGGAATTTACGCCCTCTTTGCCGGGCGCTTTCGCGAGTTCGTGAAGATGCCGCCCCACAGGGCTGCTGCTACAAAAGAGAGTCTTCCTCCCTGTAGTAGCCGGCGCGTCGCCGGCCTCTTAGCCGACCAAGCCAAGATTCGGAGATGAGCCACTGTTTGCCTCTGTGGTTG
>CAZWPN010000322.1:0-2763 GCA_964635275.1 uncultured Victivallales bacterium | reverse complement strand
GCAGAACAACATGAAGATCAAGACCCACAGGCGTTTCAACGCGGACGATGTCTTCCGGATGGCAGAGCAGACGGAGCAGAATGCGGCAGAGGTCTACACCAGGGCCGCGGATCTCCAGCCCGACAAGCAGGACGTCGAATTCCTGCGGTCACTGGCCGAGATGGAGTATCGGCACAAGGAACTGTTCGCCGCGATGCGGGAGCACTTGCCCGCCGAATACGGTGAATTGCCGAAAGACGATCCGCACGTGAAGGCCACCCTGGAACTCGTCGAGATGGTTTGCGCCCGGTCCGGCGAGGGCTCGCCCACCCTGTCCAGGCCCCTGGCCGCGCCGGCCACACTCAAGGCAATTCTGGAGCAAGCCATTCAGGGCGAACTGGAAGCGATCGCCTTCTATGACAGCCTGCGGGACCTGGTGCCCGCGGATCGCGGCCGGGGCAACCTGGACCGGATAATCGCCGAGGAAAAGGGCCATTTCATTGCCCTGTCGCGCCGGCTGCAGGAGATCAAGGCGCAGAAGTAGAGCCCTGCGGTCAGGGTTGTGCAGTGCCGTCGAAAGTATCGAGCCGGAGGACTCGCCTCGCTAAGAGTACAAGCGGGAGCCGGAACGAATCTGTCGTCCCGTCTCTTCGCCGTTACGGTGACTACTCCTTCTTCCGGGCCTCGGTCACCGCGTTACCCGCGGCAATCCAGCCCTCGAGGCCGTCGGGGTACTTCATGACGTTCTTGTAGCCTGACTTCACGAGCTTCTCGGCGAGCATCTTGCTGGCAGGGCACTTCAGATTACTGCAGTAGGCCACGATTATCGCATTCTTGTCGGGCAATGCCTTGGCGATGGCGGCATCGTCGCTATCAGCCGGCACATACAGCGCCCCCGGAATACGACGCCCGTCGTCCCACTTCGGCGTCCGAGCATCCACCAAAACCAATGGCGTCTTGGCAGTCATCAGAGCCTTCAGTGCCGCGGAATCCAGCGTGCCATAGGCAGGCTGTTCAGCCTTGGCCGCCTCACCCGCCGGCTTCGCCGCGCAAACCGTTGCACACTCCTCTGCCTGCCCCACTTGGGCAAAACCCGCCAAACTCGCCGCGCATACTGCTGCCAACAGAAGACAACGCTTCATAGATGAACCCTTTCTACTGAAGTGACGGCTCGGCGACCCCACCATGGAATCGCAACTGCCGGGAGAATACACTATCCGTCGAGAGACGACAAGTGAACCCGTAAGGCGGCCTGGGCGGCGGAGATCCAAGGGTCGATCCAAGGTGATCCAACACGCGCGAGGCCAAGGTACCCGTGCACGGTCAACCGCATGCCGGTGCGGATGAAGCGCGCCGCGGCGAGATCCGAGGGGGCAGGGCTCGCCATTCGCGAATTGCTCGCCAATTGGCTGTCGACTTACTGCGCCGACTTCGATAGAACATGGCCGCAACCGAAAGGAGATCGCTATGAATGTTCTTGAAGCCTTGGAAAAGAGACGCGCGGTCAAGTGGTTCGATCCTCAGCATGCGATGTCCGCCCTGGATGAGGAGCGGCTTCTCAATGCCGCCATCCTGTCCCCGACGGCGTTCAACATCCAGAACTGGCGACTGGTGGTGGTGAAGGATCCCGTGCTACGGAAGAAGATCCGGGAGGCGGCATGGGACCAGGCGCAGGTGACCGATTCATCCCTTCTGTGCATCCTTTGCGCCGACCTTCAGGCGTGGGCAAAGAAGCCGGAACGGTATTGGAAGAACGCTTCCCCTGAGGTTCAGGGATGGCTCCTGCCCGCCATTAAGAACTACTACGAGGGAAAACCTCAGGTCCAGCGGGATGAAGCCATGCGATCCTGCGGGCTGCTGGCCATGAGCCTGATGCTGGCGGCCAAGGAGATGGGGTATGAGTCCTGTCCGATGGACGGTTTCGACTATGCCGCGGTGGAGAAACTGATCAACCTTCCCGCGGACCATGTCGTCACCATGTTCGTGGTCATCGGCAAGGGCATCAAAGAAGCATGGCCCAAGCCCGGCCAGCTTCCGCTATCGGAGATCGCCATCAGGGACCGGTTCTGACACCGAGGTGAAGGATCGGTAACTCGAATCAACAGGAGGTCGACCTGGACGGGGTCGGCGTCAATCTGGGCGTTCTCCGCTGCTGGTAGAGCCGCGGCAAGACTGAGTGCCCGGCGCCTACCACTGCATCCTCTCGCCTTGGTGCCACAGTTGGCCGTTAGGGAATTTCTTACGGGCGACGGTCACCAGTTCGACGACCGTGCTCGCGCCCTCATCGACCTCCATCGGCGCCGCCTGGGTACCGAGATCGGTCTTCACCCACCCGGGATGGGCGGCGGCGACCGCGATCCCCTTGTCCGCCAGCGTTTTCGATTGGATCAGGGTTAGCATGTTGAGCCCGGCCTTCGAGGTCGAGTACCCCACGGCCATGAATCCCCCGACCTGCTTCCACCTGCTTTCGGCAGTGCCTATCGAGCCGAGCATGGACGAGTGGTTGATCACCCGTGCATCGTCGCTGCGCGAGAGAAGCGGTACGAGGGCCTCGGTGATCGCGTAAGGGGCGATGAGGTTAACCTCGAGGGTACGCCGGATCTTGTCGACGTCTGTCGGCTTACCGTCCCACTCGATGGAGATCCCGGCGTTGTTCACGAGCACGTCGAGCTTGCCGAAAGTCTTTTCGAGAAAGCGCACCAGATTGCCGATGTCTTTGGAGTTGGTCACCTCGAGACGAACAGTGTGGGCGTCGCATCCCGCAGCCGCGAGTTCCGCCGCAGC
>CAZWPN010000321.1:0-2774 GCA_964635275.1 uncultured Victivallales bacterium | reverse complement strand
GCTTTTGCCGTGCGCACAACGGCCGGTGAGGCGCGGGCGTTGGGCACAAAATACAATGTCAGCCTCAGGCAAGACGAGGGAGGTCAGGAGATGAACGGTCTAAAGAGTGCAGTTGGCGCGGTGATGATGGTGACAGTGATGGCGGGCACGGTTGAAGTCATCGCGCAGGATCAACCGGCGAAGGTGTTGGGCACCGGGGAGAGCGTCAGTGTGCAGGCGCCAAAGCAGCGCAGCGCATACGGGTACTTCGTTGGATTGGTGGGCACCAACGGTAGCTTCATTGTTAAGTGGAATACTCATCGCATCGGCGCGACGGATATCGGCAAGGCCGACGTTCCGCAGGCGCTTCCGGTCGCTGACCAGGACGCAGTCGCCAAGGCGGCCAGCCAACTGAAACCCGGCGATCCGATCGAGGTCGTGATTGCGGGTGGAGTGATCGACGTGAAGAAGGCTTCGCCCGATGCAGTGCTGGCAGCCCAGCGCGAGCGCCAGGAGGCGTTCCAGAAACAGATAGAGAAAGGCAGACAGGGCGAAAAAAGTCGCAAAAGCGGCCAGTACGGCCAGTAGCCGCCGGCTGAACGTCATCGTTGGAACAGAAGAGTCAGGTTTCTCGGGTACGCTCCCGCCGAAATGGCGGGAGCGTGCAAATGCAGCATACGGGGAGAACGGCCATGAGCGGCTCGTGATTCGGGACGGGTATAAGGAATAACGCCACCGTCACGTGCTGAACCTTGTTTCAATCCTTGGCGCAAGCTCCAACTCCATTCCCACGCGACACTCCGCCACTCCTTATTCACTATTATAGGCCCCGCTGCCCCCTGACCCCGCTGCCCCCGGGTTTCTATTTGCTCCTGGGCTCGCACATCCAGGTCACCCCGCCGGAGAACGTCCATACCGACAAAGTGGATGGCGTGGAATCCAGGTTCTACAAGGTGAAAGCGGAATTACGGCACGCTCCTGACTTCTTTGTGTAACACTCTTGATCGTGTGGGAACTAGATAACGGAGGCGGTATGCCGATTGAAGAAAGAGTCTCCCGACTGTACCTGCAACATCAGAGCATGTTGATGGAGTACATCCGTGCGCTGGTTCATGATCCTCACGATGCCGAGGATGTGCTGCAGGAAACGGGGTTGATCATTCTGAGCCGGGCGAAGGTTCCGGCGCAGGACGATGTTTTCCCCGCCTGGGCGCGAGGGGTGGCCCGGAATACCGTGCTGCACTTCTGGAGAACGCGCAAGCGGGCGAAGACGATTGCCGACTCGCGCCTGATCGACGTGTTCGATCAGGCCTTCGAAGAAGCGGACCCTGAATCCGAGCTGATGATCGCCCGTCGAATGGCTCTGGCCGAATGCATCAAACAGGTGAAAGGACCGGCGCTGTCCATTCTTCGCATGCGCTACCTGCAGGGGCTTACGTGCCAACGGGTTGCCGCCGTTCTCCGGCGAACCCCTGTGGCTGTGCGCGTGATGCTGATGCGAACGAGAGACGCGCTTGCCGAATGCGTTGAGGCCAAGCTGGCCAAGGAGGTCGCATGAATACAACCCGCGATGAAAGAGCAACGCTGGAAGAACTCCTGATCCGGTGGGAAGACGGCGAACTGGGGCCGGAAGAAACCGAAGGACTGATCCGGCTTCTTCAGGAGAACAAGTCCGCGCGACGGGACCTGGTGACGCACTACCTGCTGGATTCCGGCATTGCCCGCGAATTGAAAGCCCGAGACGCTCGCGAAGCAAACGGGAAGCCTGTGGTTGACCCCGGTCTCGGGCTGTCGAGGAAGCGGTGGGTGATTCCGCTGGCTGCCGCCGCGAGTCTGACGATTGTTGCCGGCGTGTGGTGGTTCAGTCATCGGCCCGGGGATCTGGAGCTAAAAGTGGCGGAGGCAAGGGGGCAGGTAGTAGGTGGTAGGTGTGAGGTGTCAGGTGTCAGGGTTCAGGGTTCAGGAAAAGAGGTCGGCGGTCCTGCGTCCGGCGTCCTGAGTCCCCATGAGGTTCGGACCGGCGATACGCTCCGGCCCGGAGACGGAATTGACGTTGGTCCAGACAGTTACGCGAAACTCGTCTATCCCGACGGGACACTGCTGGAACTGCAGCGGAATACTCGGATGCGGGTGGAGGCGGCGTCCGGTAAGGAGAAGAACGCGAAACGGCTCGCGCTGGATGCCGGCACGCTGATTTGCTTCGCCGCGCCGCAGAGGAATCCGATCGAGATCCAGACGCCCCATGCCGTGGCGCGAGTGGTCGGCACGCGGTTACGGCTGGAGGTGGCGGCGGCGAAGTCCACGCTGGTGGTGCAGGAGGGGAAGGTGGAGTTGTGCCAGGGGGGGAAGACTCTGTTGGTAGGCGTCGAGGAGACGGCGTCGGCGTCGGGGGAGGGGCTGAAGCGGCTGTCGCCCGAAGACGTCTGGACCAGGGAACTGCTCGCGCGGGCCGAAGCCGGCGCGTGGGATGCGCTGGATTTCGCAAAGTGCGTCACGCATGAGAAGGATTCTGTCTGGCTGGTCGAGAACCCCGGAGAAGCCGGGAATCGTCTCTGGCGGACGAATCCGAAGTTGTCGAACCATGTTCTGTTCGAGTCGGCCCGCTGGAAACGGGGCGTGGTCGTGGGGCAGGTCATGCTTCTGCCCGAGGGAAATCTGCCGGCCGCGCTCGCGCCTCCGCCATCAGCCACGCCCATTCCGCTTGCTGCACCGGTGTGGAATTGGGTGCTTAGCGATCGGCTGGATGGCCCGAGGCTACTCCTGTATTGGGACGCCCCTGCCGCGCCATCGACGTC
>CAZWPN010000320.1:0-2776 GCA_964635275.1 uncultured Victivallales bacterium | reverse complement strand
TTGGTTGTATAACCGCAGCACCTACACCACGCTGTTCTTCCGCGCCTGTTGGGAAACGGTACAGACGCTCATGGCCGATCCACGCTGGTGCGGGGCACGGCCCGGCATGCTGGCGGTCTTTCAAAGCTGGGGTGACTACACGCAGCGCCACCCCCATATCCATGCCATCGTCACCGCAGGCGGCATGGACAAGGATGGTCATTGGCAGGCACCGAAGCACAGCTTTGTCATCTGCGCCCGCGTGGCCATGGCGCTATTCCGCGGCAAGATGCGCGCCTTTATCCTCGATGGACTGGCCGACGGCTCCCTGAACTGCCCACCCAACACGACGCAAGCGCACTGGATCCAGGAAGCCAACCGGCAAGGACTGCGCAAATGGAACGTCCATGTGCAACCACCGTACGCGGAAACCGGGCGGGTCATTCGCTATATCGGTGCCTATCTGAAACGCGGCCCCCTGTCTGAACGGCGCATTGAGGCCTATGACGGACAGACCGTGCGCATCGCGCATAAACATGGCGAGAAACACAACGCCGACAGCTATGAGTTAAGCGGTGCCGAGTGCGTACGCCGGCTGCTCCTGCACATGCCGGAACCATGGCTCCACACCAGCCGCGCCTATGGACTCTACCACCCGGCCGCCGCGACCATGCTTACACAGGCCCGCACTCAGATCCAACCGGCCGCCGACGCGTCAACCGCTGGCGACACCCCGCCCCCTGCCGAGCGTCCGGTTGGCGCCTCCCCGCTCTGCTGTCCGGTCTGCGGACGACGGCTCTACGTACACCTACGGATCCACGGCGGACAATCACCGCCAGAAGAATTCCGTCAACAACAACGGGAGCGAGCCGCATGAAAACACGCGCAACAACCGACGTGCCCATGCACCCATTACGATGCGCCGCCCAGAAATCCAGCTTTTCGACGGTCCCATGGCGCCAGGCACGCATTGCCCGCTCGAAAACCGCTTGCTTCCCGTGCGACACCACGCCACAATGCAGATCCACGGTGGGTTTCACCTTACCCCGGCGCCATTACCCAAGGTGAAAGTCCCATACTGATAATGGAGAGTTCAACCAGAGACTGCTGACTTTCGTTGCTGCGCAACGAAGTCAGAGTCTCGACGTTCGCCGAGAAAGTATTCATGAGATCAAGAGAAGAAGATGAACTGAGACAACGTATTCTCGGACAATCTGATGGGCAATTGCGGCGCATGGTTACGATGGACATCAAGGATTACCGACCAGAGGCAATTGCTATTGCCAACGAGGAACTTGTCCGGCGAGGACTTGAACCTGGACAAGCCGGCGAGATGAAAGAACCGGACATTGAATGCCTGCGTTGCAAATCGAAGATGGCGTTTGCAGGAAAGAAACGCTTTTACGAACCGCGAATCGGCGGCGTATTGGGCGCACTAGCCGAGATGGCCGCGAAGCGTGAGGAAGAGTTCGACCTTTGGACGTGCGGTAATTGTGGCCATGTCGAGCTATTCACAGAACCAACCAACTGATTGATTGATTGACGAAACCCGCAGTGATGCTGTGTAGGCAAGGCATGAGCCCCTCAAGGCACGGTCTTGCCATCCAAACGTCCGTACGATACAGTTGTTTCGAGAGGTGCGATATGACGACAGCGACGGAACGTGTTTTGGCTAGTGCCGTAGGACTTCCCCCCATTGAGCGGGCAGAACTGGTTGAGGGAATCCTTTCCAGTTTTGTTTTTCCCGCACGGGCCGAGATCGACGCCGCATGGGCACGCGAAACTGAGGCGCGCATCGACGCCTACGACCGCGGCGCGCTCACCTCCATTCCGGCCGCCATGGTGTTCGAAAAGATTGAGAAGCAGTATTCCTCATGAGGCTGGACTTCCTCCAGACTGCTGACGATGAGTTCGCAGAAACCATTGCGTACTACAATCTTCAGAGCGAAGGGCTCGGGTTGGAGTTCGCAGCGGAAGTCAGACGCGCCCTCGGTCGCGTCCTCCAGTATCCGACGGCATGGACGCTGGTAGCCGCGCGAACTCGGCGTTGCAGGCTAAACCGCTTTCCATACGCACTGCTTTTCCAGATCCGCGCTGATGGCATCCTCGTCGTGGCAGTCCAGAACCTGCATCGGCATCCTGAGTCGTGGCAGTCCCGCCTAAAATCGTGAGCTCCGGCGAACCAAGCGATGCACCAGCGGCAGTAGCAAGGTTGGAGCTCAGTCCAAGGTGCAGGCCGCTGGTGATCGCTGACGTGTTCGGGCAGAGAAGATGACGGAACAAATGACAAATGAAACACGGCCAGATAGAAGGCCGTCGTGGTTTTCCGTCCTGTTGTCTACCGCATGGCTATGCCTGTCATGGCAACTTCACGATTACCTCGTTGGCATTTACTTCACGTTTCAATGGCTGAGCAGCATCGAGAACCGGATGCACCGCGTGTCGCCTCCACCAGAAACCGACTTCTTTGTTCAGTTTTTCGGGTTCCGGATTCTGTGGACCACATTTGTCATCGTCATGGTGATTCTTGGGAAGGATCTCCTCCTCGATCTGCCGAGGTCCCGAATATGGAACGTGGTGCTTGCGATATTCTGTACTGTGCTCCTAATCTGTGGTCGGGTTCGGTTTGGAGCAATCGAGATGGCATGGGGAGTCGTACATTGAAGAGGGGTCCGATCGGGATAGGGAGTCCCCTCGCGGGGACCCCTCCCTCACCACTGATCGTACGGATCGCGTAACCAGCGGTTAGGCTGTTATAAGCAGAGAGTAGCCAGACGGATAACTCCTGCGGAGCGTG
>CAZWPN010000319.1:0-2823 GCA_964635275.1 uncultured Victivallales bacterium | reverse complement strand
GCGAACTCATCTGTGTCTGCCAGGCTGATCGTCCGTTTGCGCTCAACGGCATTCGCTGTTTGCCGTGGCGGGATTTCTTTGCGGAACTACTGACTTGAGAGGAGCAAGATGCGACAGCCCATGCCCATCACATTGAGAGAAGTGGAAGACGCGAAAACAGTTACTTGTAGAAACAGAAACGAGGACAACATGATCAAATCACGGCTTGTTTTCGCACTGAGATTCGTCGTTGCATCGCTCTGCGTCTGGCAGACCCAGGTTGCCGCAGGGCAAGGGGCCTCGCCGGGCGTGCGTGGCCGCTTGGAGCCGGCACCGGATTCGACGCTCAACGTTTCTGCGCTTCCCTCGATCGTGATCCCGCGTCTGCCGAAGGCGCCGGTCATTGATGGCGTGTGGAGCGCCGAGGAGTGGAAGGACGCGGAAGCGACGCGAACGTTCGTTGTGCCTATGGTGGGATCAAATGCCACGCCGGAAACGCGGGCCTGGATGGGTGTGGATACACAGCGGCTGTATCTTGCCGTGTACTGCGGCCTGACACCAGGAACGGAACCGCACGCCTCCACGACAAACCACGATGGCAGTGTTTACGAAGATGACAGTGTCGAGTTCGCGATATGGCCGGACCGCCAATCCGTGAACCTTTATCAGATCATTGTCAACTCGCGGGGTGCCGTCTATGACGCGTGCAACAAGGTGGATCCGCTGACGGGCGATAAGCCTGTTTACGGCAAAGCGGCCGACTGGAATCCGTCCTGTGAAAGAGCCGTTGGCCGCCTCAAGGACGCGTGGATTCTGGAAATGGCGATTCCCCTGCGGGAGGTTGGCATCCGGGCCGATAATGTGCAGATCATGCGTTTCAACTTGTGGCGGAACATAATTCCCGGCCCCGCGCGATACTCCTCCTGGTCTACGATGCCGAAGATTAATGCCTTGCTCGCCCGTGGCTATGGATTCGGGATATGCTCGATACCCTTTGCCAAGGGCCAGACATTTCAACTTGGCAATCGGACGGATTTGGGGCACGCGGGACTGTTTGCGCTGAACGGAGACCGGTGGAGTTTCCTTTCCACGCAGCGGGATGATGTGGAGTTCACGATCAATCTTCCCGCCCAGTCGTTCGCCGATACCCCTGTGCTTGTGACCCCAACGATTACGCCGCTGCTGCCCGGCGGTACAAACGCGCAGCCCATGGTTCTCGAACCACTTCAGATCAAGTCCTTCACACCTCAGCGCCTGGTGATAGACGGACTTGAACCGGGCGACTACAAGCTGTCGCTCAAAATATCAGGTGCGCTCACCCTGCCCGAAGCCGGCGGCACGATCATGGCTCGCAAGGCCGGCATTTCGATGCCAATCGCTGGAAAGGTCGTGTTTGACGATCATGACTGGCTTGACGCGAAAGCCGTCGCAACGAACAACGGCGTGGAGACTGCCATGACACCCGGGGCGTTGCTCAAGACCGAATTCGCCGCTCCGGTTTTGTGCTTCGACCCGACGGATGACGAGACCATCACCTGCATGACGGAGTACAAAGGCAAGCTCTACATCGGTTCCTGCACCGACCCGGCGGGCACGGACACGGGCTCCATCTTCACCTATGACCCGGAACTGCACGTCTGGAAGAAGGTGTTCCAGGTCAACGAACAAGGACTGATTCGCCTGGAGGTCTATGGCGACACGATGTACGTTCCTGGTTATGACGCCAACGACGGCCAATGGGATTTGGGCAATATCTATCTGCATGACGGCACGAAGTGGATCGAACGGCGAACCGTGCCCCGCGCTGTTCACACCTACGGAATGGCGGTCTTCAAGGACCGGCTCTATCTCTCGGCCGACATCTTTGACGAGGCTCCCCTGGATGACGTGAACAACGGGCGGGCGCCGCTATATGGACGGGTGGTCAGTTCCGGCGACAATGGCCTCACGTGGCGTGAGGAATACCGGGGGCCCACACAGGGGCAGGATGTGGGGCTGCTGGCTGTATTCAAGAATCAACTGGTGCTCAATGCCCGCGGCGATCTGATCGCGTTCAATGGCCGGAAGTGGCGATCGTTCAATCCCAATGCGGGTTATCTGTTTGTCCTCGATTATGCCGTGGATAAGGACCGCCTGCTCATGGGAACGCCCAACGGCCTTTGCTACTATGACGGCGAGCGTTACTGGCGGTCCCAGCTCTTTTCATGGGGATGCGTCCGCGGGATCAGCAGATTCGGCGACTACTGGCTGCTGTCCAGTTACTCCGTTCCCGGCACGGCTTTCAGGCATGGACCGGGCGGCACACACGACTATCCGACGATCAAGGAAGCGGACCCCAAGACACCCAAGTTCTGGGCATCGCTGATGGCTGTTCCCAGCGCAATTCTGGAGCAGGACGCGAAAGGGGACTTGTCGCGGAATAATGAAGATGTTTGGAAGAGGGTGAAGTATTCAAAGTGCGCGGAACTGCCTGCCTGCATCCGTCAATTTCGGGGACGTCTCTTCATCGGAACGCACGGCGAAGGCAGGGTGATGGTGCTCCCGGTGGTCAAGGATGGGGTTCTGGAATCCACGCCACGGCCGATCAAGAACGCAGGCGCATATCGGCTCTACTTTGAAACCGCAACATCGCCCGGTACTGCAGTGCGGATGCAGGTGCGATGTGCGGCGACGAAAGAGTCGTTGTCCGGCGTTGCTTTCGTCGGTCCTGACGGCACAGCCGAGACGTTCTTTACGGATTCCGGCGCCTCCTTCAATGTGGCGCAAGCGGGATTTCTCCAGTACCGCGCGGCATTGACGACTCAGGCTCCGGCGCGGACACCATACTAGACGCGTGTGGTGGTT
>CAZWPN010000318.1:0-2855 GCA_964635275.1 uncultured Victivallales bacterium | reverse complement strand
TGCGCCAGGCCGAGTCATTGTAGCTCTTGCCTGGTTCGCCCACTTCGCCAAGGTCAAAAAGCCAATCGAGGTCAAAGGAATCTCTTTGCATAGCGTTTCGCTTCCCTTTCGTAAGGCACGGTCACTCACCCGCCAATTCGAGCCTGAACCAGCGCGTTCAAGTCGAGAACGGTACCCATCGTGGGGGGGGGTGTCAAGAGAAGCCGGAAAACCTGCGCTAGCTAGTACGCGAGAGTTCACACTTGCCCTGGCGCAGGATTCTTTCTTGCCAGCAGACACAACATGTGCGTCAATATGTGCGGCATAAAGAGAAAGGGGCTAAAGATGGAGTCGGTACTGATACGGCAGGTCCAGCACAACCTGGCAGCCTACGTTCGACGCGTCGAGCAGGGCGAGGTCATTGAGATTCGACGCCGCAACCGGGTCGTTGCTCGGTTGGTGTCGGTTGAACGGCCCGCAGGGCCTGCGCCAATCCACAACTGGGGCGAACTGCGAGCGTGGCGGCGAAAGATGTGGGGCACGAGACCGGTCGCGGGGAAATCTGCATCGGAGGTCGTGTACGAATCTCGAGGGGACCGTTGAATGGACGCGTACTACGACACCGGCGTGCTGGTCCCTCTCTACATTGTCGAGGCGTTCAGCGAATCGATCACGGCCTTGCTCGAACAACGCGATGAGGCGGTATTCTTTAACTCGTTCCATCACCTGGAGATGGAAAATGCCCTGCGCTTGAAGGTGTTTCGCGGCGAGATTACCGGGGAACGCTGTCTGGGCGCGTTGCGCAAGATCCGGTCGGATGTGGAATGCGGAATGCTGTCAATCCGGCCTGTGAACTGGGTTGGGGCGCTCGACACCGCCCGACGCATAGGAGAACGCGTGACCTGCAAGACCGGTTGCCGTTCGCTGGATCTGCTGCATGTGGCGATTGCGGTACAGTGGGAATGCGGGGTGTTCGTGACTGCCGATGACCGGCAGTTGGCCGCTGCCAAGAGCGAGGGACTGGCAACCGTGGATTTGCGCCACCCGCAATCTCGGGGTGGACTCGGACCGTCAGGGCCGTGGACGGTCAAGGAGCGACGCGGCCGCTATCGCGCAGGCAAGCGGAATCCCGCGGCGGCAGGGAAGTGAGCGTGGATTCCTGCACGCTCCTGTTCCTGCTCATTCTTCCAACCTTCCAGCATTCCTGCCTTCCAAATCTTCCGCAGTTCGGGCCTTGACGCCTCGCCCGTAGTATCACATTCTATACCTAGTATTCTTTTTGAGATCAAAAGGTGAGTGGTTATGGTAGGTACCCGTACCAGCAGTGGCGGAATCCCGTTACGCCGCAGTCAGGCAGTGTTACGGCAACTCGCCGGCAACCGTGAGGGTTGCACCTTCTCGCAACTTCGCACGATAGACCGAGGCCTGACGGCCTCGTCGTTGTCGCGCTTGCTCAAGACCATGCAGGCCGAGAACATGGTTTCCAAGGACGAGCGCACCGGCGCCTATCACCTGCATGGCGACTTCGTTCGCTTCGCGCAGGAGATCGTCACCATGATCCCGCCGCACGAGCGCCTGAAACCCCTGATTGCGACGCTGGCGCAGAGCACCGGCGAGTCGGCCGCCTGGTTCGAGTGTATTCCGACGGGTGCTGTTCTCAAGGCCAAGACTGAGATATCCGACAGGTTCCACTATGTTGACGCAGGGTGCGTCATTGGCAATCCCCTGGGCCACGGGGTGGTCCAGGTATTGATGGCCTTCCTGCCCGAGTCAGAGGTTTGCGATCGCTTGCAGCGGCATGGTCCGCCGCCCATCGCCGAGCCGGACTATCGGCGCCGCCTGGAAGAGATCCAGCATGGGCGGGTGACTATTGACGAAATGATACGCCCCGGCGGCTACCCGGTCACGCGCGTGGCACGGCCGGTGTTTCGCGGCGCCGGAGGTGCGATTGTGGGCGTACTGCTGGTGAGCGTAGGGGCGGCTTCCTTGCCGATGCCGGACCAGGAACGTCTGACTGAGGCCGTGACTTCCGCGGCCGCCCGTGCAACAGAGATGCTGGGCGTCGGCAACTCAAGATGAAGGAAACATGAACAAGCCCAATATTCTTTTCATTCTGATTGACGATCTGGGTTGGCGTGATCTGGCCTGCTACGGCAGCACGTTCTACGAGACGCCCAACCTCGACCGGCTCGCCGGCGAAGGCCTGCGGCTCACGGACGCCTATGCGGCTTGTCCGGTGTGTTCGCCGACGCGTGCGAGTCTGCTGACAGGCAAGTATCCGGCCTCGATCGGCATTACGGACTGGATCGACTGGGGCGGGCATTTGCACCCGCAGCGTGGCCGATTGATCGAGGCCCCGTATCTCAAGGGAATGCCGGAGTCGGAAGTGACCGTGGCGCAAGCCTTGCGCGAAGGCGGCTACCGCACATGGCATGTGGGCAAGTGGCATCTGGGCGGGCCGGGTCGCTATCCCACCGATTGCGGCTTCAACGTCAATGTCGGCGGTTGCGAATGGGGCATGCCGCAAAATGGCTACTTCAGCCCCTGGGGCATTCCCGGCATGGCGGATGCGCGCCCGGGCACCTATCTGACCGACCATCTCACCGAAGCGGCCATCGATCTCATCCGGCAGCCCGACCCGCGCCCCTTCTTCCTGCATCTTTCGCACTACGCGGTGCACACCCCGATCCAGGCGCCGCCGGAACTGGTGGCCAAGTACACGGCCAAGGCGAAACGTCTGGGGCTCGACCAGGTGAATCCGATCCGCCAAGGCGAACACTTCAAGACGGAGCGGACCCGCGACAAAGTGGTCAAGCATCGCGTCCTTCAGTCCGACCCCACGTATGCCGCGATGGTGGAGAACCTGGACACCAACA
>CAZWPN010000317.1:0-2902 GCA_964635275.1 uncultured Victivallales bacterium | reverse complement strand
GGAGTGGCGCGCCAAGACCTGGAACGAAGTGGCGGTTTCCGGCTTGCCCGCCCAGTGGCAGTCGGGTGGAGCGTGGCCGGCCGCGGTCAGCAAGGAAACCGACATGGAACTGTTTGCCCAGGTGGTCGGCGGGTGGACGACCATGCGGGTTCCGATCGCCAAGGCGGCGGGCAACATCCTGACATGCGCGACGCCCCTCGGCGTTCTGACCTGGTACTGGGGCCAGATGTCCATGATGGCGGCAAATGTGATTTCCATCGAGAACGCCTTGTGGTTCCTGGATTCGCCCGGGGAATGGTATCTGGATCGCAAGGAGGGAGTGGTCTACACCCTGCCGGCCGAGGGTGAGGACCCCAACTCTGGGGAGTTTGTGGCGCCGAAACTGGAGACGCTGGTGCGTCTGCGCGGCACGCTCGATGCGCCGGTACGGCACGTCGAGTTTCGCGGGTTGACCTTGGAACACGCCGGGTGGAGCCTCCCGGAGATCGGATACAGGCCGGGGCTGGGCGGCTTCTATGGGCATCAGATCACCCCGTTGTATTGGGATGAAGGGGGACCGGTGTGCGGGCGCGAGAAACCGGGCACCCTCCGGAAGAAGGACGAGTTTCCGGAGTATTGCATCCAGGCGGCGGTTGACCTGACGTACGCGTGGGATTGCCGACTGGAAGAGTGCCGTGTCCGCCAGACGGGGGCCTCGGGCATCGGATTGGCGGAAGGTTGCCGGAACAACCGCGTGATCGGGTGCGAGGTGTGCGACACCGGCGCCCACGGCATTCACGTCGGCATGCCGCACGGTGAGTGCTGCGCCGAGGATTTCGACTGGCAACGGCCGGAGGACCTGCCCGTTTCCAACGAGATCGCGAATTGTTATGTCCACCACGTCGGCCAGATGGATTGCGGTTCCTACGGCATCTTCAACAGCTACTGCCAACAGACGCGTATCGCGCACAATCTGGTGGAACAGGTGCCCTACTGCGGCATCGCCGGCAGTTTCAGCTGGATGGTTTTCCCGACCGGCAAGGATTACAAGGTGACGGTGGAGTACAACCGCGTGCGTTATCCCCTGCGGGTGTGTCACGATGGCGGCGCCTTGTATTTCAAGGATAGGGCCGCGAAGACCTCCGTGGTACGGGGTAACTTCCTGACGCTGGACCGGGAGGACGTGAAGGCTCGGGGCATTATCGAAGGCTGGGAGCCGCGCAACGGCCTCTATCTGGATGACGGCACCAGCGGGCTGCATGTGGAGGACAACGTGGTGCCCGACGCGCCGATCATCATCAATGCCTACCGGGGCGTCAGGCGTGACGGGTTCAAGTGGGGCACCAATTACGTGGACGGAAGTCGTCCCGCGGCGATTGTCGCCAAGGCCGGGCCTGAAGAACCGTATCGAAGCCGGTTTCATGCCAATGAAAATGGAGGCCATGACCGGTGAAGCTTCCCCCGAAATTCGACACTAAAAGGTTTCTACCAATGGCAGATCCTTCCGAGGCATCCGTTCCCAGCAGCCTAATTTGGCACTCGCCCAGTCGAGACTCCTCCGGGTCGATGCCGCTGGGCAACGGCGATATCGGCCTCAATGTCTGGGTTGAGGAAAACGGCGACCTGCTATTCTATCTCAGCAAGACCGATGCGTGGGATGAGAAGGCCCAGTTGCTGAAGCTTGGCCGCATCCGTGTCTCCCTATCGCCCAATCCCTTCGTCACCGGCGCCGTCTTCCGCCAGGAACTCGACCTTGCCGCTGGCGCAGTCCGCATCATATCCACTCACCGTTCACCATTCACTCTCCTCCTCTGGGTCGATGTCAACCGGCCCGTCGTGCGGGTTGAGATCGAGGCCGATCGCCCGGTCGAGGTGCGGGTGGCGCTGGACCACTGGCGCACGGACGAGACGATCGTCAAGGATGCCGGCGGCGATGTCATCTGGTGCCACCGCAATACGTCCTCCTGCTGGGCCGCCACGCTGGAGCACCAAGACATGGCCGACTGGATTCCGCAAGGCCGCGACCCGCTGCACAACCGCACCTTCGGCGCCCTGCTGCGCGGGGAGGGGCTGGTGCGGGAGGGCGACGCCGCCCTCCGCACGGCGACGCCGTGCACGCGGCTGGCGTTCGCCCTCCATCCGCTTACGGCGCAGCCGGAAACGCTGGCGGCGTGGACCGAGGCCGTTTCGGCGCTGGCAGCGCGCAACGACGCGGTGTCCGATTTCGCCGCGCATACCGCCTGGTGGAAGGCGTTCTGGGAACGGAGCTATATCCGTGTCACCGGCACTCCCGAGGCGGAAGCCGTGTCCCGCGGATATGAACTGCAGCGCTTCATCAATGCCTGCGGCGGGCGCGGCGCGTTTCCGATCAAGTTCAACGGCTCGATCTTCACTGTGGATGCGCGCGAGGGAACCCGCGACGGCTATGGCGACGAGAATCACGACGCCGACTATCGGCGCTGGGGGGGCGGCTACTGGTTCCAGAACACCCGCTTGACCTACTGGCCGATGATCGCGAGCGGCGACTTCGACCTCATGGAGCCGTGGTTCCGCCTGTATCTCGACGCGCTGCCGTTCGCCAGGGCCCGAGCCAAGGCCAGCTTCGGGCTGGACAATGCGGCGATGTTTCCCGAAACCATGCACTTCTGGGGCGCCTTCCTCAATGAGAATTACGGTTTCAACCGCGGTAATCTGCCGTCGGGTTTAACGGAGAACCTCTACATCCGCCGCTACTGGCAGGGCATGTTGGAACTGCTGGCCGTGTTGCTGGACGCCTACGCCGTCTCCGGCGAAGAGAGGCTGCTGCGCGAAAAATTGCTGGTCCTCGCCCCGCCGTTCCTGCGTTTCTTCCGCGACTATTACGCGCGCCGCGACGACGCCGGCAAGTTGCGCATGGAACCGGCCCAATCGCTGGAAACCTGGT
>CAZWPN010000316.1:0-2911 GCA_964635275.1 uncultured Victivallales bacterium | reverse complement strand
CCGCATGGAACGGCTGGCCGTCACCATATCCGCAAATGCATCCGGGTGCGCGAGCTGATCACTAAGGACATGCTGCCGCAACGCCGCGTTTTCGCGCCGCATTTCCCGGACTTCAATGGCCCGGCGAACCACTGCAACGAGTGAATCCTCGCTCACGGGTTTGACCAGATAGTCAAAAGCGCCGTGCTTCATGCATCGCACAGCCGACCCGGCCTCGTCCATTCCTGTGACCACAACCACGGGGATTCCAGGCCATCGCAGGGCAAGCATTTCCAGAACCTTCTCGCCGCCCATGCCAGGCATGTTCAGATCCAGGAGGACAATCTCGATATCCTGCCCTGCCAGAATTCCCTCGACCCCGCCACCCTCCCCGCAAAGAAGAAGATTGTTGATCTGCTGGCCTTTAAGCAGGGCGGAGAAGCTCCGCAGGACATCGGGGTTATCATCAACGATGAGAATCGGGGCAATCGGATAGGATGTGGCGCTCATGGTAGTCATGTCCCTATGTCGCTGCAGGGCGCTGCCGCCCCCGCGTTTCCGCCTTCGGCAATATCACCGAGACGGTGGTTCCCTTTCCAGCCTCAGAGCGGATATCCATGCGGCCGCCGTGCCGGCGTACAATGCCATCGGACACGGACAGGCCTAAACCCGTTCCTCCAGAGTCACGGCGAGTCGTGAAGAACGGCTCCACAACATGCGGAAGATGCTCGACGCAGATCCCCCTGCCTTCGTCGCAGACACTGATGCACACCGTGTCCGGCTCACGATCCACCACCACTTCCACGCGAATTGCACGGCTTGAATCCGGTAATGCCTGACACGCGTTGGAAAGCAGGTTGACAAGCACCTGCTCGAGTTGCCGGGCGTTTCCCATGACAGCGGGTATCGCTGCCGGTTTCACGACCGAGAAGCTACGCGTGGATTTGCGCAAGAGCGGTTCGACCAACGATACGGCGGCTGCGACAACGTCGCCGGGATTCACAGCGACGGGCGGCTCCGCCGGATCCTGCCGGGCAAAACGCTTCAAATCCCTGACAAGAGCGGCTATCCGGTCGGCCGCGCGCCCAATGCCCGCGATCAGTTCGGGACCTTCCCGACAAACCTCATCGTAGCGAAGGCCACCGATATCGGCGTCCGGCCGGAGCCCGTCTCGAGCGTTAACCTCGGCTATCAACCGACTCCATAACCTGGCCACAGTAGCTGCGTTCAGCAGGATAATGTTATTTGGGTTGCTCACTTCGTGCGCCATCCCCGAGACCAGCCCCCCGATGGCCGCCATCTTCTGAGCCTGGATCAGGTGATCCTGTTGTCGTGCGGACTCGTCCTGCGCTTCGCATCGCGCCTTGACCTCGACCAGCAAAGCTTCATTGGCAGCCTCCAGACCGGCGGTTCGGCGCCGGACTTCATCTTCGAGGTGGCGCTGTTCGGTCAGGAGGCGGCGCTCCAGCATCCACTTGGAGCCAAGGGCAAGGGCCAGTTGCCTTATTTCTGGAGCATGGCAAGGCTTCTGGATGTAGAGGAACTTGTCGGAGGGGGGGACTCTCAGCGACATATCGTCCGGTGGAACATCGCTGTACGCGGTCACAATAACAATATTGACCATGGCATCGACTGCGCGAATCATTTCCGCCGTCCGGACGCCGTCCATTCCGGGCGGCATTCGCACATCGAGAAAGATCACGGCAAAGGGCCGGCCGGCTTGCAGACTGTCGCGCACGCGCTCCACAGCCTCCTCGCCTTGCCTGCATAGACAAAGGTCCACCTGCCCTCGCATCCGGCTGGCGGCGCCGAGAACTCGATCGTAGGCGGTAAGAACATCTGGCTCGTCGTCAACCGCCATGACGCAAATACGTTCATCGGTCATCCGGCACCATCCTTGCGGCAACCCGTCATTGTCATGTAGGGGCGGCGCTTGTCGCCGCCCGTGGGCGGCCGCGATGTCCGCCCTGGGTGGGGCTCCCTGCCGCCTTGTGCGGCAGGAGCCCAAATTCAGGCCCCTGCCGGGTAAACCGGCAGGGAGCCCCACCCCGTGGCTGACCACTTACCCTTGCGGACGCTTTCCCGTTGACGCGCTGCACGCCCAAGGCATAGGCTTCAAGGCCATGCGCCCGGATTATAACGAACCGCGCGGGAAAATGAAGCTTTTGTGAAGAACATCGGCCACATCGGAACGACGTTGCGTTACGCCACGGGCGCCATGCGTCTTCACGACAAACTCGTTATTGGCGTCTTGTTGATCCTTCTGGTGGTCATGACCCTGGGCGTGTCCGTACTCTTTCGCCTTGTAACCGCGACTTTCCAAACTTACGAGGAGACTGAGGCGCATCGTGAGCTTCTCAGGGCACGGGGCGAAGTCCTCGACGAGGTGCGTGTTCTAGGGGCAACCGTGTCGCTGTGGGCGTCAGACCCGGGTATTACCGGCCGCACCATGACATGGACGCCCAGTCCGCCGCCAGTTATCAACGACAGGGTGGCGATCTATTCGGCCAATGGAAGCCTGATTCGAAATGTCTCTGGAGAGTCCCTTCCGGATCTCATGCAGGCACTCGGCCCAGAGAATGCCCTGCGCCCACCCGCCAGGTCCGCGAGGGTCGAAGGACTGGTCCTGCTGGATGAGGGAGTTTCAGTGATCTGCGCAAAAGGAATCGAAGCGAGCGAACCTGCGGGCGCAGAAGACGCTCCGGCATTCCTTGCAACCGTCCGTCCGTTGACACCCGAACGACTGAGGGAGATCGCCTGGCGATCTGGGATTCGAATCCAGGTCTTTCCCGCGATCCCTGCGGCACTCTCGCCACGCCAAGCCTCCATTCTCCGACAGCTGCAGATCTATCTGCCTTATCTTCTGGAGGTGAGCGACGCCGAGACACGGGTCGGCTACGCGGCCTTGCGGGACTTCCGCGGTCAACCCGCC
>CAZWPN010000315.1:0-2914 GCA_964635275.1 uncultured Victivallales bacterium | reverse complement strand
CATCGCGCCGGTCCCCATGCAGTTCGCGCCAGTGCCTTGGCTCAGGAGCGTGCCGCGTTTGATTTGCACCGTAAAGCTGGCTCCACTGTTGGAACCGCGTAAATCCAAGGGCGAACTGCCGCTGTTCTGGATCAGGCTCGTTACCTGCGCTCCGAGGTTGGTGCTGATCAGCGCAGTACTCGTTCCCGAGCCGGAGTTGGTAACCGTCCCCGTAATGTTGATAGCGCCAGAAATGGTCAGCGTACCCCCTGTCGCATTGCCGGCAATCACGAGGTTGTTCGAGCCCGTCACGCCGCCGCTAAATACAGCACTCAGGTTGGAACCCGTGCTGCCCAGAGTCAGTGTGCCGGTCGTCCCGCTGGACAAGGCAATCGGATTGCTATAAGTCAAGTTACTGACGGCGCCACCTGCCAGGAGTGCCGCCGCCGCGCTGCCCATCGAGTCGCCTAGCGTCACGATGCCACTGCCCAGGGCCTGCGATGAGGTAGCTGCCACTACGGTGCCGCCTTTGATGCTAAGCCCCGGCAACGAGGTATTCACGCCGCTCAACGTGAGCGTGCCGGCATCGAGCTTGGTCAACGCGGCGCTAGCGGCAAGCTGCGAACCGATGGTGACGGATTTACCCGCCTCCACCGCTGCGCTCGCCGTCCCGGTCAACGTCAACGTGCCGCCTTGCAGAGCGTAGGCGTCCGTCTTGAACGCCATGGAATCAGCCGATACTCCGGAACCCACCGTCACCGCGCCTGCCGTGCCCCAGAAAATGGCATCGCTGGCGTTGGACCAGGTGGCATGTTGATTGTCGGCCGTTACCCATTTGCTGGAGGCGCTGGTATCCCACACCCCTGCTCCCCCCAAACCTGCTCCCGTGGCCGTATCGTTGCCAATCAGGCTTCCATCCGGATCCCAGTACAACGCCGCTAGCAACCGGCGATCCTCGAACGCTTCGACTGCGAGCTGGCGAGATCGTTGCAGCCGGCCTTTCCGACCTCGTCGCCGTCGGCGTTTGGCTGCGGACCAAGCGGAGCGGAGACCCAGCAGGGATAGGCCGGAAAGCATCGAGAAATCCTCCAGGATCGGGAATCCGCAGTGGCCGAATCACCGCCGCGGGAATATAGAGGGTTTAAGGGCAAGATAATCGGCGTGTGGATTGTAACGTCCTGGCCGAAAACTCGCGCTAGGAGTCTTCCAAAACCGCTGTTTTCCAGAACCGCGCTACGCGGTCGCCGCAGATACCGGGCTGGGAATCCGGCGAACTGCCGTGCGGATGACTGTGGCAACGGTATGGCCCGTTTCGTAATAATTGCAACATAGTCTAATCAAACAGATCGGCGATGCAGCAGCGGTAGAAAATTCCTCGGACGAGTGCGGGGTCATCGGACATTTTGGTAAGTTTGCTTTGCGTAAGGGAAGTGAGTTCGTCTTTGGTTTTCGCCTGGTGTCCTTTTAGTTCTTGATGCTTGAGATGATTCCAGACTTTCTCATCGGGATTCCAATCCGGGGAGTACGATGGCAAGTTGAAGACGTGGAGTCTTTTCTGGCTCTGAATGAAGGTTGTGGTTTTCTTGGAAGTATGGGGCGGGGCGTTGTCCATTACAACGACCACGTGACGTGTTTTATGGTGCCGCAGGAGTTGATCGAGGAAATGAATCACCTCCGCAGATGCAATCCTCTTCTCATGCAAGACGAAGAGCAAGCGTCCTTGCGGATTGATGGCGGACAGCGCGGCCACGCCGCCACGTTTCCCCGTGACTTTTTCCTTGGGAGTCTTCCCTCGCGGTGCCCACGTCTTGGCCAGGAAGGCCGTGAGCGAGACGTTGCATTCGTCCTGAAAATACAGCAGCGCCCGGTGTTTCTTGACCGCCTCACGAATCTCCGGCACCTTATCACGGAGCCATTTTTCTCGCTGTTTGTCGTCCTTCTCAAAGTACTCTCGCTCCGGCTTCTGATACGTCAGGCCAGCTTCACGCAATCTGCGCCAGATCGTGGGGACGGAGAGCTTAACGGTCAACTGTTCCTCAAGGATCTGGCGAATACGTCTGCAGGTCCAGAAATCGGTCTCAAAACCAAACACCGATGCCGGTTTGAGGACAATCTCTCGCCATTGTTCCTCCGTAATTCCCTCCAGGCTACGGGGGCGTCCACTTCCCTTCCTGCGAAACAGACCCTGCTCCCCATGTGCACTGTATCGCGACATCCATCGATGCACCGTAGAGCGATCGGTGTCGTAGGCAATGGCCACATCCACAATGGGCATGCCCGACCGTACCGCTTGCACGGCTCGAAGGCGCATTTCGATAGTGGAATGGTTCGCTCCGCTCATGGCTGGCGGGTTATTACAAAATCAGCCCTCCGCTACAATGCCAATGTTGCAATTAATATGAAACGGGCCATAAGTCCGGGTATTCGAATACCCGGACTTACCGGTCGCTGCGCAATCCGTGGGAAGATTCTTGGTCGCGTTTGCACGCCTTACGTGCGCCAAGTGTCGTTCAGGTCCGGCCGATTCTCCAGCGTTCCGAACAGGTCGTCAAACCTGTCGTCACGCTCTTGCCTGACGACGGTCCACAGCGGCATCGCCCCGCCCAACTCCGCGAATGCTGCATCCGCGCAGCGGGAATGCAGGGTGAAAGCCTGACTTGGCGACAAGGTACTTGCCTGCGGCCGAGGCGTCCTGCAAATAGACTCGGTATCGCGTGGCGACACCACCGCGTCACGCTGCTCTCCCGGCGCTAATGACGCTGCCATCAACTCGCCGGCATGGGCTTGCGGGTCGAGATCGTCCAACCCCAGCACGTGCCCCATCTCATGCAACACCACCGTCAACAAATCAAATCCCTTCGTCCTTCCTCCTTCGTCCTTCGTACTTACTTGTTCGTCCTTCCATCCTCCCCCGTCGACGTCGCCGCCAATCCGG
>CAZWPN010000314.1:0-2931 GCA_964635275.1 uncultured Victivallales bacterium | reverse complement strand
AGGGCTGCCTCATGACGCGCGAGGGAACGAACGTCGAACTGCGCTCACCCTTGTTTGTGTTTCGGCTGAATACTGTACCGAGACTGTCTGCCGAGTCATGGGAGAACCGGCTGACCGGCGCCAAGCTGTCATTGGGTGGCGGTCCGGAACTTGAACTGGATATCGGGGAAACCGAGAAGGCGGCCCAGAAGGTCGAGTTCGAGGTCGTGCAACTGCCGGAAGCAAGCGGCCGCGAACAGCAGGCGGGTGAGGCTGTTTTCAAGCTGAAGGCGAAGGAGCACCCCATTTCCGCGACGGTGACCTATCGGTGGGACGCCACGCAACCGGTGCTTCGGAAATTCGTGGAGGTTGTCAACGGCAGTGACCGGGAGCTGAACCGCCTCCTGAACGTCCGGCTCGGCACGTACCGCACGGACGGAACCCCGACGGGCGGCGCGCGCGGCTTCCCCGTTTACCTGAATGGCGAGCGTTTCCTGACTCTGGCGCATCCGTCCGGGTGGGTCACCGCCCGCGGCAACGAGCTGTCTTTGCGGCAGTATCCGGGGATAAAACTGGCGGCGGGCCAGCGGTTCACGTGCATGGAAACGGTCTATGGCGTGGGGCAGGCCAATGGCGGGCGGGACGCATTCCTGAAGTATGTCACCAGCCGCATGCGCCGGATTGTGCGCGGGCACGACAAGCCGTATGCGATCTTCGAGCCGTTTGGGGCCAAGCCGGGGCAAAGGAATAGTCGTGATTTTGATGAAACTGAGGCGTTCGTTCTGGACAACATTGCAAGAGTAGCCGAAGGACAGCGGGATTCAGGATGTCGCTTTGACTACTATTCGGTGGACTTCTGGCATGATGTTCAAGGCGACCTGATGCGCTTCGATCCAGGACGCTTTCCTAACGGATTCGCCAAGATCAAGCAAGCGTTGGCCGCGAGCGGAATGCTGCCGGGGCTGTGGATTGATAGCGGCGGTCTGCCGGACTGGACCTTCGGCCGGAATCCCGCGATCAAGCCGGCCATGACCCAACGGGACGGCGGTGGCACCATCTGCCGCGCCACCGAACCGGCCAAGTCGCTGTACACCACGGCCTTCCTCCATCACATCAGGGAAAACGGCGTGCGGCTGTTCAAATTCGACAACATGGGGCCGGATTGCAAGGAACCCATGTGCAACAATCCGAATCACTCGCATCTGCCCGGTATCTACTCCGTGGAGGCGATCCACAACGCGCTGATCGAGTTTCTCGTGGCGTTGGACAAGGAGTGCCCGGATGTCTTCCTGATGCTGTACTGGGGCTACAAATCACCGTGGTGGTTGCTCTACGGGGACACCCTCTTTGAATCGGGTATTCACATAGAGGCCGCGAGCGCCTCGTCACAGGCCGCCCCCTATGCGCGTGATAGCGTCACCCAGTGTCTGGACCAGGGCTTGAAGCATGGCGGCGACATTCCGCGCCTGGGCAAGGATTCTCTCGGCATCTGGCTTTCCGACTGGCCCTGGAACAGTTGCGTGGGCAAGGATCGCTGGCAAGAGGGGTTTGTCATGGACCTCTGCCGCGGCGGCCTGCTGGCCCAGATCTGGAGCGACACGAACTGGCTCACCCCGCCGGAAAGGGCGCAGATGGCTGAGTTCATCGCGCTCTTCAAGGCACAGCCCGGTTGCTTCCGGAATTCGCGTCCGATCGTGGGCGACCCCGGAAAGGACGAGCCCTACGGGTACTGCTGCTCGGACGGCAAGCGGGCATTTCTGGCCATCCATAACGCCTGTTTGTGGAAGGACAACACGGTTACGCTGGAGTTGAATTCAAAGTGGGGATTGCCGGACGGCAGGTCGTGGGACATCTATCGCTGGTATCCTACTCCCGCCCGTCTGGCTGGGCAAAAGCCTGGATTCGGGGAATCCGCCTCGATCTGCCTGCGACCGTTTGAAGTTGTGCTGCTTGAGGTCGTGCCGGCGGGGGAGGCACCATCGCTCAGTCGCACTTGGAAGACGGCTCCGCTGCAAGCCGGTTTTGCGGAACCAACTCGGATGATCGCCCTTAGCGATACGGTTCGTTCGCCTGCCCAAACGAATCAAGCGGACAAGTCGACGTGGACGACGCTGGATATCACAAGCGCCGTATCTGCGGGCGGGGCCACGCTTGCGAAACAGAAGGACGGTTCGATTCTGGCCGGCGGCAAGAACCCGTCCAACGACGAGTACACGATCATTGGGACCACGAAGCTCACCGGGATCACGGCCATCCAACTGGAGGTGCTGTGCGACACGAACCTGCCCTGCAACGGGCCCGGCCGCGCGGTGAATGGGAACTTCGCCCTGACCGGGTTTACAGTCACTGCCGCACCGCTTGGGAACGCTGCGGAAACGGTCCCGGCTCCACTGCAGAATGCGAAGGCGGACTTCTTCCAGGAGTCGCATGGCGGCTGGCCCGTGACAGCGGCCATTGATGACAATCCTCAAACCGGTTGGTCGATCGATCCAGCCGAGGGCGCACCCCACGTGGCGATATTCGAGACGGCCAAGCCGATTGGTTTCGATACCGGCACGATTCTGACGCTCAAGCTGACACAGGGACCAAGGGAGCACAGCATCGGGCGGTTCCGGTTGTCGGTGACGGCGGCCCAACCGCCGACTCCCATACCTGCGGGATATGGGACCGCATTTGGTCGCACGACAAGCGGCCTCATTCCCCCGGCGGTAAAGGGCGGGACACTGGTAGTTGTGGCGCCTGTGTTTTTGGCGGGCAAACTGGATGCGATGCTCAACGGAGAGCCGGCATCCAGTTTGCAGGTGTGGAATGAACGGGCATTCTATCCCGCCACGTGGCAGGCTTGGCGTATCCCGGTTGGCCCGTCGCCTGGACCACGGAATGTGGACCTGACATTGAAGAGCAAAAACGGCAGAATCGAAGCGGCCACGTGGAAGATGGTCTTCATTCCGG
>CAZWPN010000313.1:0-2935 GCA_964635275.1 uncultured Victivallales bacterium | reverse complement strand
CAACCCGCAGCGGAACGACGTTGCCCGCGTCGCTCCACCGCACGGCAGCGTTCGCATCCGGCACATCGCCGGACAGCAGAATGACGGATTCATCCAGGCCCAGTTCAAGACTCACGCGCCGACCCGTATCCTCGCCCTGCGCGAACACCGCTGTCAGCCGGTTGGCGAAGGGATCGTACTCGACAACCCGCTCCGCGCCTTCGAGATAGACCGACGCACGAAGCGTCTGGCTCGGATCTTCGTTGAAGAACATCCAGACGGACAACCCGTCGTGGCGGTATTCATAGCGCCGCAGGTAGGGCTCACGGGGGCTGGTCCGCACACCGGTCAGACCCCATTCCCCCAGCAGCACCGGGAGTTTCTCGAGTGCCGCCACGCAGGCACGCGGGTGACGGCGCAGCGCCTGCAACTCGCCGTCCACTGCCCCGTCCTCCGTTGTCCCCGATGGCCAATCGCGCACAAACACCATCTTTACACCCTGTTCCAGCAGCGAGAGGAGCGTCGCCACAACCGACCGCGGCAGGCGCTGGGCCCATGGCACAATCAGGCACCCGTAGGTTTCCCGGTTGATCCGCAGCTTGCCGTCACTCACACTCGCCCCGCTTGCCAGCACATCGGCAGGCACAATGTCGGCATCGAGTTGCGCCTGCATCAGCACACGCATGGGTTCCTTGACGGACATGTAGTCGCCCGACCACTCGGCCTCGGCGTGGTAGAGCACGGCCGCTTCCGCGACGTGCCGCCCGCCGCTGAGCAGGTGGCTCACCCGGTTGGTGTATTCCATCAGCAAGCGGAAATGGCGGTACTGTGGGTTCTTGCCGCGCGCGTAAAAGTGCGGCGGGCAATCGGGATCCGGAAACTCCTTGGCCGAGAACGCGTGCGGCACGAACGTGTTGATGCCCCGGACCAGCATGTGGTCCGTGATCCACTTCATCAGCCGCAGGCCGGCGGTCCAACCGTAGGCCCCGAAGGTCTCACACATGGCGCGTCCCTGCTTCTTCGGGTCAATATGCGCGTGCGAGGCGCCGAGTTTGGCCAGCGCGTAGTGATAGAATTCGCCGTCGGCCGGATCACCAGACCATGTGGCCCAGTTGAATGGGCGTTGGTCAAGACCCGGCCGGACTTGCCCGAGCACCACGTCAATCCCGCCCATCGTCTGGCCGTCCATGGCCCGGAAGAAATGCGGAACACTGGCGCCGAGACGGGTGTGGGCATCGTTATCCTCGATGATATGCCCGATATAGTCCACGCCGCGCCGGGTACACCACTCGCCAATCTGCCCGGCGAAACATTCGCCATAGAGGCGGCTGACAAGGTTCATGTAGGCGCAGCGGATGGCCGGGGTCGAGGGACCGATGTCGTGCCAGAGGCCCGGCAGGCTGGTGACGACGCTGCCGCCGAATTCGCGCGCGAGGTCGGTCAGCAGGTCTTTCCGCCACGGCAGCACCAGGCCATTGCGGCCGAGGGAGACGTTGTAGAGCCCGCCGCCGTTGCCGATATTGGGTTCGTCGCTGAAGAATCCGGCAAAGGTCTTGCCGAAGTCGGCCTGGTAGCGCGCGTAGTGCGGCTCGTATACGGCCTCGATCAGCACGCGGACCGAGGCGCGGTCAATGGGATTTATGTAGTTGGGGTCCCCGCCGCCGTATGGCGTCTGGACGATCATGAACACACGCCAGTGGCCGGGCGGAATGTCCCAGTGCAGGCGTCCGTCGGCCACGCGGGCGGTCACGTCAACGGAGGGCATGCCGGCCGGAGCGCCGGTCGGCGTCAGCGGCATGGCCACCACGGCCAACAAGCGGTCCTCAGTCGCCCACTTCCAGCCGTTTCCCGCAGTCGGTGCCCTTAGCCACTGCTCGATCAGCACCGACGCGCCGGCTTGGGGACCCACAACGTCCAAGTGCCGCTCGGAGAGGTAGATCTTCTTGTGCTCGGGAAACTTGTCTCGGATCCATCCATTGGCGAAGCCAGTCGGGAAATGGGCGTCATCCAGCACCCAGACCTTCATGTCCCGACGCCGCGCCTCGTCCATGATGACATCCATGTCCTGCCACCATTTCGGGCCGCAGAAGTCCGGGTGCGGGCGCGACTCCACGCACACCGCGCCGATCGCCGCCTCGTGGATGCGCGCCATCTCCTCGCGCAACACCGCCTCGCTCTCGCCATGCTGCCAGAAGAACGGGAGCAGGTGATTGCCGCCACGCCCTTCCAAGATGGCCTGTATCCGTGAATTCAAGATGTGGCCTCCCTGCCGCAATTCCGCACCGTGGCATCCGGCCTGAAGCTGCGGGCGGCGCCCAGAATGCGCGAAGCGACTAAGGAATGGCAAGGATTGTTTGAACGCCACCTCGTCCGGACCGATCCCCCCGGATCGGAATCCTGCCGGGCTTGCAAGGTGTCACCCGATGCCAAGCCGAGGGCGGCCAGCGGCAGGCGGCAGGCGTACGCCGTAGCGGGTAACGCCGATTCGCATTATGGCCGCTTCTCAGGAAACGGCCGGCGTGGAAGCCGGCCCTCCATGCTCAAAGACCCGCGTTACCGGCAGACGTGGAGGGTCGGGTTCCACCCCGACCGAAAACGGCGAGGCTAAAATGAATTGCTGAACCGCCCTAGTTGCCGCGACGCCACCCAAACAACGGTACTGTCACGAATTGCATGAAAACGGATGAGAATTGAACATCCAATATCCAACACGGAATATCCAACCGAACAAGGAAAGGGACAGTGACCGAGGTAAGGCAATATGATCTCCAAGACCGATGAGTTGATCGCCATCTTGTTCACGAGTATCGGGACAGCGAAGACGAGCAAGGAACAATGACACCTTGCCTTGGATATTGGGTATTCCGTGTTGGCTGTTGGATATTGAAAATGGGGAGGAACAACCAATTCTTTATAAGTGTTGATGAAACGCTGATTAGCCCCGCGACCGGGGCGG
>CAZWPN010000312.1:0-2967 GCA_964635275.1 uncultured Victivallales bacterium | reverse complement strand
CTGTCCCCTGACAACCTGAAGAGCGGCGTGACACGGGCGTGCCGGTACGAGCCGGACGCCAACCCGACCTATCTGGACATGGCCCGGTTCTACGGGGTGGCCGTGATCCCGCGCCGGCCGCGCAAGCCACGCGACGGGGCTAAGGTCGAGAGCGGGGTGCAGATCGTCGAGCGCGAAGTGCTGGCGCGACTGCGGGACCAGACGTTCTTCTCGTTGCACGAACTAAACCAAGCGATCTGGGCGCTATTGGAGAAGGTCAACCGACGGCCGTTCCAGAAGCTGGATTATTCCCGGCTGGAACTGTTCAGCGAACTCGACAAGCCGGCATTGAAACCACTGCCAACAGCACGCTACGAGTTGGCCGACTTCCTGTGGCCGACCGTCAACATTGACTACCACATCGAGGTCGTGGGGCACTACTACAGCGTGCCCTTCGAGTTGAAGGGACAGAAGCTCGACGTGCGGCTGACCGCCCGGACGGTGGAAGCGTTGCACCGTGGCAAGCGCGTTGCCAGTCACCAGCGCGACGACCGCAAGGGGCGGTACACGACCGATCCAGCGCATATGCCCAAGGCCCACCGCGAGCATCTGGAGTGGTCTCCAAGTCGCATTATCCGCTGGGCGCAGACGACTGGCCCCCATTGCGCCACCGTCGCACAGCAGATCATCGAAGGCCGCGATCATCCCGAACAGGGGTATCGCGCCTGCCTGGGGATCATCCGCCTGAGCCGCAGTTACGAGCCACAGAGGGTGGAGGCGGCCTGTCGCCGTGCGCTGGCCCTCGACGTGTGCTCCTACCGTAGCATCCATTCGATCCTCAAGAGCGGCAAGGATCGTGAGCCGCTGCCGGGCGAACAAGCCACGGTGTCGGTCTGCAACCGCTATCACGACAACGTGCGGGGCGCAGCGTACTACGCTCAGCCACCGCCTGCCGAACCGTGCCTGGCAACGGAGGAAGGAGGCGCGATGAACCGATAGGGATATAGGTGAGAGGCGTTCCTTTCATGAACACAAAAGACAACAGCAACACAGACAACCTACACAAGGAGTGCACCGCGATGCTCAATGAACAGACGATGACCAAACTCTACGCCATGAAGCTCAACGGTCTGGCCGAGGGCTACGAGGAACAACGGCAACAGCCGCGTATGACAGACCTGTCGTTCGATGAACGCTTCGGGATGCTTGTTGACCGCCAGTGGCGCTGGCGCGAAGAGCGCTCGCTGAAGACACGCTTACACCACGCGAAGTTCAAGTTACAGGCATGCATCGAAGACATGGACTACCGCGCCGTGCGCTGCCTGAAGCGTGCCCAGGTCGAGCAACTGTCCAGTTCGGAATGGGTCCGCTTCCACCAGAACATAATCGTGACCGGATCCACGGGAACCGGCAAGACCTTCCTGGCCTGCGCGTTGGGCCAGAAGGCTTGCCGTGATGGCTTCCGGGTGCGGTACTACGTCGCGGCGAAGCTCTTCCGCGAACTCACCCAGGCTCACGCCGACGGCAGTTTCATGAGTCTGAGCAGCAAACTACTCCGCACGGACCTGTTGCTCATCGACGACTGGGGAATGGAAACGCTTACCGAGGCCCAGCACCGCGACTTTCTGGAACTGCTTGACGACCGTCAAGGCTCCGGCTCGACGCTGATCACCAGCCAGTTCGACACGGAACTGTGGCACGACACCATCGGCAACCCCACCGTCGCCGACGCCATCCTTGACCGCCTGGTCCACAACGCCCACCGCATCGTCCTCAAGGGCGAGACCATGCGTAAGCCCCGAGGTCAGAAGACATGAACAGTCACGGATCCCTGCCGCCTTCGCGGCAGGCTACAATAGGCCCCATAAATGGAGGGGGGAGTAAGAGAGAAGAAAACGTCGTCCCGATCGGAATCGGGACTCCGACTGAGGTAAGGAGACCGCAAAACCTTGACTCATTCCGGACACTTTTGTAAACCATCAACGACAGCGTCGCTTCGCTCCGACAAACTGTCCGGTCTGATCCCGGAATAGGTGTCCGCTTTGATCCCGGAATCAGTGTCCGCTTTCACCGGAATGCGCAAATGTGCGATCTGTCAGCTCGGTCTTTGGAAACTGTATCCTCAGCACATTACAGATATCTGGAGCGTAGGTTGTTCCGCTTTTTCGAGATTTAACTCGCCAATATTGCCTTTTTGATGGCCTCGCAACCACCCTGAAGCACGGTGGAACCACATAGCTCTCTGGGAAGTATCCGTTTTGCAGAAGCCAGTCGTAGATGTCGTTCTTATCGAGACTTCTCGCAAGTGCTTTTGTGGCGCTAATGTGTTCCTGAATTGGGTTCATATCTGAGCTCTCACAGTCATCCAAAGGCCCGCCTCATTGTAAGAGCGGAGCGACGTAAAATGCAGGCGGTTGCCTCATGTCCTCCGCCGTTTCTCTTCCGCCATCCTCTTCACAACTTCTGGGGCCATGCCCCTCTCTTGCATGAGTTCGTCTCCGACAACATCGAGTTTCAACATGATGTCCTGCGCTTGAGCCGAGATCGCCTCCATGCGACCGATGTATTGATCTATCCTCTTGCCGCGAGAGATGAACGGAGTTGATTCTTGGTCAAAGTTGTGCACAAGCCAGTCTCGGTCGGCCTTGAACTCTTCGATTTGTGCTGTCAGGCTGCAGGGCAGCGGTGCCTGCTCCTTGACTTCCCGCCAGACAACGCCCATCGGCTTGGACAGAAAGTAGCTGATCTTCTCTCGTGTCTGGGACTTGTTCCAGCCTGCGCGAACACCCAGATGGCAAGCGTAGTAGTACACAAGGGCGAACTGGACTTTTTGTGCCAACAGGACGGCTAAGCCGACGTCATGGCACAGTTCCTCCCATCGGGCAGGCTTCGGGGGCATTTGTGTCATCATATTCTCCTGAACCAACTTGCCATTATGCCTCTCGTCCCTGTCGGCTTATCCAGTAATGACGGCGCCACCGTCGATCC
>CAZWPN010000311.1:0-2972 GCA_964635275.1 uncultured Victivallales bacterium | reverse complement strand
CCTGTGACTGGGCGAGATGCAGGCGGTTCTGTTCGCCGTTGTCCTCGAAGAAGGCCAGGTCCACCGCCAGCAACTTGTCGTGCAGGCGGGCATGCACATGATCGCTGACCGCCATGGCGTGCTGTTCGGCGATCCAGGCGGCCAACGCGCGCAGGCAGGCGTTTGCGCCCAGGGCGGCGGCGCCGACGACGAGCCAGGCCGCCACGTCCCGACCCGGGGGGTTGTGCAGCAGGGCGATCCATGACACGCCGCCTGTCGCGGCGCCGGGTAGGACCAGCACCACAGCGGTTGCCGCGTCCACCGCCCGCTTGAGTGCGTACAGCGTGGCCAGCGGCAGCAGCGCCTGGGTGACGGCTAGAAATGCCTGTGCCGCCGCCAGGTTCGGCGCGCTGCACCACACCAGCCGCAACGCCCGCCCAAGCGAGGACGCGAGAACACGAAGATGCGCGCGCGTCATGTTTCCCTTCACCAGCGACGCAAGGTCGCGGGGGGCGTCGCTACACTTGATTTCACTCTTAGTCGGTAAAGGCATGAAAATAAACGAGTTACAGGGGAGTTGGCCGCCGCAGGTCGGCCCGGATCAGGTCCACAACGGCGGGAGTGGGCCGGAAAGCCAGCACGGCGCACGGCAAGGCACCCAGAAGCGCCTCGATCGTGGCCAGGCAGGGATCCAGCAGAACCGGATCCTGCCAGGGAATGGTAGCCACGTGAATCAATCGTCCAACCGCCTCACGCGGCGGCAGCGGCGTCAGCCGATCCGTCTCGCCATGCTCTAGAAAGTAGATGCGGCGGAGCGGAGTCCATGCGTTGCGGGCGAAGCCGGCGGAACTTGGCCAGGGCGAGCCGTACACGCGGAACGCCGCGGTTTGTTCGGATGCGAATCCGGATTGGTAGGGCGTCCGCTTGCTGATCGCCTCCGTTTGTTCAGAACGGCACGCCGTGGGCGCCGGCCACTGCCTCAGCACCGGACGCTCGTCTGTCAGCACCGTGGCGCCGGAGGCATCGAGCAGCCGCGCCAGGGTGCTCTTACCCGTGCCTGAGACCCCCACGCAGAGAACGCCCTGCCCATCCACCTCCGCCGCCGTGCCGTGCAGGACCAGCCCCCCCTGCGCGCGCAGGCGTAGCACGAGCAGCGATAGCCCCAGGCCCGTGCCCCACGCGTGCTCATAGGAACCGTAGAAGTCCGCGAAACGACGGGTGTTCCAGGTGACCACGGCACGGTCGAAAGCGAGTGGACCGGCAATCCGCCAGAGTGCTTCACCGTCCCGATTGCGCCGGACCAGTTCGCAGATGCCCTCACGAACCGTGAAAGACCATGGATTGTCCGGGGCCAGGGGTTGCGACGCCAAGGCGTCATCCGGCCCGAGGCATGCCACTTCGCACTCAAGGTCGGCGTCGGCGGTGCCGTGCCGGAAGTCCTGGAATGCTGGATGCAACGCCGCGGCTTTGATCGTTCCTGAAAGCGTGAAGCGCACGCCGGCAATGGTCAAACCGCCAGGGCCGGTTGCGTTGGGATCGTGTGGAGACATGGCATTCCGGCGGGCGAGATTCGTAGGGCGTCCGCTTGCGGATCGCCTTGTTCCTGTCCGGTTCCTTGTCGGATCAGGCAGGCACGCCGCGAGCGGCGGCCCTACAAGAATCGGGATTTGCGGACCGCGAGCGGCCAGGAATCCGGATTCGTCCAGGGAATCGAATGCGAGTCCTTTCAGTTCACTGGATTCCTTGCAGCAAGGGATTTATTCTATGATGCTGTTGCCCAGCGTGCCGGCACCACCAGACCCGCTTGGCGTAACGCCGTCCGGCGATGCCGGACTGACGTAGTTGCCGCCCGAGTCCAAGGTTTCTTCGGAAACCGTGGGGGCTTCGTACGTTACACTCGGGGGATTCTGAAGTGGCGTCAATTCGGACATAAACAACCTCCAATCCTTTCACTAACACGTAACATCACATTCTCCGTTTCTTTCGCAGCATCGCGGCACTTGTAGGGCGTCCGCTTGCGGATCGCCTTGTTCCTGTTCCGTTCCTTGTCGGATCAGGAAGGCACGCCGCGAGCGGCGGCCCTACAAGAACAAAACAACCTGTTTGCGCCATGCCCACGGGCGATCCGCGAGCGGACGCCCTGCAAGACCTCCGCCACCCGACTTCTGCCTTCCGACTTCCGACCTATTCCCTTTCAACCGCCAGGCCCATCCGCACCATGTCGGCCAGAAAGGTCCGCACATCATCCCGCGCGGCCTCGCGCGGGATGCGATACTCCTCGACCAGCGCCCCGGCGAGTTCGTCTGCCGTGCGCGGCAACGCGATCAGCTCCCAGAGCCGACAGCCGGCGGCGTTCAACGTGTACACGCTGCGCGTGCACCCATGCACCGGGACCAGCAGATGCGCTCCCGCCACGGATCGCGCCACGACGTCTTCTTTGCGCAGATACTTCATGGCTCATTCCATTCCGAGTATGCGGTAGAAACCCTGGGTCATCACGCCGGAGACAGGCACCTCCACCATGGTGACCGGGCACTGAGGAATGATTCGGGTCTCCGGGGGCGTCCATTCCGTCGCGTTCGTCCAGGCCCATGACACCGCCTGCCACTCATCCGTGGACAACAATGACGACTTGTATCCGATGGAGTAGAGCCGGTTGGAGTCCGCTTCGAACGCGATTGTCCAGCGATCCGTAGCTTCCGGACCAGCGGCATGGATCCGCAGGACATAGTTGGTGGGATCGATGCCGGCCAAATACTCCCGCCATGTGGGCCAGCCGTCCTGATCCGGATCATCCAGATCGGCGTTGGGCCCGGTCAGGCCGTATTCGACAAGCCACGACACGGGTGTGCCCATGGCGGAGACGTCGTGACGGAAAACCAGGGTCGGGTCGCCGACGAGACTGTACGACAGGAGCCGCTCTGCCGGCACCGTGCCGGCCATCTCTTGAAGACTACGCCGCCATACATCGCCGAGTCGCAAGATGCCCTCGT
>CAZWPN010000310.1:0-2973 GCA_964635275.1 uncultured Victivallales bacterium | reverse complement strand
CCTCCAGATTGTCAATCTGTTGGAGATGGTCCTGGGCCACCACAGCCCTGAGAAGTGCCTCCTGCACAACGTCTTCAGCAGTGTGCCAGTTGCGTACGAACCGTTGGGCGATAGCGCCCGCTGAGGTGCGTGCCGCCTCCAGCACACGAACCAATGTCTCATCATCGGCGCTGTAGCGCGTTGCGTAGGGATTGCCTTCCCTTTTGGTGTGATTCCTGTTCACCTGCCGGTTGCTCCGCTCCGCTTTGCACATCCTCTGGATGGACAGCCACCGTGACCGTCACAGCCATGTCGTTTGGCGCACTGTCCAGGTTACGGGCAACCGGAAGAAATGTGACGAAACTGCTTTCCCGTTTCAGTTTCTCGGCGAACATCTGTACTATAGACCGCTATGTTGGAAGTCTAGCCCCCGGCCAGGATTCTAATGCTGCGGTTCGTAGCGATATCCGACGCCGTGCACCGTGGTGATGAACTTGGGATTGGCGGGCGTTTCCTCGACCTTCTTCCGGAGTTGGGCCATGTGCTGGTCCAGCGTACGCGTGGTGCCGAGGTAGTCCACTCCCCAGACCGCGTTGAGCAGAGCATCGCGGGTGAGCACCTCACCGGGATGCGAATGGAAGAAGAGCAACAATCGCAGTTCACGGTCGGTCAAATCCCATGTCCGGCGACCGGAGGTTGCCGTGTATCGCCGGACATTCACAGTGGTTCTGCCGAAGCGGAATTCATCAGGTTGCGGCGGGGACTTGCCCGCGGCGGGTTGGTCGGCGACGCGAGCCCGGCGAAGGGCGGCGGCTATGCGGGCGAGGAGTTCCTGAATGCCGAATGGCTTTGTAATGTAGTCATCGGCCCCGAGGCGCAAGCCCACAACCTTGTCAATCTCTTCGCCCTTGGCGGTCAGCATGAGGATGGGGATGTGGCGGTTCAAAGCGCGGATCTCGCGGCAAACGTCGTACCCGCTCATCTTTGGCATCATGATATCCAGAAGGACGAGGTCAAAACTCCTTCGCTGGAAAAGGGCAAGAGCCTCTGCGCCATCGGATGCGGTGACGACCTCATAGTCTTCACTGAGAAGAGTGTCGGCCAGTCCCTGGCGGATGTGCGGATCGTCTTCGGCGACAAGAATACGTACTGCTTTCATGAGATGACCTCCACGGCGAGGGTAAGAACAAACACGCTTCCGCCACCGTCCCGGGGTTCAAAACGAAGGGAGCCACCCATTCCTTCCATCAGGCGCCGGGCGATGCTGAGACCGAGGCCGCTGCCGGGCTGGCTTGCCGTCAGTGAACTGTCCACACGGTAGAACTTCTCGAACAGCCGGTTCCTGTGCCGTTCGGGGATGCCGGGCCCCCTGTCCATCACACGGACTTCGCATGTCCCGTCGAGGCACCGGATATCGAAGGTTATTTCTTTCCCGGAAGCGCTGTACTTGATGGCATTGTCCAAAAGATTCAGCAGGACCTGACTCAATGCATCGCGGTCCGCTGCGACGGTGACTTCCTCCGGTGGCGCAACCGGTTCCTCGATAGATATCCCGGCAGACTCAAGGCGGCTTCGCATCGCCTCGACGGAATCCCGGATAGCGGTCTTGATGTTCACCACATCCAGGTGGAACTTCCTGCGTCCCTGCTCCAGACGGCTGAAGTCGAGTACGTTGTTCACCAGCCGTGTCAGGCGCTGGCTTTCCGTTGCGATGATGCCGAGATACTGCCTCTGCTTGGCTGGATCCCGGACGCGGTCGCTTCCAAGCAGTTCGGCATACATGCGGATGCTGGTTAGTGGGGTCTTCAACTCATGCGACACGTTCGAGACGAAACTGGTCTTCTGGCTGGCATCCACGAAGTGGCGGCGGGCCTGCCAGAGCAGAAGGGATCCGCCGCTGATGATGGCCGCCGCAAAGACGCCCACGAGGAGAAAGGACAGTGTGCGGTAGAGCCCGCCGCTCCTGGCGGCGGCGGGGCCCACGGCATAGACCTTGACCTGCCAGTGTGGAAGGTCTGGTGAGAGATCAACCGATGCGATGGGGCGGGTGGGGTTCGACGAGACATCTGCACCTCGCTGGTGCACGACGTGGCCGTTGGCGTTGACCAAGGCCACGGCCATACCTGATGGGACCTCCGACGGGATCGCGCCCATCATTCGCGACTGCAAACTGCTCATCTCTATCTCCACCCCGTACCGCGGCCTTTCGGGACCGGTTTGTTCCCAGCCCAGCAGGTGCAATTGCGTTTCCCAGAACCAGGGAATCCACCCGTGAGTGGCGCGGGGGGCGCCCCGTCCCGGTGCATCCGCTTTTCGCTTGGGTGCCACAAGGCGCTGGACTTCGTACCGGCCGGCATTGCGCGCGGATTGAACGGTGGCGGCTGCCGTGCCGGGCGCTTCTGCCGCGCCGTTGATGGTCCAAGGAGTGCGGCGGTTGAAGAGGGCGTCATAACGCTCCATGAATCGCTTGTCTTCACCGGTCAAGCCGTTCGTCGGTGAGGGGTAGATAAGCCCGTTGCGCTCGCTCCACGCGAACACGTTTCGGATCAGGGGGTTGGATGCCTGCCACTCGCGAAGGGCTTCGATGAGCCGGTCGGCAGGGATCTCCGTGAGCCGGTCCGCAATGCCGGCCTTGACGTCGCCGAGCAGGAGAGTGACGTTATCTGCTACCACGGTCGCTTGAACTTGGGCGGCCTTGCTGGTGAGCAAGGCCGCCCGCTCCTGTTCATGACGGAGCATCTGCAGCATCCATCCCGATGCCGCCAGCGTTGGCAAGAGGAGGACCAGCCAGAACAACACTATATATCGCTGCCGCATGTGTTTTAACCGTTGCGTTGGTGAGGATGGTCTGCGTGAAGGTTCCTTCTGTCAAGTGTCATCGTGAGCCCCCAAATCCTCGCCTAAGCGCTGTGCCACCGGCGGGACCCATTGCGGAAGCCTTGCGGCAGCGGCTCGCTCGGAGAGCTCGCCCTACCCAGCGAGACATACAGTCTG
>CAZWPN010000309.1:0-3013 GCA_964635275.1 uncultured Victivallales bacterium | reverse complement strand
TGTTCGAGACCGGGAACCAGGGGTTCTCGGTTGCGGAGTTGACCCAGTTCATCCCGTGCGGATCGTCCGGGTGGGCGATCCGGTTCAGCGCGCCGGTGTAAGAGTCAACGGTGATGTTCATTTTCATAGATATTCCATACCAATCGCCAGGATGTTGTCATCAGGCGGCGAGCTGGGCAGCTTGACTTCGAAGCCATCTGCGCGGGTTGTCACGACCAGCGTCTCGCCGGTCTCGAGCACCCGGGCGCGCGCCGGAGGCTTGGCTGGACCGACAACGGCGATCGTGGCGCCCGGCTTCGGATCATAAACGAGGGCATAGAGACGACCGCTGGTCGTATTCCGCGTCAGGCGCCCCCACCCCGGCTCCGGATACGGGGCCGGTCGCGTGCCATGGATCGCCTCGCCGTTGGCCGCCACCCAGGCGCCGATCTCCTGCAACCGCCGGATCGCCGCCGATTGAAATACGCCTTCGCCGGTCGGGCCTACGTTGAGCTGGTAGTTCCCACCGCGTGATGCGTTGTCCACCAGATGCCGGAGCAGCTGGCGAGTGGGCTTCCAGTTATAGTCCAGGCGGTGGTAGCTCCACGAATGGTTTAGCGTGCCGGAGCTTTCCCACGGCCGGTCGAACCCCTTCTGCGGAAACTCGTTGTCGCCCATGGACAGGTAGTCCACGCCCTGGTCGGTGCCGATGCGGCTGTTGATCAGGCAGTCCGGCCTGGTTGTGCGGACCAACCGCATGAGCCGGTCCAGCCGGTCCTGCGTGAGGAACGGTTTGTACCCCTCGCCCCACGAGTCGAACCACAAGATGTCGGGCGTATAGTTCACCAGCAGTTCCCGCACCTGCGGCAGGCACTTCTCGGCCCAATACATCTCATAGGCGGCCTGGGCGGGCTGGGTAATGGGGTAATCGCCGGGAGACTCCGGCCACGGCGGCAGCCCGCCGCCGGGATGATCCCAGTCGAGCCAATGCGAATAGTAGAAGCCGCACTTGAGGCCGTGGGCGCGCGCGGCGGTCACCAGCTCGCCGAGTAAATCGCGTCGGAACAACGTCGCGCGGACCACGTTGTAGGGCGACACCTGGGAATCCCAGAGGGCGAATCCGTCGTGGTGCTTGGCGGTGATGACGAAATAGCGCATGCCGGCATTGCGGGCCTCCCGCATCCAGGCGTCGGCATCGAAGCCGGTCGGGTTGAATTGCGCCAGCAGCGTGTCGTACTCCGCGCGCGGAATCCCTCCGGGAGCCGGCCAGTTATGCTGCATGCGGATCCACTCCGCATAGTCATTCCGCCCCATGCGCTGCCCGTTCCAGACGCCGGCCGGTATGCTGTACAGGCCGAAGTGGATGAACAGCCCGAACCGCGCGTCTTCGAACCAAGCTGTTCGCGAACTTCCATTCATCTATTTTGTGCTCCTGCTCTTGCTCGATCAAAACAATATTCGACGAAGCCGACAATAGTCGAGAACGGCGAAGGTGCAAATAGACGATTGGGAGGGGCCTTGCCTGCCAGACACCTCAAGGACCACGCTTCAGACGGAAAGGCGTCTTGATCGTCTTCTCGGCGGCGCGCTTCACCATGCAGTTCTCCGGCGTGATCGCCGGGTTGCTCCGCAGGCAATGTTCACTGAACCGCACATTGTCACGCATTCCCATCCTAAGCACCTTCATCCCGGCCGTGTTAGAAACTGTCGGGAACCTAATCATCCCGAAACTCCTTGAGTGATTCACAGCATGGCCGCCGATCATCACGGCATCAATACCCTCATCAGGCAAGAGGCGGGTAACAACGTTCATCACCTTGTCCACGTCAAAGTCCATAGCGAATTGTGCTACAACACCTTCCCCGAAGACAAGCAAGTGTTTGGCGTTTCCGCCTGCGTTGCGATGTCGCCGTGGCTTGAACACGCCCGATCACGACACGCCGGCGTAGCCCACCTGCCGCAAGTGCCTGGCAACCTCCACCATCGAGGCGGTCCAGATCTGCCCCGCCCCGCCTGCGCGGCGAGCCATGCGACGAAGCTGCAGTGCTGTTCGGCACGGCACACTGCCGACGGCGCGGCCAATGGAAACCGGTTGGGGCTGTCATAGCATCCTCGCTGTTGTTGTCGAGACCTGTCGACAGGTTTCGCCAGGTATCGGCAGGCCCTGACCATCCTCATCCAAACACGTGCCGCATCCGGGCAGTGTTTCGCGCCAGTATCAGGTATGTGGAAACCCGGCATGCCGGTGCCTGCATCCGACGAAGCCGCAAAAACACGGACCCTATTACAAACTAGCCTACGTGCATCGTGGCAAACCAGTCTGCAGGTTCGTGCGCGCCGGCTGTGTCGAGGAAATGAAGGCCCGACTAGCGGCTTACAAGAAGTTCCGTTCCCTTATGGATAAATGGATCGAGCTATCCATAAGGCAGGGCGTGATCGATTTCTTCGGCCAGCGACAAAAGGCGGGGCCCGAAGGCCCACATAATCAAAGACAACAATGCCCGCAAGGGCAGACGCACCCCCCCTACGGAAGTGGAATGTCTTTGCTCTTGACTAACCATGACTAAGTCCCTAGTCTTGCAATATGAAAGAGATAACCACACACTATGCAAAGACCCATCTGTCCGGGCTTCTCAAGGAGGTTCGGGATGGTGAAACCGTCATCATTCTTCAAGGCCGCACGCCTGTAGGAAAACTGACCGCTGTCTCCACCACCCGGCCGCCGCACGGTCCGAAAGTTGGGCGTCCGACCTCTGCGCCCGTCCAACTCGCGCCGGACGCGTTTGCGCCGCTTTCCGAGACGGATCTGAAAGCCTGGGGGCTGTGAGAGTCCTCCTCGACACCTGTACCTTCATCTGGCTGTGCGCGGAACCCTCCCGCCTGTCGGCCAACGTCGTGCAGATTCTCAACCGCCGGGACACGCTGCCGGTTCTCAGCCATGTGTCGCTTCTGGAGATTACGCTCAAATGGACTGCGGGTAAGATCATCCTGCCCGCCCCGCCCCGCCAGTGGATCGGCGAACAGGTCGCCGTCT
>CAZWPN010000308.1:0-3071 GCA_964635275.1 uncultured Victivallales bacterium | reverse complement strand
TCCAGCTCGCGCACGCGGGCGGCGAGCATGGCGGCAATGTCGGCGCCTTCCGGCAAGCCGCGTTCCTCGACTTCGTTGCCGACGCTCCAGACCACGATGGACGGGTGATTGCGGTCGCGCAGGAGCATGCTGTCGAGATCGTCGCGCCACCACTTGTCAAAGTGGCGCTGGTAGGCATGGAAGTTCCGCGGCTTGTGCATGCGCCAGGTGTCGAACGCCTCGTCCATCACCAGCATCCCCAGCCGGTCGCAGGCGTCGAGGAAAGCGGGGGCGGGCGGATTGTGCGAACAGCGCACGGCGTTGTAACCGGCGGCCTTGAGCAGTTCGACCTTGCGCTCCTCGGCCCGGTCGATCGAGGCCGCGCCGAGCGGGCCGCAATCGTGGTGCACGCAGCCGCCGCGCATCTTCAGCGAGCGTCCATTCAGGACAAACCCCTGTTCGGCATTGAAGGCGATCGTGCGGATACCGAAGGTTGTCGAATCGCCATCGAGCCGGGTCCGGCCATCATACACCTCCGTCTCCATCCGGTAGAGATGGGGCGTGTCGGGCGACCAGAGTTTGGGCGCTCGTATGGCCAGGCGCTGCCGGAACTCCGTAGTCGCTCCGGCCTTGGCCTTTCCCTTGCTCTCGCCCTGGGCCACGGTCTTCCCGGACGGGCCGATGGCCCGCCAGCGCACGACCACCGCGCGGTCCGCATCCGTCCGGTTCTCAACGGTCGCCCGCGCCTCCGCGACGGCCGCCTTGGCCGTGACTTCCGGAGTCGTGACCGTCAAGCCCCCGGGATGCGCCACATGCACGCGCGGCGCGGTCATCAGCCAGACGTGCCGGTAGATACCGGATCCGGAGTACCAGCGCGTGTGACCGTGCGGGGTGTTGTTCACGCGCACCGCCAGGACATTGTCGGCGTCCAGTTCCAGGTACGGCGTCAGGTCCATCGCGAAGGTGGTGTAGCCGTAAGGGTGCACACCGAGCGAATGGCCGTTCAGCCAGACCTCGGCATCACGGTACACACCCTCGAACTCGATCAGCACGCATTGATCGCTCCAGTTACGCGGTGCGTGAAAATGCCTGCGATACCATCCCACGCCTTCGATCACATAGCCGCCGGCGGCCCCGGTGAGATTATCCTTGCCGCGCGGCAGCTCGATGCTCCAGTCGTGTGGCAGGTCCAGCCTGCGCCAGGCCGAGTCATTGTAGTTCTTGCCCGCCTCGCCCGCATCGCCCAAGTCGAAGAGCCAATCCTGATCAAATGAATGTCTTTGCATAATAGTAACTACTCAGGTATTCAGGAGACCGGATGCAGAATGGCTCCAGCAACTCACTGACCTCCACCAACACTGTCCGTAACTCGAAGCAACCGCTCAGGGGGCAGGATAGGAGTCAGAATAGAAGCATGCAAAGAAAATGAACGTCAGTCATGCGGCCGTGTACGGCTGTCTTTTTTGCCCTGTGGGAGATGCTTCTTGCGTTTCTTATTCTGAATCCCGAATTCTGTCTTCTGAATACCTGGGTAGTTACGGCTGATACTCGAATACTACAGCCTGGTGGCACTCCACTTTCGGAACAACCACGGAGACAGCCGTCCGGCACCGGCGCAGCGTCAGCGGCCGACGACTCGGGGCCAGGCAGGCCCTGCGAATCTTTTCGGGAACAGCTAGTTGCAGGGGAACATCGAACAACGGAACCAAGTCCTCAATGACCAGACACCGACCCCTTTGCAGCGGCGGCGCATATAGCAGGTGCGCGACGTAACGGCTCTTGGCCGGTTGATGCACCAGATTGATGCGCCCGGAGCTGGGCATGACCGTCGAGACGATGGGACGCCGGTGGATGCGCTTCAGGCCATTCAGGAACAAGTCGCGATGCAGGCGCGCGCCGTGCGCGTGGTAGAGGGAGCCCAGGGCATGCGCGAAGAAGATTACGCGCCCTTTCTGAGTGATACCGGGATGAGGCGCGTCCTTGAGCTGGTTCGGCGTGTTCTGGTGCGAGCAGTACCGGGCATAGGTGCGGTCAAAGTACGGCTCCCGGATGGTCGCCAGCACCTGGGCGCCGCGTGTCGGACGCGTGCGCAGTGCGGCCGCATAGTTGAGGAACGGCGTCCTGACCAGTCCCTCCGCAAGCGCCGGACGCACCACAAGATAGTCGTTTTCGTGCCGTGCCGGACCGACCCACTTCGCGCCGACGTCCAGCAGGAACCGGCTACGGCCGGCGTCCAGCGCGCCTTCGCCAAGCACGACCAGCCCGCCCCCCTTCCGTACGTAGGCGTTCAGGCGATCGGCCTCCGCCGGCGTGAGACACGGCGCACCGGTCAAGATGATCGTGTCGTAGCGGCTGAGTTCTGCAAGGGGATCCACAACTTCGAAGTCGATCTGCCCCTCCAGCAGCATGCTGGCGACGCCCTGATCGTGGGGTTCCTGGCTGCAGAGCCACAGGCCGAGGCTGGCGGCCGGTCGGCCGTTCAGACCGTAGGGTTCGATGCGCCGGGCATAGGCGTAGGCCTTGCCGATGTTCCGGTAGGTTTCCGGATCCATCTCGCCGCTCGGGTGAAGCTGGTCGCCAATGCTACAGCGAGCACCCCAGGCGATCATGGACGCCGCCTCGTAGCGGATAGCATCCGGATGCTTGAATCCGCCAAACTCGCCCCAGGCGGTGTGGAATTTCCCGCTCATGGCCAGGAACGGCTTCTCCTGCCGCGCGTAGGACTTGGCCCGTATCGGGAACTTGTTATAGCCGCCCCAGGTGGTGGGGAGATCCTCGAGTTCGAAGTGTGTGTCCCACTTGTGATACTCGTTGCCGTAGAGGTTGGCGGTCCCGTTGAAAAACAGCGTTGCGTCAGGATGGTGGGCTCGCAGGACGGCCTGAATGTCGTCCATGATCCGCGGCCACGTCCGGACCTTGAAGGCCTGGGCGTCGCTCTCCTTGTCCGGGTCCAGTCCTTCCGCCTTCATGCCGGCGACGCAGGTCGGGCACCAGCAGGCTGGCCACACGCAGATGTCGTAGAAGAGGCCGTCCACATCGAAGCGCCGGCAAATCTCCTCGGTTTGTGCCAGGACCAGGTCCCGGTACGGCGT
>CAZWPN010000307.1:0-3077 GCA_964635275.1 uncultured Victivallales bacterium | reverse complement strand
CGTAGGCGCGACCCCGGCGTAGTCGCCGGGATCAGGCGCGCCCCAGCCATCCGCGCTGCGTGCCCCGCTATTGCGGGTGTAACCGGCCGAACACTATGAGCGGCGTGCCGATTGCCGGTAGCGATGCGGCGGGCTGGCGTCTCGGGGCTGGCGCGACGCCTGGCGTCCCGTAGTCGGGCGCAGGCGGCGTGACGGACACGATGCGACAGCCGGCCGCGAGCGATGGGGCCGTTTGCGGGGATGCCGTTGGGCGTGGTAGGTGGATTGAGACTGGGTGTGCCGGAAGGATTAGTCGGCGAGAAAGGGCACGTTGTTGGTGGATTTGAAGAACGTGCCCCAGGTGCCGACGTACTTTGCATGAGAGTCTAATAGGCCGCCGCCGCGGGTCAGCCAGAAGACACGTCTGCCCTTGAACGGGCCGGAAGGAGAAAGGCTGACAAGTTCGTCTGATGCGCCTGATCGGGTCAGTGGGGCGATATCCTTGCTGATCAGGAAGGCATCGGCGCTTGTGAAAGATTCGGACACCACGGCCACACGCCAGGCAATATTGTTGGCGGTGAGTTTGGTCGCGTCGTGGACTGGCGGATAGTCACCAGTGAGACGGCCGTAACCAATAGAGGAGAGACAGAGCATCTCTGGTTTCAGATCGGGAACCAACTGATGTCCGCGGTGGTCGCTCCCCATGAGTGCCTTGAAGTAGTCTGGGGCGGTCGCAATGTTCAGACCGGCGCCGCCTTGGTCAACCGGCAACCTGAGTTCGTGTGGCCAGACAGGACTCAGTTTGGTTGCTTCGCGTTCCATATTCGCCGAGGTGATCGCGAGCCATATTTCTCGACCTTTGATCTTCATGACCGTCGGACGGGAGTCATCAACCGCTTCCAAGAACAGTGGGTACACTGCCACGGCAAGGATCGCGATAATTGCGATCACAACCACGAGTTCGACAAGGTTGAAGCCGTTCTGACTGCGGGTTGGGCGCATGGTGTGGTTAAGGTCCCGCCGAGACCTTCTCTGATCTGTTCGTGTACCCTAGTTTTGCAGCAACTTCGCTCTGTTCAGCGAGCGCGAGTGAAGCGGTCATTGTGATGACGAATATCTGAAGAAATCGTTTCATTATCTTCCTCCTGTCAACGTTTCGGTGACCCGGCAGTGCGGTTAGCGTCGTGCGGTTCTGCCTGGATTAGCCAGTCTTCGTCAAGTGTTCCCGAGTAACCTGCCATTGATCCCAAGCATTTTTCCGCCATTCGGACCGTTGCAGATGCAGAAGTCTGTCGCTGAATAATCAACTTCGGTGAAATCAACTGTGTCAGTCTGGATAGTTGGTTTGAGAGGGCTTAAACTTATATATGTCCTTTGTCCCGCCGGAAGATAGAAACCCAAATTCTACTTTCTCAACCCACCCGTTACTGCCAAACGAGAAGGCGGTTGCACGCTTAGCACCCGAGTGTCGACGATCAGCAGCAGGCGAATATATGAATCTTCCCTTGGTCGCAATGGTCGGTTTCCCAAGTAACTTCTTTAACCCAGCTTCGTTGTTTCCCATAAATCGCGCCGAGGTTAGGGTTGTCAACATTACCATTGCTGCGTCTCTTGCTTGCCACCCCAACGAACGCGCGCGATATAACTCACATGCCTGTTCAAAAGACAACATCATCAATTTCCCGCGGGCGTAGTCGATGTCCTCACCAACATCTGATTTAAATAGTTGTGACAGTTGTCTGGCAACCGGTTTCAGGTCCCGCACTCCGCAGCCCCATTCATCTGGATAGAAATATCGATACTGACGCCCCACATAAAAATCAGTAAGGACAATCGATGTGCGATTAAACACGTCTACTATGCTTGTTAAGATATCGTACTTGCCACAAGTGACATAGTAGTAGCACAGGTCATCAGGGGGGCAGGAAAACACATATCGACCGATATTCGGCAGGGAACTGTACCCGACGTAATACAAGTCGTTGCTTTTTACAATCTCCGGTATTCCGATGTAATCATAGAGGCGTTCTCGGTTCATCCCAATAAACCGAGACCGTCCGCCTTTCCATGGAGCCAAGAGTTCTTTTATTACAAGGGCGCGGCAAACGGAATTCGTCGCGCTTCTCTTGGCGATAGCACATGCCTGTTCCCATGTTAAGACAGACAACATGCCCTGCGCCGTGATCAGATTCCATCCATCCCCATAACGTCCACAATCACTAATACGAGAGTAAGCGACCTCAAGGTTCTCAGTTCCTGGCCCCCAATCGCTACATTCAATTGTGGAATAATCTATCGTTGCGCAACCTGTCATATTGATGGTTGCCAGAAGACTGCCCAATAAAATCATCCTCCATTTTCTTCTATTGTTAGTCATGAAGTTCACCACGTTGCCGTCTTTACTCCTGGCACGCATTCAACCATGGTTTAGCGTATGGCGGCGGCGGGGTGGATGTCAAGGTCGAGGGCGTGTGTCGGTGCGGCGGGTGGCGCGGCAGGGGGCGCGTCAGCGCCGGTTTGACTTGCTGGCGTTCGCGTCGCCGGGCGGTTGGCGGGTCGTGGCGGGCCAGTGCGGGAGGCAGCGGCAGGCGTCGATGGGCCGGTCTTCTGCGGAGCGATGGGGCGAGCGGCGGGAAGGCGGGTGGGTTACGCCGCCAGGGGTGTGCGGTCCGAGGTACGAGGGTCGACACCACCCGTTTGTTGGGGTCTCCATGTCTTTCGGGTCTCGGTGCCTCTCCCGGCCAGTTAGAAGATAGCAGCCCAAGCTCCCATGAAAACAACATTCAGAAGGCCGAGAAGCGCGTTCAGGATGCGGCGGAGACTGCCCATGCGATGGAAGCGGGTCGCGTACAGCAGCAAACCGAGGGTGCCGATAATGCAGCCGACAAGGAGGCATACCCTCGCCAGGACCAGACCGTAATGCAGTGTGCCTCGGCCGTCTGACAGCACGAGGAAGGCTGTTGCTTGGAATGGCAGAGCCGCCAAGAGGAGGGATTCGGTGCTCGGATGACCTGTTGCCATGCAATTCAACTTTCGACTCCCCAACGTCACCGGTGAGGTGCAGGTACTCCGGAGTCTCCACCGGTTTGTTGGGCACT
>CAZWPN010000306.1:0-3084 GCA_964635275.1 uncultured Victivallales bacterium | reverse complement strand
TGGAGATCAAGGCGCCTATCGGCGGACGGATTGACGAGGTCCTTGTAGTGGAGGGGCAGCAGGTCAAGAAGGGCGAAATCATTGCACGAATGAGTTCCACGGAACGGGCGGCTCTGCTCGACGCCGCCCGGGCCAAGGGCGAAGACGTGGTTCGCAAGTGGGAAGATGCCTACAAGGCCACGTCGCTCATGGCCCCGCTGGATGGGACCATCATCGCCCGGAATACGGAGCCCGGGCAGACGATTACCGCGCAGGACGCCGTTCTGGTGCTTTCGGACAAGCTGATCGTTAATGGCCAGGTGGACGAGACCGACGTGGGCCGTGTCAAAGTTGGGCAGCCGGTGCGCATCAAGCTCGACGCATACCCCGATGTGCGCATCGAAGGCAAGGTCAAGCGGGTTGCCTACGATGCGCGGACGGTCAACAATGTCACCATCTACGAAGTGGAAATCGAGCCGGACCACGTGCCGGACTGCATGAAGAGCGGGATGACGGCCACGGTGACGTTCCAGGTGGCCGTGGTGGAGGATGCTCTGACCCTGCCGGTGAACGCCGTGGTTAAAGACAACGGCAAGAGCGCGGTTTGGGTGGACGACGGTAACCCCAAGACGCCACCCGAGGCCTGGCGCATTCTGACCGGGGTAGTCAGTGGCGGCAGGGTGGAAGTGCTGGCGGGCCTGGAAGGCACCGAGCGCGTTGTGAGGACGGCCTTCGCCATGCCGGTGGGCCAGGCGGCGAAGACTTCGCCGTTCATGCCGTCGAGACGGCGATGATCGAGATAGAAGACCTCAGCAAGACGTACCGCATGGGGGACGTTGACGTTCATGCCCTCAATGGCGTGTCGTTGAGCATCGCCCGGGGCGAGTTTGTGGCGATCATGGGGCCGTCGGGCTCAGGCAAATCCACCCTCATGCACATCCTGGGCTTGCTGGACGCGCCGGACGCAGGGCACTACCGGCTCGACGGGCGCGAGGTGCGCGAACTGAGTGAGGATCAGAGGGCCAGACTGCGGTCGCGGTCGGTAGGCTTCGTATTCCAGCAGTTCAACCTGATCCCGCGCGTGTCCGCCCGCGAAAACGTGGCGCTGCCACTGATATACGCCGGCCGGACTGCGGGGGTTACGCCGGAATCCGTGCTGAATCGCGTAGGGTTGGGCGATCGCATGCGGCATGCGCCGAACGAATTGTCCGGCGGCCAGCAGCAGCGTGTTGCCATCGCGCGTGCGCTGATCAACGATCCCGACATCCTGATGGCCGACGAACCGACAGGCAATCTGGACTCTGCCAGTTCACGGGAAATCATGGCGCTCCTGCGGGAACTGCACGCTTCCGGGCTGACAGTTATACTGGTTACACACGACCCGGACGTGGCGAAGAACGCGGATCGCATCATTACCGTGCGCGACGGCAAGGTGGTGGACGATACGGGGATGAAGCGGGCAGGTACACAGCCCGGGCCGCATCCGCAAAGGCTGCGCAAGGCTGAGGAGGCGGAGACGTCAGGCCTTCTGAGGACCAGGTTCGTGGAGTTCGCCTCGATGTTCCGGCAGGCGGGAAGGGCGCTGACCGCCAACAAGACGAGAACCGCCCTGTCGATGCTCGGCGTCCTGATCGGCGTGGCCGCCGTGATTGCCGTCATGGCAATTGGCGCGGGCGCGAGGCAGGCGGTGGAGGATCGGATATCCTCGATGGGCGCGAATCTTCTTGTCCTCCTGCCGCAGCGGCAGCAATCCCGCGGTGTCGCTCTGGGCGCCGGCGCCGTTTCGCGACTGACCCTGGACGATGCGGCGGCAATCCAAGCCGAGGTGTCCGGAGTTGAACACACCAGCCCGACCATTCGCGGTGGCGTGCAGGTGACTTACGAGAGCGCCAACTGGCGGACCACGGCCACGGGCGTGCAGCCCATCTACGCGGCGATTCACGCGATGACCCCGAAGATCGGGAGGTTCTTCACGCCGCTGGAGGTGGACGACAGGGCGCGCGTGGCTGTCATTGGCACGACGGTCTCCAAGCAATTGTTCGGCGCCGACAGCAATCCGGTGGGGAACACAATCCGGATCAACCGGACCCGGTTCGAGGTGATTGGCCTGCTTCCCGAAAAGGGCAGCAACCCGTTCATGGACGAGAACGACCAGATCATGGTTCCGGTGACCACCGCGATGCGCCGCCTGTTCGGCCGCGATTACGTGGATACGATAGAGATGCAGACCGCTTCAGCAGACGACCTTGACTACGTCGAGTTAGCCGCTGAGGATCTGGTCAAGCGCCGGCACCGCGTCACATCGAAGGAAAGTGTCTTTCAGGTGCGCAACATGGCCGACATCCAGAGCACGATCCAAGCTACGAGCAAGACGATTTCGGTTCTGTTACTCAGCATCGGCGCGGTCTCGCTTTTGGTCGGCGGCATCGGGATCATGAACATCATGCTGGTTAGTGTGACGGAGCGCACCCGTGAGATCGGCATTCGAAAGGCCGTTGGAGCCCGACGGGCGGATATCATGGTGCAGTTCCTGGTGGAGTCGGTTGCCGTCAGTCTGCTTGGCGGACTCCTGGGTCTTGCCCTTGGCATGGGGGCATCGTACACCATGGGGCAGGTTGCGGGGTGGGCCGTAGTGGTGACGCCGCGGACCGTTCTGGTCGCCATGGGCTTTTCTGTTGTGGTCGGTGTGGTCTTCGGCCTCTGGCCCGCGCAGAAAGCGTCCGCTCTCGAACCCATCGCCGCCCTACGGTACGAGTAGTCCTGTCCGCGGAGAGGGAGTGGAACTGGTCACAGTTCCGGTATCGTTGGCAGGGGTCGTCACCGGGTCACCGGGGTCGGGCGAGAGGAGATTCAGCCGCCGATGACGCCGATCGGACCGCCGATGGAGAGGATGGGAGATCTTGAACAGAAGGAAGCGAAAGGCGCGAAATACACGAAAGGGGAATTCGTTTCCTTTCTTCTTTTCGCGTTTTTCGTGTGTTTCGTAGTTAATCTGCTCCCCTCCTGAGTGGTTACCCCCAGACAAACTTTTCCGTGGTGCGGCAAATCGTCGTAAGGCTTGGGCAATAAACGCTTACACAGGGCTAGGACTCTCGCGTACGAAGG
>CAZWPN010000305.1:0-3090 GCA_964635275.1 uncultured Victivallales bacterium | reverse complement strand
GCGGTGCTCCAGGCTGGACCCATTGCGGACACCTTTGCGGCAGCGGCTCCGCCGGAGGCGTCGCCCCACCTAGCGAAACATACAGTCTGTATATGTTCCACAGGTGGGGCGAGCTCTCCGAGCGAGCCGTAAACAAAGGACGCACATGAGTCCGCAAAACGTTTTGCCTTCCATAGCCGAGGATCAGGGAGTGCCTTGCTCTCGCGACTCAACCACTCTACACTGGCCGAACTAGTGCCGGTTGTTTGCGATCACAAACGTATAATTCGACGTGCGCCGTCGGTCGGTAAAAGCGCGCGTTTCGTTGTCACTCTGCGGGGGTACGATGAGCAACGATGAGGATTCTGCGAATCCGACAAGGTCCGAGCATGCCGTTTCCATGGTTGTCGTGGATGATGACCAGGGAACGGCGGACATTATCGGCCACTACCTGCGCACCCTTGGCGCCGAGGTACACGTCTACACCAATCCCAAGGCATGTATCGCCGCTTTGGAGAAAGGGGCCGTGGACATTCTGATCACGGATATCAACATGCCGGGAATGGACGGGTTGGCGCTTCTGCGCAAGGTCAAGGAATGCAGCCCAGCGACCGACGTTATTATGGTGACGGGTAATGCCGACAAGAAGGTGGCTATCAGCGCCCTCAAGTCGGGTGCTTTCGATTTCTTTGAAAAGCCGGTTGACCGGGAAGAGCTTCTTGCAACCGTAAGCAGGACCGTCAAGTACCGGCAAGCCGTGGCAGAAAGCAAGAGGCTGGCGCAGCAGATCTCGCTTCTGACACGGCAGGAAACCGCGAAATGGGGACTGGATGCCTTCGTCGGTAAGTCTCCAGCCATTCGGGATGTCGTCAGGAAGATCCGCCTGCTTCACGGAGTAACCATGACCTCGGTCTTGATCACCGGCGAGAGCGGCACGGGAAAAGAGCTTGTGGCGCGCGCGATTCACTACGGAGGGGTCCGGTCATCCGCCGCTTTTGTCCCGGTCAATTGTTCGGCGATTCCGGGAGAGTTGGCGGAATCCGTGCTCTTCGGCCACGCGAAAGGCGCATTCACGGGTGCAACGTCCGACAAGAGAGGGCATTTTGAGATGGCGGACGGCGGAACCATTTTCCTCGACGAGGTCGGTGACATGCCGGCGGCGATTCAGACGAAATTGCTGCGGGTTCTGGAGGACGCTCTCGTTGTGCCGGTGGGCGCCACTCAAGGCCGCAAGGTGGACGTGCGCGTGGTCGCCGCGACGAATGCAGATCTCATGGCAAAAGTTTCCTCAGGCGCATTCCGGCAAGACCTTTTCTATCGCCTTGCCGGCTTCCTGCTGCACATTCCGCCCCTGCGGGACAGAAGAGAGGACATCCCTCTGCTGGCAGAGTACTTTGTGCGTTCACTGTCCTCCGAAATGGGGTTCGCCTGTCCGCCCCTCTATCCGGAGACGATCACCGAACTCTGCAAACACGACTTCCCCGGCAACGTGCGGGAATTGAGAAACATCATCGAAAGGGCGCTTCTCGAAAGCGGCGGAAAGCCGATCACGCCAAGTCACCTTCACTTTATCCGGATGCCCGGTGCGCCGGCGCAAAGCACGACTGGAGCAACGAGGATGGAGGTGACGGTTCGAGTTCCTCTTGACTTGTGCGGGGCGGAGGCTGTGTTGGTCAGAGAAGCGATGGCGACCGGCAGCGGCAATGTCTCCAAGGCCGCTCGTCTTCTGGGTATCAGCCGTCAGAAACTCTATCGCAAACTCGCCGCACTCGAAATGCAGCCCTGACGAGTGCTGGACCAACCCAACGGGGTTGAAAGGGTGGCTTCTTTCACGCGCTTCGGACAGCATGGTTAGGGGAGGAGGCCGGGGAAAGAGGGCTCGTATAACTCGCCCCTCCGACCGGAGAGAGAAGAGACGGCGCGAAGCCGTCGGAGGGCGGAGTTATACGACGCCGGCGATCTGTTGGTCGAGATTCTCCGACGCTGAGTGTATAGGGTCTGAGCAGCCGGACCCGCAGAGACTGCCGTGGGTACAATTGGCTTGAGCCTGCTCGACCGTCCACCGTAATCGTCGCCGTCGTCGTCAACCGACCTCTTAGCCTCGTCTTCAGACGGCCAGAACAAGTCGGAGACCGTCGTCCAATTCAGACATGGTTGCCGAGTCCAGCGCCCGAACCTTCTCGCTCAGAAGTCTTTTGTCTACGGTCAGCAGTTGGGAGATGTTGATAACAGAGTCCCTTGGAAGTCCCGTGTGGCGAGCCATGGCCAAGACGTTACCAGGCGCCTGAGCCAATGCGAGGTTGGATGTGAGGACCGCGACGACGACTGTGTTGATTTGACTGCGGTTAAAGTCGTCAGCCTGTACAACAAGCACTGGCCTGCGATACCCGGGTCCTGACCCTGTGGGTTCGGGCAACGTGGCCCACCAGATTTCCCCCCGTTGCATTACCAACGCTCCTTCGGAAGCGAAGCGAACTGCAGCTTGTTGAGCAAAGGATCGAGAGCGGAGTCATCGCTCGCATATACGCGGTTCAAGCGTTCGGTCACCCCTTCTCGCCGGTGATGAGCCAGGAACTCTTCCACCGCGCGTGTGAAGAGCGCACTCCGACTCAGCTTCTGCTCGCGAGCAAAGCGCTCCGCCGTTCTGAATACATCATCAGGCACCGATATTGCTGTCTTCATGATCTTATGGTATGACAGAGGTTATACTCGCGTCAATCATCTTCTCCCGGCGGATGTTAGCGCGCTCATCCGAAGACCACGTCCTGAGGCGGCGATAAGTCGGGCCGACAGCGATCACTCTCAACGCACGCCTCCATCCGGAGCCGTGGCAATCGGTTGACCAGGCAATTTGTCTGTCCCTGGCACCCCTTGGTGTTCAAAACATCCGGAGAAATGGGTCACCTCGGCTAAACTTGTCAAGACCCTGTGCGTCGCCAGATTTACCCGAACCGTCGTGCTTTGCATACAAAACAATCCACAGAAACGTGTCTCTTGGTGCAACAAGAGATGATCGCCTGGGTAGTTGAGACTGCGACTGCGGGTTCCCGTGGATGTCAGTGAACAGTGAACGGTAAACAGTGAACGGTCACGAAACCATCGGGTCTGTGA
>CAZWPN010000304.1:0-3102 GCA_964635275.1 uncultured Victivallales bacterium | reverse complement strand
GCGCGAACCAGAGCATTGACGGTACGGCGTGCCGCCGCCCGTCATGTTCGCCGTAACGCCTCCCGCCCCAACGCCCGCCCCAACGACCACCCCCCGCTCGCTACGCGGCCGCCTGCCCATCGCGCCTGATCACGCCGCCTGCTTCGCTGACGCTTGCCAGGCGTCACGCCAGGCGCGCCGTTCAGCCCGCCGCTTCGCTCGCTACCTCTGCGCGCTGCCTCGGCCTCCGTCTCTCGCCAATACAAAACGGCGCGCGCCCTCCAAGCATCCGTCCGGCTTCGCCCGCTACGCGGGTCCGTGTGGCTGCAGGTCGCCTGGGATACACAGGCGCCCTGCATCCCCCGGCCCGGACGGCTGCTTCGAGGTCACTAGTCATCACGAGAGCGCCCGCAAGGCGGGCTTAGACCATCTCGCGCCGCAATAGTCGCGCGAATACGACGCGACTACGTAAGCGTCCGGCCAACCACACCTACCGCCGCGCGACCATTCTCCGAACATGAGCCGTGAAAGGAGCGACGGCGCGCGGACCGGTATCAGGCCGGCTTCCAGACGTCGGGCAAAAGCGCGCGGATCTGTTCCGGTGTTTTGGCCGCCGGTAGACAGCAAAATACGTCGCGCAGGTAGGCGAAGGGTTCGACCTTGGCGCGTTTGCAGGTGGCGATCAGCGACATGAGATTCGCTGCCGCGCGTCCGCCTCGTTCGCTGCCGAAGAACAACCAGTTGTTGCGTCCCACGGCGATGGGGCGGATCATCTGCTCAGCCGGGTTGTTATCGATAGGCAAACGGCCGTCCTGCGCATACTCGGTCAGACGCGTCCAGATGCCGTCAGCGTACTTCAACGCCTTGGCCAGTTTGCTGTCGGGTGGCGTGCCTGGCAAAAGTTCGTCCATGCGCTTACGGATCAGCGCCAACACCGGCACGGCCCGTGCGCCACGCAGTTCGGTACGGCGGGCGTTGTCCAGCCGCCGTATCTCTGCAATCTCCTCAAGCGTTGCATCGGGCGGCACTTCGGTGTCGACGGGCAGATCGCGCTCAACGGCGTACAGTTCCCGAATCAGCGCCAGGAACTCTGCACCCTCGGTCGGATGGTCCGTTTCGTGGGCTCTGAGAAAATAGCGCCGTACATGCGCCCAGCAACCCGTGAGTGTAATCTGTTCGTAGGTATCGTCAAGGGCGTCATAAACCGTGTACGCATCGCATACGATGCGGCCCTTGAAGTTCTTGAAAAATCTCATGGGGCCGTCCGCCGACCGTCCGGTGGTGAAGTCGAACACGGTCCAAGGTCCTTCGCGCGGCGACACCGTCGTTACCCAAAGGCGGGTCTCGCGTGTTCGTTGACCGCGCGGTTTGTCGGATTTGTAGTCCTGCATATCGACCGGCGTGTCATCGTTATGCACCAAACCGTTTGCGAACATCTCCGCGATGATTCCGTCGACCAACGGTTGCGCACTCAACCCGCACGCCATGATCCAGCCGCACATGGTTTGACGCGTGAGTTGGATGCCCGAACGTCCCAGCACCGTCTCCATCCGGTGCAACGGCAGGTGGTCCGCGAACTTCGACACCACCAGGTGCGCCAGCAGAGTCTCGTCTGCCAGACAACGCGGCACGATCCGCTCCGGCACCGGTGCAATGACCACGCCATGTTCTTCAGCGCCCACCGGACTGCCATACTTCAGCCGCTGCGTCTGCTTCACGTAGATACGTCCCGGAGCGTAGGCCACCGTTTCAGAGACTTCGTGCCCAATCAACGGCCGCGGCGTACCGTCCGGCAATACCTTCTCGGCCGCGGGCAGATCGATGATTATGAATTCGCGCGGCAGGTGGGCCGGTAATTCGCCGCGGCCGTGCGGCGCGGCTTTTCGCGTGTGCGCGGCAACCGGCGTCTCGACCGCGGCAACCGGCGTGGCCGGCGGGTTCGTTTCCACCGCCTGGATCGTCAGCGCGTCGAACCACTGCTGATGCGGGTCAAACTTTTCCGACTTGCGACCGAACAACTGGCGCGTCAGCCACTCGACCTGACTCTTGAACTTCGCGATCTGTTCTGTCAGCAGTCGCGCGACTTCATCTTTCTCGCGCCGCAAGGTGTCCAGGGCTGCGTCCTTCTCCGCCAAAAGCGCCAGCAGTTCCGCCGTTCCCAGAGGAACCACGTCGTTGCTTTTGCCCGGTCTTTGGATCGCCACCATGTTGAATACAGTATCTCACAGCCGATTGGCAAAAGCAAGCGTTTTCTTTGGTTTTTCGCAATATTTCTTTTCGCGGTGGCCTGATTTCAGTCCCCTTTAGGATGCCATCGAGGGCTGCGCGAAAGTACCCGCGCGCGTACTCCTTCCAACAGCAGCGTCAACTCCTCGCGACCGATCTCCGACGGACCATCCGGTCGCGGTGCGAAACGTCCGCGCGCCAGCCGTTTCGCCCAGAGCGCCAGTCCGTCGCGATCCCAATAAAGCACTTTCACGAAATTACGTCGGCGGCTCACGAACACAAATAGGTCTCCGGCCAGTGGATCGCGTCCAAATTCGCCACGTACGATTCCCGAAAGTCCGTCGAAACTCTTGCGCATGTCCGTGGGCACCCGCCGCAGAAAAATGCGCGCCGCGCTCGCCAACCCGATCATGATCCGGCCAACGCTTCCATCGTGCGACGCAACACTTCGGCGTTGAACCCAGCCTCCACGTTCACGCGCCAGCGCCCGACCTCGACCCAGACGCCACTTGCACGAGAAGCCGGCCGCAACTCAACGAACCCGTTTGAGGGCGTCGAAGTTTCCGCTGTGGTCAGCGCTTTGCGCCAATAGGAAAACTGCCACGCAGCAATACCGCGTTCACGGCAAAACGCCGCCGCACTCAAACCACCGGACTGCTGTTCGACCATCCGCGCTGCCCATTGCTCACGCCGCGCCACGCGCGCCGCTTTTGTCATGCCTTGTATGGATTCCATGTTCCGCATCTCCTTGTGCGGAACATAATCGCGCAAAAGTCCGCGCGGCGGTAGATGTGGTTGGCCGGACGCTTACGCGACTACTGCTATACGCTACCGGCTTTAACGGCACGCACGCCAAGGACCGGTCCAGGCCGTGCCGCGGATGGACTGGGCTGGCCC
>CAZWPN010000303.1:0-3103 GCA_964635275.1 uncultured Victivallales bacterium | reverse complement strand
AGCCGAACCGCCGTATACGTGATCCGTACATACGGTGGTGTGGGGGGGCCGCCCTAAAGGGGCGGTCCTATCCCGATCGATGCACTGAAATGAAGAATATTGAATACCGGCAACTTCGTAGACCGTACGCCTTCTCTTCGCCATTTGGTGGCGAATCATTCGCCATTTGCCTATACGTTGCTGACCCATCAGTCACGGTTGATGAGCAGAGCGCCCTAAGCCGGGAGATCGTCCGGCAAGGGTGCCGATATGCTGTCTGTTCGGGTGAGCGATGCTCGTCATGGGACGACTCTATTGACATGGCCGATCTTGAGCGGAACAACATAGTGGTGAATCACTCCACGCTGGTCATGACCACCTGGCACGAAGACGAATCCGTGGAAGACATTGCCTTCTTCTTCCTGAACAACACCAGTTTCGACGACTGGACAGCGGTAAACTTCTTGGTCGCTGTTGTTGGCGAAGACGAGCAGATCCTTAGCGATTTCCAGAAGCAGATCGAAATGCAGGAAGCATCGAACCAAGCCTCGGATGCGACTTCGGAACCCGCGCCAGGCGCGGCTTCCTCATCGCCTCAAGGCTAACGTGTTCGAAGAAAGGAGATGTGGCATGAGGAAGAAACATGATCGCAGAAGCTATGGCGCGCTCGGCTTCCTTGGTTTTCTCGGTTTTCTGGGATTCCTGGTGACCGACAACTACCAACACCTGGCCAAGTTCGCGTCGTTTGCCTGGCTGGCCCTCTTGGTCTTCATTCCGCGATCCGCGAAGACACCCTGGTGGCGGCTGGACAATCTTTCGGCCACGTTCGCAGCATTAGTGAGGGGCAGAACCACCCAGACCGATCGGGACCAGAAAACAACCGTATAGGGCGTCGAACCAGATTTCGCAGTTTACGTCGCGTTCCGCGCCGAAACTGAACGGCAACGTTGGGCCGGACAAATAGCCTGTTCTCTAATAACGGGGTCACATGAAAACAAGAATTATTCTGCCACTATTAATCACCGGTGTTGTACTGTACGGCGTGGGGTGCGTCACATCGACACAACGGACGGTGAGAGCGGGCCAGCATCGTCAGTTGTTCCAGATGGAGACAAGCAACACGACGGTACACGCCGGCTACCTCCTGTATGTGCCTGAGGAGTACCTGGCGTCCACGAATGAGTGGCCGCTGATGTTGTTTCTCCATGGTGCCGGCGAACGAGGTGGCGATCTGGCAACAGTCGAAATTAATGGCCTGCCGCAGCTCATTGCAAAGGACAAGGCGGAGTTCCCTTTTATCATTGTGTCTCCGCAGTGCCCATCGGATGACTGGTGGTCGAGCGACAGACAGACCGAAACCCTCAATGCACTTCTGGATGAGATCGTTGCACGATACCGCGTTGACAAGCAGAGACTCTACCTCACGGGCCTCAGCATGGGGGGGAGCGGGACGTGGCACCTCGGCATGGCGTATCCGGACCGGTTTGCGGCCATCGCACCCATATGCGGCGGCGGGAAACCCGAGTGGGCATCGAAAATCAAAAACGTTCCAGTATGGGCGTTTCACGGGGCCAGGGACGACACGGTGCCGGAGAAGTGCTCTGCGGAAATGGTCGATGCACTCCAGCAGTGTGGTGGAAATGTCAAATACACGGTGTATCCGGATCTCGGACACAACTCTTGGGACAGGGCGTACAACAATCACGAACTCTACACGTGGTTTCTCAGTCATCGCAGACTCGGCGATGGCACCATTCTCGTTCAAGAACCTGCCCCTCTGGCCGACAGACTGAAAGACTACCTGGCCGTCAAGACGATCCAGGAGTTACTGGTCTTCTCAGAGGTGAGCGGGGATCCCACGAAAGAGATCGTCTTCTCCCTTAATGTTCTCAACCCATTGGCCGTGGACTTAGATGTGCGGGTTGAATGGGAACAAAACGAGGAGACTATCTGGACGGTGAAATCCGATCCGGGAGAGGAACGTATTCCTCCTGGGCAAACGAGGCTATTCCGCCACACTGCCCGCCCAGACAAGAAGGGGAGCTTCTTCCCTCTGCCTTCCTGCAACGTCAACTTTGTTGGAGTAGTGCAGACGAACCCAAGAAATCTCAAACTGCCGATCTATGTCAAAGGGTACCTGCGCGAACATCGTCCAACCATGGTCGCCAAACACAGCGCGGCCGCGCCGACAATCGACGGTATACTCAATGAGGCTGTCTGGCAGGATGCGGACGTTGCCGTCAACTTCACTGATATGGGGCTCACTCGTCCTGCCTCTGTCAGGACCGAGGGCAGTCTTGCCTATGACGATAGTGCCCTTTATGTGGCTATGCGGTGTCACGAACCGTTCATGGATCTACTCGACACGGACGTCACCAATCGCGACGGCAGCGTATGGGAGGACGATTCTGTCGAGATCCTTATCGATACCGATCGAGATGAAAAGACCTACTACCACATCGCAGTCAATGCGGCGTGTGTGGTGTTCGATGCGATGGGATACGATAAATCTTTCAATGCCAACATCGCCGCGGCGGCCGGCAGGGAAAAGGGGGCGTGGACGGTTGAGTTGGCCATACCATGGGCGGAACTGAAGATGGAGGCACCGACCAAGGGAGCGAAAATGGCGTGCCTCCTCGCTCGTACCCGCAGGCCCAAGCGAGACAAGAACACGAACGAGATGAAGGCTGCCAACCAAGTGTTGCAGTATCCGCCATCGCCTGCGGGAAACCACCATCCGGAGTTGTTTGGCAATCTCGAGTTGGCCGGAGAACCATGATGCGGAGACCAGAAAAGACGGTCGGCGACAACGAGACGTTTGTGACCTTGAACGATCGCCCCGCACATGACAATCGCCGAGTTCGTGAGCATCGAGGAGAGTTGGCGCATCATGGAGGAGATCAAGGGCACAGCGCCCAGCGGCTCCTTTCTCTGCGACCGTCTGGAGTTCATCGTGCCCGACATTAACATGCACTTCCGGAGGATCAAGTCGTACATGCTGGGCAAAGGATGAGGAAGGCCCCAATAACCGGCGGCACCATACGTCGCTTCGCGCCGCTGGTGCGCCGGAACGTTGTGTGCCGGGCACGGCCCGGCTGCTAGCGGGTGAGCCTGCGGAAGCAGG
>CAZWPN010000302.1:0-3115 GCA_964635275.1 uncultured Victivallales bacterium | reverse complement strand
TGGTAGGGACGGCTCTCCGAGCCGTCCGCGGACGCCTCGGAGAGGCGTCCCTACCTCAGATGCCATAACCGCTTCTTGCGATGGGTCTAGCCGTTCGGGTCAGGTCTTCCTGGATCTGGGCGAGGTGGGCGAGGTGGCCCAAGCCTGGTTGAACGGAACGTCGCTGGGCACGCGGATCTGCCGTCCGTATGTATTTGACGCAACGTCTGCGATCCGGTCTGGCGAAAACAAACTGCGCATCGAAGTGACCAACACGCTTGTCTACACGTTGAAGGACGACTTCTCCCGCTACATCAACCAGAACCCTTCCGGGCTGGTTGGGCCTGTGCGGTTACGATACCGTGATTGACGACACCCCCATGAATTCATTGAATGGACCGTGGGCGAATGGCTCCGCTCGCGCAATGTGCGGGACCGGATCATCCTCGGCACCAAGGTCTGCACCGCGAATCAGGTGGCGCTGGCATGGTTGCTGCACCAGCCCTTTCCGGCATTCCTTGTCGTCGGCAACCGGTCACCGGATCACGTCCGAGAAAGCATGGACGCCTTGCAGGTACGACTCGATGCGCAGGAGTGCCGCAGGGCGCGCCTCCAGTGGATAAGGAAGTCCTCTTGCTCTGGCCCGGGTGAGCCGCAACAAGTATCACGTCAACGATCGGGTGAGACATCCAACGTTTCCATGGTTGATGAGTCGATTGGGGCGAGATCCGGCGGCTGGCGGAGTTGCCCTCGTTCGATGTGGCGAAGGAATTGGACGAACTCAAGAATGAGGTGGCGCGTGAGCTCGACCTCAATCCTTAAGACCGATTGGACTTGGGAGGAATGGCAGGCCAGTCGCGCCAGACGCCGTGCCGTGGCCGCACGGATCGGGCCTCCGGTCGTCCGGCGGAAGGGGAGCTCTTCCGACTCCCGGTTGAGCAAAGCGTTCGATGGGGAGCGTGGACCTCGTTTTGGGCATCCTGTTGAGCTTTCGCCAAAACGGTGACAGGCTTGGCACTCGTCGCCGGCCACGGGCGGACACAAGGTACGCCCCTGCGCTGTGCTGAAGATCACCCTTGCCAGATGCAATACGATTTCCGCATTATGGCGTGCACGAATACCGAATGTGTAGGAGATTAGCTATCTATGGCCTCGAATAAATGGAAACCAATCATCCAAGGGTTCGATCACATGCTGCACGGGGGCGACTACAACCCTGATCAATGGCTGCACGAGCCCGAAACCATCGCCGAGGATTTCCGGCTGATGCCCCTGGCCGGGTACAACATCGTGTCCATCGGCATCTTCGCCTGGGCACGGCTGGAACCAAAAGAGGGACAGTACACATTCGGCTGGCTCGACGACATCATGGATCGCGTCGCGAAGGCCGGTATGAAGGCGGCACTGGCGACACCCTCCGGCGCCAAGCCGGTCTGGATGTCCGAGAAATATCCCGAGATCCGTCGGATGACCCCAACGGGTGAGGGAATGTATCTACTCCGGGAGCCCACCGGCTTCCGGCACAATCATTGTTTCACCTCGCCCGTGTATCGGGAGAAAGTGGCGGCCATGAACGAGCGGCTGGCAAAACGCTACGCGAAGCATCCCGCGCTCGGCATGTGGCACATCTCGAATGAATACGGCGGCGAATGCCACTGTTCGTACTGCCTTGAGGCCTTTCGCGCGTGGCTCAAGCGCAAGTACGGGACTCTCGACGCGCTGAACCTCGCATGGTGGGGCAGCTTCTGGAGCCATACCATTACCGATTGGAGCCAGATCCAGGCAACCGACTGGTCGGTGGACGGCATGAAATTGGATTGGCGTCGGTTTGTGTCGCACCAGACCACGGACTTCATGCGCCATGAGATTGCCGCAGTCCGGAAGTACACGCCGCAGGTTCCCGTGACCACGAACATGATGAACACGTACCACCGGCTGGACTACTCGGTGCTGGCCGACCACGTGGACGTTATCGCGAACGACTCCTATCCCAACTACGGGGATCAGGAAGACCTCTGGCGGCAGGCTGGCTGGATCTCGTTCAACCATGACGTCGAGCGCGGACTCCGGCACGGCCAGCCCTTCATCCAGATGGAGTGCTCGCCTTCCTCCACCAACTGGTCGCAATGCTCCCAGCTCAAGCGTCCCGGAATCCACCGCATGGAAGCCCTGGCCGCCGTGGCGCACGGCGCCGAGGGCGTTATGTACTTCCAGTGGCGGAAGGGACTCGGCGGCGCGGAGAAGCATCACGGCGCCGTCATCGACCACGCCGGCAAGGAACGTACGCGCGTGTTCCGCGACGTCGCCGAAGTGGGCGCCATCCTGAAGAAGCTCCAGCCTGTCCGCGGCTCCATCGTCAAATCCGACGTCGCCATCATCCACGACTGGAATGCGCGCTGGGCCCTGGAATTCACCGCCGGCCCAGGCGCGCCGAGCGACCGCAACTGCTGCGATGTGAGCTGCTCGCACTACCGCTCGTTCTGGAAACAGGGGATCAACGTCGACATCGTCCGGCCGGACGCTGACTTGAGCCGTTACCGGCTGCTCGTCGCCCCCATGTTGTACCTCGTGGACGACGCCATCGCGAAACGCCTGCGCGCGTTCGTCGAGAACGGCGGAACCTTGGTCATGACCTACCTGTCGGCCGTCGTGGACGCGACAAACCGCTGCCACAGGGGCGGCTGGCCGGGCGCCGGCTTCCGCGAGCTTTTCGGAATCTGGGCGGAGGAGATAGACCATCTGACCGACAAGGATCCCCAATCGCTTGAAATGCGCGGTGGCAACAGCCTCCGGCTGAAAGGCACGTTCAAGGCACGCACGTTCTGCGACCAGATTCACGCCGAGAGCGCCGAGGTGCTTGCCACCTACGGCGACCAGTTCTACAAGGGCAAGCCGGCAATCACATTGAAGCGACACGGCAAGGGAGCCGCCATCTACATCGGCGCCAAGACCGACGAAGACTTCCTCGACGCCATCTATGGCAGCCTCGCGCCGAAGCTCGGCATCCGACCGGCGGTGAGCGGCAAGATTCCGGAGGGTGTCCTGGTCCGGACGCGGACGGACGGCGCGAACACGTGGACGTTTGTGCTGAACTTCCGAAAAACTTCGCGGACTGTTGTGCTGGGCAAAGGCCGCC
>CAZWPN010000301.1:0-3123 GCA_964635275.1 uncultured Victivallales bacterium | reverse complement strand
CCAGATTACCGCATCCGACCGGCGCAAACGAGGGTCTTCCGCCGATGACGGTGTAATCCTTCAGGTGGAGCAACGGCAGGCGGCGGTTGAGTTTGCGACACCAGGCCACGGGATCGCCGCCGCCGTGCTGGACCCAGTAGGTGTCTATTTCGCCTTGCAGATTGCGGGCGTCGGTCTTCTCGTACAGCCAATCCAGCGCGAGCTTGCCTTCCAGTCTCTGGAACTCGATGGCATGGTTGTGGTAGGTCAACGCCAGGCCGGCTTCGCGCATGAGTTGTCCCGCTTTGTCCAGCTTGGCCGCCAGGCCGAGCACAGTCGGGAGCGAACCGAAGTCCACGCCTCCTGGGTAGGGGTAGGCCGTATAGCGGCAGTTCAGTTTCCGGAGCCGCTCGATAACGGCAGCCGTTTCGTCGAGGATCTTCGCGCCCGGCTCGTGCGTCGCGCAGCAGATCAGGCCTTCCCCCAGAAGGATTCGATTCAGCTCGCTCTCCTCGATGGGCCCCATGCCGGAGACTTGAACCGCCCGATACCCGATCCGACGCACTTTCTTCAGTGCGGCGGCGATTTCGGCCGGCGTCTTGATGTGTTCCCGGAGCGTGTACAACTGCGCGGCTATTTGACCTATCTTCATGGTATTCTTGTCTCCCTGATCAGTATGAACGGCTGATGTCGCCGATTTTGGCCGCCTTGGTCTTCTTTACAAAGCGGGACGTTTTGATCTTGTGCTTCAGCATCCGTTCGTAGGCTTTGCTGTTGAGCGGCATATCCACGGTCTTACCGGTTTCTGACGAATATAGCATGGCGTTGCCGAGTTCGACGGAGTGGATCCCTTCCGCAGCGGGCGCGATCAGGGGGGTTTTGTTCACAATGGCGCTGATGAAGTTCTGAAGGACTTCCTGATGCTGGCCCCCGGTGCCGTTGGTCGGAATCTCCACATTCCAGACGTCGGGGCGGGCCCAGAGTTCGGGCGTGGTCTTCAGGAAGGTGCTGACGGATTCCTCGTTGCGCGTGAACCGTAGCCCGTTCCCCTCGATCACGACCTTGCCGTATTCCGCCGCCACTTCCAACCGGTTGGTGCCCGGTGATTCGCCTGTGGAGGTGATGAAGACCCCGGAGCAGCCCGAATCGTATCCGAGGTAGGCAGTGACTTCGTCTTCCACCTCGATGTTGTGCTTGCGTCCGATGTTGCAGAAGGCGCGGACGCGCTGCGGCATGCCGAACATCCATTGCCAGAGATCGAGATTGTGCGGACACTGATTCAGCAGCACGCCGCCGCCTTCTCCGCCCCACGTCGCGCGCCACTCGCTCGAAGCGTAGTAGGCTTCCGTGCGGAACCAGTCAGTGATGATCCACGTTATCCGGTCCAACTTCCCGAGCGTGCCGTCCTGAACGAGCTGGCGCAGTTTGCGGTAGCGGGGGTCGGTACGCTGGTTGAACATGGCGGCAAAGACCTGCTTGCGGTTCCTGTGGGCGGCAATCAAGCGTTCGCAGTCCGCCTTATGCACAGAGATGGGCTTCTCGACCAGGACATGGAGGCCGGCGCGCAGGGCGTCAATTCCGATCGTGGTATGCGCATAGTGCGGTGTGACGATCAGCACGGCGTCACACACCTTGTCCTTCAGAAGCTTCCGGTGATCCTCGTAGGCGGCGCAATGATGCGCCGCGGCGGCCTGTCTGGCGCGTTCCGGCTCAATGTCGCAGACCGCGGTCAACTCGACATTCCTTATGCTACCCAGTTTGCCCAAGTGAAATTGCCCCATGGTTCCGATACCAATGACGCCAAGCCTTACTTTCTTCATGCCGATAGAACTCCTTTCACCATGAACGTGGCACATACCTATGAACTATTCGGTCAATATGACAGTGTGCTGTTGTGCCGCGTATTCCCAAAACACTAGACAATGACGGGCGATATGGCTATAGGTTGAACAGACATTCATATGCGATATACGGACATACCGCGCGTCTGGCCAATGAGGAAATCATATCCCTCCTTTCCCAAAACGAATTAAGAAGTTCCTGGAGAAAGCCGCCAACTACAGCCAGGTGGCAGAATCCTTTGAACCGCCGATTACGATACAGGGGACCGTGCTGTCGCAGTGGGGGCGGGGTGATCGGTTTGACCGCATCAAGCGGGATACGCTCTCGCTGAGCCTGATTACCCTGGGGAACGCTTACTACGAGCAGGAGGGGCGTACGGGCGCCTTGGAAGCGGGACAAGTATTCCTGGCGCACAAGGGATGTTCGCAGAACCTGCGGACGGGAAGCGACGGATTCATGCACAAGCGGTCCGTCATTCTAGCGGGAGCGTCGCTGGACATGCTCGTCAGTTCACTGCGCCTGACGGAAGTGGATGTGATCACACCGCGCCATGTTGCCAGAGTGACCTGTTTGTTCCGGCAGAGCCACCGGATGCTTGTAGAACGTCCTGATGGATTGCCGGTGGAGGCGCCAGCCCAGGCCTTGCGGATACTGCTGACTTGCGCGGAAAGCCGGTCACCGGACTTCCCGGGGTCGTTGCGGCGGGCCATGAGGTTCATCGATGCCCATATCCATCGTGTTATTACGGCGGCGGAGGTTGCGCGTGCAGCGGGTGTCTCGGTGCGGCACTGCGGCCGCCTGTTTCAGAAGCAGTTGGGCTGTTCGCCGCTGGAGTTTTGCATTCGCCAGCGAATGGCGCTCGCCCGGAACATGCTCGCGAACAGCGGGCAGTCGGTGAAGGGGATTGCCGCGGCGCTGGGCTACGACAACCAGCTCTACTTCTCCGCCCAGTTCCGGCATCGGTTCGGGGTCTGTCCCTCAGCGTACCGGCGCGCGGCATGGGCGGGAAAGCCAGCCGACGCCGCTGCATCTTTGGAGAAGGCGCGGTAACCCGGTGAACTGGGTGACGCCTCGCGAGACCGGAACTGTTACCAGCTCCGCTCCCACCCAAGTGTGTGGGTGGGTGTGTATGTGAGTGGGTGCGTAGCAGAGCGTTGCTTCACCCACATACTCACAAACTCACATACCCACACACGCACAGGGCTACGCCACTCCCCGACAACCGAACACCGCTAACCGGAACTGTCTTCCGCCGCCCCCTATCCTCTCTATCGGCGGTCCGATCCTCTCCATCGGCGTAAA
>CAZWPN010000300.1:0-3126 GCA_964635275.1 uncultured Victivallales bacterium | reverse complement strand
CCACGGCCTGCTGCCTATCGCCGCTAGCGCGGCTCAGGCAGAGGCCTGACGTTCGCCAGGGCAAACTTAGAAAAGAACGCCGCCTTGACGGCGGCGATAACAAAAGTAGAATCGCCCGGCGGTTGCGCAAGCCGCCGAGGGCGGCCATGCGAAGCATGGACAGCCCACAAGGCTGTCCGCGCAACCGACACGGGCGTCTTGATTAGCCCGTCGCGACGCATAGCTGCGCTGATGCGGACGCGCCGGGCGAATCGCTGAGGGGATCGCCGCCGTGTTGTGGATGGCGGCGCAAGAGTGGCAGGGAAAAGAGAACGGAAGGCCCGTTCGATGCGAAAGCGCGCTGGGCGAACAACTCGCTGAGTCCACACGGAATACCGTGAGACTCAGCTCGATCGTTGGGAGTCAGAACAACAGACAAAGGAGCAAGGTATGATCATCGAGACGACAGGTTTGCGGGTGACCAAAGACGCAGTGGTTCTTTTCGACGGCAAGTCCTTGGACCACTGGACGAAGATGGACGGGACGCCAGCCCAATGGTGTGTTGATGGCGGAGCCATGCAGGTTGTGCCAGGCACAGGGGACATTTGTACGAAGCGACTCTTCACCGACCACTACCTTCATCTGGAGTTCAAACTTTCGGATATGCCTCAGGCTACCGGACAGCAGAAGTCCAACAGCGGGGTGTTTCTGCAGGGAAGGTACGAGATCCAGGTGCTCGACAGCTCGGGATGGGATATCCCAGGGCTTGGTGACTGCGGGGCCATCTATGACCAGTACGCTCCATTGACGAACGCTTGCATGGCGGCACTGAAATGGCAGACATACGATGTGATATTCCGAGCGCCGCGATGCGAGGGGAAAGTTGTAAAGGAACGCGCACGGGTAACAGTTTTTCACAACGGTATCATCATCCACAATAACGCCGAACTGCCCGGGGTAACCGGGGCACCATCGGACACGAACGTGCAGTGTCCCGGACATCTTCGACTCCAAGATCACGGCAATCTCGTCTGGTACCGGAACATCTGGGTAGCAAACCTTCCGAAGGAAGGCGCGTGTGTTTACGGTCCCAGTATGAACAAGTAGTCTCCCAACAACACACCGGACGGTATTCGGCACCCCGTGAACGGGTCGCCGAAACCGTCAGTGTGACCGTTGGCCAATTCGAAACCCAGCAGTAAGAAAGGAAACAGTATGAACAAGTTCTTGAAATGTGCGGCGGTCATGGTGCTCGGCTGGGTGTCTCTGCCGACGATGATGGCCAGCGCCGAGGATGTTCCGACGAAGCCAGCGGTCAGCGTGCAGGAAAAGAAGCGATTCGAGTCCAAGTGTCTCGAACTGCGGATCGGTGATGTGCAGGGTTTTGTCATCTTTCCCTTAAAGGCGGCAGCAGACGGTTCCAAGCCGTGGCTCTGGTATGCGCCGTCCTACTGGCGTGCGTATCCCGGCCAACGGATGACCTGGCTGTTCTCGCGCCTGCTGGAACAGGGCTTCTACGTGTGCGGCACGAGTGTCGGCGACTCCTTCGGCAGTCCGGAAAGCCGCAAGATCTACAGCCGGTTCCACGAGTACGTGGTCAAGGAATACGGGCTGTCGCCCAAGGTGTGCCTGCTGCCTCAGAGCCGAGGTGGTCTGATGTGGTACAACTGGGCGGTCGAGAACCCGGAAAAGGTGGAGTGCATCGGCGGCATCTATCCCGTCTGCGATCTGACCAGCTATCCTGGGCTTGGCGCCACCGCCAAGGCCTATGGCATGACCGAGGCGGAACTGACCGCCCAACTCGCGCAGCACAATCCCATTGAACGCCTGGCGCCGCTGGCAGAAGCGAAGGTGCCGATCTTGCATTTACACGGCGACAAGGATAGCGTGGTGCCGCTGGAAAAGAACAGCGGCGAACTGATCAAGCGTTACCAGGCGCTGGGTGGTCCTGCCGAACTGGTGGTGATCGCGGGCCAAGGGCATGCGGAAATTCCGGAGTACTTCGAATCCCAGAAACTGTTGGAGTTCTTTTTGAAGCATAGCAAGGCAACTCCGCCGCCCAAGAAGTAACGCATCAAGTTCGTCGAGGATCCTCGCTGGACGCGGCGATCAATACCGAAAAAAGGAGATGGAAGCGCTTGGACGTTCGAATCACTGCGGCTTGATCGCACAGATACGCGCTCCGATTTGTTCAGACGATGAAACCGGCCAACCACACCTTCCTCGGTACGTCGCTGACGCGCCGCCCGAGAAGGTCCACGTTCGCCAGGGCAAACTTAGAAAAGAACGCCGCCTTGACGGCGGCGATAACAAAAGTAGAATCGCCCGGCGGTTGCGCAAGCCGCCGAGGGCGGCCATGCGAAGCATGGACAGCCCACAAGGCTGTCCGCGCAACCGACACGGGCGTCTTGATTAGCCCGTCGCGACGCATAGCTGCGCTGATGCGGACGCGCCGGGCGAATCGCTGAGGGGATCGCCGCCGTGTTGTGGATGGCGGCGCAAGAGTGGCAGGGAAAAGAGAACGGAAGGCCCGTTCGATGCGAAAGCGCGCTGGGCGAACAACTCGCTGAGTCCACACGGAATACCGTGAGACTCAGCTCGATCGTTCGCCAGGGCAAACTTAGAAAAGAACGCCGCCTTGACGGCGGCGATAACAAAAGTAGAATCGCCCGGCGGTTGCGCAAGCCGCCGAGGGCGGCCATGCGAAGCATGGACAGCCCACAAGGCTGTCCGCGCAACCGACACGGGCGTCTTGATTAGCCCGTCGCGACGCATAGCTGCGCTGATGCGGACGCGCCGGGCGAATCGCTGAGGGGATCGCCGCCGTGTTGTGGATGGCGGCGCAAGAGTGGCAGGGAAAAGAGAACGGAAGGCCCGTTCGATGCGAAAGCGCGCTGGGCGAACAACTCGCTGAGTCCACACGGAATACCGTGAGACTCAGCTCGATCGTACCGCCCGCGCGTCCCGAGCGATAGCGAGGCAAGCGCCCTGCCACGAATTCACCGCCACCGCCCACCGCCTACCCGCCACCGGCGGCGACCACCACCCGATACCCGGTCTTCTCGCTCACCTCCGCCGGATCCATCGCAAATCCCGCCCCGGCCAGCGCCGCCGCATCCTGCACCACCTTGCTCGTGCGGTCCGGAT
>CAZWPN010000299.1:0-3135 GCA_964635275.1 uncultured Victivallales bacterium | reverse complement strand
CGTGGGACTGGATCCGGAAGAACGATCCGAACGGCTACCTCCAGATGCAGGGGAGTAAGATTCTCAATCCCTCCGATGTACGGGGCGCATCGTGGTACTACGCCAACACGAAGAGCGAGGCCTGTCCGAACGGGTTCAGCCAGGAGGAGACGATCAAGGCCATCTGGGAGGGAAGGTAGTACAGGGACCGAGAGAACGGTTGCTGTCTCGCATCGTTTTCACGGGGAAGATCCGGAGCAGAACGAACGGGTGCTTGCGACGGCGTACCCGCCGCGCAAGACCCGTGTCGTGTGCCAGCAATGACGAAGGAATACCATACGGAGATGAACGATGACTGCTAAGGACAAGACCCGCCTCAGGAACCTGGCCGGCAGGTACGCGGAATATGCCATGGGCGCGCCCATGGCGCAGCGTCGAGAGAAGTGGCGACTGCACAACCGCCGTCAAGAGAAAACCTTCCCGTTTCACATCGAGGACAACGGCTCGTACTTCCGCGACCTCACACCGCAGCCGGAATGCGAAGACGCCGGATGCCGCGCACTCGAATCGCAGTTGCTCTACGTTCTGACGGCGTACGAGAAGATCGACGATGACCGCATCATCCCCGCCCGCTTCGTGGTGGACTGGTGTACCCCGTCCACCGGGGTCTGCGACGAACTCCGTGTTACCCGCGCCGACAATGGCGCCGGCAATACCAAGGGGTACATGACCAACCACCCGATCGGGGACATCGACGCGGATTTCGGCAAACTGAAGAAGAGCATCATCCGCCTCGACCGCGATGAAAGCGAACGGCGCCTGCGCCTTGCCGAGGAGGTCTTCGCTGGCCTACTGCCCGTCGTGGCCGGCCGCCCCGGCTCGTCCTATTCCAACGGCATCACCAATCTGGCCGTGCACCTGATGGGCATGCAGGAGCTCTACCTGCAAATGGCCATCAATCCCCCGGGCGTACACCGCCTCTTCGCCTTCCTCGCCGAGAACAACTTGGCGCTCGGCCAGTGGGAGGAGGAACAGGGGTTGCTAACCTCAAACCACGACGGCAACCAAGGCTACTGCACCGGCAGTTCCCTGTTCAGCGACGAGACGGACATCCCTGCTGCCCACACGGTGCGGTCGACGGACCGCTACGGATACCTGGAGTCGCAAGAATCCGCCGGCATTTCGCCCGCCATGTTCGACGAGTTCGTGATGCCCTACCTCACCCCGCTGGCCGCCAAGTTCAAGTTCCTGATGTTCGGCTGCTGCGAAGCGGTGCATCACCTGATGCCGTCCCTCTTGCGCTTGCACGGCTTGCGCAAGGTCAGCGTCACGCCTTGGTGTGATCTCCGCGTCCTGACGAACACCTGTCCCACGGACATCATCTGGTGCCGCAAGCCGGTTCCTCTGCTCCTGTGCGACGACACGTTCTCCGAAACGGCACTGCGCAGGCATCTTCACGAGACCCTGGACGTGGGCAGTGACTACTTTGTCGAGTTTGTCTACCGCGACACCGACCGCCTGACCGGCGCGATGGCGGATCGGGTAGCTAAGACTTGCGCCATGATACGGGAGATGACGGGTCATCCCGAAGGCAGTCGCGGATGAATGCAACTTGCTGCTCATTTCATTAGATAGCAGTTTGTGTGCAATAGGGGAGACGGTCGAACCAGTAGGTCCAGGCGACGCTTGACCGCGCGCCTGACCTCGTCGGCACCAACAGAGAAAGGATATCAACGAATGACGCAAGGAGAATGCAGCGCAGTCCCCGGCACTTCCATGCCGGCCGGACTCCAGCACGTGCGGATCAATGGCGGATTCTGGGGCCGGTTGATGGAAGTCAATCGGAGTGTCACGCTCCCCATCCAATACAAGCAGTCCAAAGACACTGGCCGGATTGACGCGTTTAAGCTTGCGTGGAAGCAAGGCGATGACAATCCCCCGCATATCTTCTGGGATTCGGACGTAGGCAAATGGATTGAGGCTGCGGCATACAGCCTCAGCGCATACCCCGATGCCGCATTGGAGCGACTCGTGGACAGCGTGATCGATCTGATCGCCCGGGCACAACAGCCAGACGGATACTTGAATACCCATTTCACCGTTGTCGAACCTGAGAAGCGCTGGACCAATTTGCGCGACAACCACGAACTATATTGTGCGGGGCATCTGATCGAGGGATCGGTGGCCTACTACCAAGCGACTGGCAAGCGCAGGTTTCTCGACGTGATGTGCCGCTACGCGGACTACATCGGCAAGCTGTTCGGCCCGCGCAAAGGCCAGAAGCGCGGCTATTGCGGTCACGAGGAGATTGAGCTCGCGCTGATCAAGCTTCACCTCGTAACGAACGAGAGACGCTATCTCGATCTTGCCCGCTACTTTATTGATGAGCGCGGTCGCTCGCCGCACTACTTCGACCATGAAGCACGAGCGCGTGGCGAGGAACCGCGGAAGTTCTGGGCCAAGACTTACGAGTACAATCAAGCGCACGTGCCCGTGCGTGAACAGGCGGAGGTCGTCGGCCACGCGGTCCGGGCCATGTATCTTTATTGCGGCATGACGGACGTGGCCCAGGCAACTGGCGACAAGACACTGCTAAAGGCCTGCAGGCGGCTGTGGGAAAACCTCGTTGAAAGACGGATGCATATCACTGGCGGATTGGGGCCGGTGGCGGCGAATGAAGGCTTCACCTGTGACTATGATCTGCCCAACGAGAGTGCTTATCTTGAGTCCTGCGCCGCCATCGGACTGGTCTTTTGGGCGCAGAGGATGCTGAACGCCGAATTCGACGGCGAGGTCGCCGATGTTATGGAGCGTGCGCTGTACAATGGAACGATCAGCGGCGTCTCGTTCGACGGAAAGACCTTCTTCTACGGCAACCCGCTCGCGGCGCACCCCGGGTTTGACGGCAACGGCCGGTTTGTCAACAAGGAGTATCACTATCGCCGAAGCGCGTGGTTTGGATGCGCCTGCTGCCCGCCGAACATCGCTCGCATGATCGCGCAGTTTCCCGGCTTCGTTTATTCAATCCGTGCACGGGAACTCGCCGTCCATCACTATGCCGGGAGCGAATCTCAGGTTACCGTCGCCGGGCAAACGGTTCGCCTTGTGCAGGAGACAGCATACCCTTGGCAGGAGAGAGTCGTCCTCAGGCTCACC
>CAZWPN010000298.1:0-3151 GCA_964635275.1 uncultured Victivallales bacterium | reverse complement strand
GCCACCTACTGAGTTGTATCTTTATCTACTAGACGGGCCAATTGCCTCCTATGGAGTATAACCCCACCGTCGGCTAAGCCGAACTAGCCGACGGCGAGTACACCGATTACTAATGGCTAGCGGCGAAGCAGTAGCACCACAACAACAATGACGACAAGAAGGCCGACCCCGCCGCCGCCAATATAGTAGACGTTGGCCAAAACCGGCGAGAATAGGAGGTGCATAACGTTCCTTTCGTTTTCGATGGTGATGTGCACAGCATCACTTTGCCTATTTGTCCACGATCTTCCGCACGGCCTCTTTGAGTTGCCGGACGCCCTTTTCGACCGCTTGTTTGACATGACCCACGGCCTGATCCGTCTGGCCCTTGGCACGCAGTCTGTCGTTGCCGGTCAGCGCCCCCGCCGCCTCCTCGATGCGCCCCTTCACCACCTTTGTTGAGCCCTTCATGATGCCATCTCCTTTTCTTGCGAAACGTTCTGTTGCCTTTATCTCTTAAGCCGGCCCATAAGCACCAGCACGAGCAGAATCAGGACTAGGCTAGAACCACAGAAAGTGATGATCGCCCAGAATGATGCAGCCCGAAAGCAGCAGGCATGCCGAAACCAGTACTGGAATCATAACTACGGCAAACATGTTCCTTCTCGTATTCATAAATCCTCCCGATCTCCATCTGGTCGCTGTTTGGCGACAGTGTCTGCCGTCCTTGCCTGTTCATCCGCCATCTGACAATGCTTCCGGAGGGCTGGGTCTGCGGGAGACACCTTTCCGCATACGCGGATCAGCCGGACTGCGACCTCACTTCGCCGCTTGCGTGGAGGGAACGGCTACACCATGTGGAACTACCGGGTGTACTCCCCTGGCCGGCGGCACAACCGGCTTGGTCTTCTCGTCCTCTGCGGCGGCCAATGGCACAACCGGCTTAGCCACTGCAGGCTCAATGGGTCTCACGATCGGCAACACGTTGTTGGTATGAACTGGCACAACCGGCTTAGCGACTGCCGACTCAACGGGTCTCACGACCGGCGACACCTTGGTATCAACCGTGTTTGCGGGTATGTATATCGCCCATTCCGGTTTGTCTTTCGCTGCAACAAAGGTTGTGCCATCCGGTCCCAGCCAGCCTTGTCTGTCGCGAATCCACGTATAACCACATGAGGAAGGACCTTCTCCAACCATACCAGGTGCATTTGTTGGTGATGGCACATCCGCCCCCGCCGCGCACATAGGCGCGCTGGCTACAAACACCGCGGCTACGGTCGCCGCAACCGCCAATTGATACACTGCATTCCGTTTCATTTCTTACCTCGTCCTGTTTCGTTGTTGTAGGGGAGATCCCCTTTTGCTGGAACACTTCCAACCAATGCTTCTTCCGTTGCCGGGCCTCCGTTCAGGTTGTTGGTTCTGTCTATTCGGCAGACTATGCGATGGGTTGGGCCTCCGCCATGGGGTGTAACCCTACCGCAAGAGACTGGGGCCGGTGCGCACACATTACAACCTATTGGCAGGTCGGATAATTTACGGGTCTACCATTCCGATCCATCAGGATTCATGAAGAAAGAAGTTATGGAGACATTCTGTACGAAGAAGACAAGGTAGACCCGCTTCCGCGAAAACGCCGATGATCTCGGCATCCCACACGTGGGTGGAGCATTTACCTCTTCTCTCCAATCCACATCCTCCCCATTCGCCTTCCGATCTTATCCGTCGGCGTAAAACGCTTCTCTTTCCCCGCTACCCCGACAACCGAACACCGTCAACCGAACACCGTCTGCCCCCCCCTCCGCCCCATCTACACACTTCTCGCGATACACATCGCGGGTGTCAGGGACAGACTAATTGTCTGCTCAGCCCATTGCCACGACTCCGGATGGAGGCATGCGTTGAGATGATCGCTGCCGGCCCGGCTGATCGGTACCTTGGACGGGGAATGCGGAGGCGTGTGAACGTAAACGGAGCAGTTGATTCACCACCGCAACTCCGTTTAACACATTTAATCGGCCATGCTGCAAGTTCACGCTTGCTCCACAAGGCCATCGGTGTATCCTCGCAGCACGACCGATAAAACGCTATTGGTTGGGCAACAAGAAAGGGGAACGAGATGAGAAGAAGGTACTTTGGAATGGTCGGATTCATGGTTCTGGCAATTGGCGTCGTCATGGGCGCCACCTGTCCTGCAAACGCGAAGGACCTGGATTTGCAGGCTCTGACCCAGGAAACGCAGAGGCTGTCACAGAAACCTGATCAGATGACATTGGTGTGGTGGATACCCGAGGAATTCTGGGCTGCGAGTTTTGCTCAGACTCCAAGTATGACTGGTTCGCAAGCGGAGGAGTTCCTCAAAGTCATCCGGCCCTACACTATGGTCGTGGTTGTAGATGGCGCGATAGGTTCTTTCGGAGGCGTTACGTACAAATCGGAGAACTCCATTCGAGCCAACGCGCGAATTCTGGATTCGCAGGGCAAGTCATATGCGCCGCGCACTGAAGAGGAGGTTGATGCAGACACGAAGAATATGCTCCAGATGATCAAGCCTGTTTTCGTCAACATGCTCGGACCGATGGGACAGAACATGCATTTCCTTCTGTTCCCCGGCAATGGCGACAACGGCATACGAATTGCCGATGCCAAAGGCAAAGGCCAGTTCAAAGTTAAACTCGGCGAGAAAGAGTTCAAGTGGAGACTTCCTCTCGATGCCCTCCTACCAATGCAGGCATGCGGCACCTGTAAGCAGGAATGCAAGGGGTCGTGGTTTTTCTGCCCTTGGTGCGGGGCAAAACTCACAAAGGAAACCGGAACCACGCCTCGCACCGTCCCGTGAACCCTGGGACTGCGCGTGACCAAGGAGGCGGTGTGGCAGAGGCGGTAACAGTTTGGCCGATTCCGGTGGGGCTCACGAAGTATTAGGGAGCGGCTGGCAACATGGCCTATCCGGCCGTTGGCATGCCGTGCGCCGGATCGTGCGCCTTCGTCAAGCCGACCACAAACTCAGCCGCCACCTGACAAAACTGGACCGCCAATGTGTAGATATTGCGACGTGCCCCCGCCGCCCCCTGTGTCCAGTCGGGATAGACGAGTTTCGCATAACCGTCTGGGCCAACGTCAATTCCGTCTCCGGGCCGGAGCGTATCGCCGGTCCGAACCTCATGGG
>CAZWPN010000297.1:0-3196 GCA_964635275.1 uncultured Victivallales bacterium | reverse complement strand
TGGCTGCGCGTCCTGCGGATCTGCCAATCGTATGGCTTTAATTTCTTGCGATTCCATTCCTGGTGCCCGCCTCGGGCGGCTTTTGAGGCGGCGGATGAGTTGGGCTTTCTCTTCCAGGTTGAGCTTCCGCTTTGGACAATGTTCGTGCCTCCTTTTGGCGAGCATCCCGAACGCGAGCGGTTCGTTCAGGACGAACTGGATCGTATTCTCGACACGTACGGAAATCATCCTTCCTTCGGGCTTATGGCCATGGGCAATGAATCAGGCGGCTCGTTGGATCGTCTGGTCACGTATGGTCGTGAAAAAGATCGCCGACGGCTTTACCGTTGTGAAAACGGCGGCACGCCGGACAAGGGTGACTATACCGAAGGGGGACAGCGCGGCTTTGTCGGTCCTCGCACGAACTGGGATCGGTGGTCGGTGGCCTCGGGATGGATCGCGGGGTCGGAGGCGGCTGCGTCGCAGGCGACGGATAACCCCAGCCAGCAACTGCCGCTGCTGGCTCACGAGATGGGTCAGTGGCTCATGTATCCGGATTATGATCAGATCAAAAAGTACACGGGTGTGCTACGGGCCGACATGTTGGAACTGAGCCGCCGATCGCTCGAAGCTCATCAGATGCTGGATCAGGCCAAGGCGTTCGCGGAGGCCAGCGGCCGGTTCAGCGTGCTGCTCTACAAAGATGAGATTGAAGCCAGCATGCGGTCCTATCCCTATGGCGGCTTCCAGATTCTGGAGGCCCGCGATTTCCCTGGGCAGGGCACGGCGTATGTCGGCTGGCTCGACGCCTTCTGGGATTCCAAGGGTCTGATCTCCCCCGAGGAGTTCCGTCGGTTCTGTGCGCCGACGGTTTGCCTGATACGGATGCCCAAACGGATTCTCACGACGGGCGAGACCTTTGTGGCTAGCGCGGAGATCGCCCACTACGGGCCTCACAATCTGAAAGTGTGTCCAACCTGGACGCTGACCAACGCGAAGCACACGGTGCTGGTCAGCGGTAGATTTTCGGAGATGGCGATCGAGACGGGCCGGGTTACCCCGGTGGGCGAGATTCAGATTCCATTGGCCGAAATGGCGGCACCGGCGCGCCTGATCTTATCCCTGTCGGCCGGGGGCACTTTTAATCAATGGAACATCTGGGTCTATCCGACTTCCCGGACTGAAGAAGCCGGAGATGTGCTGATCTCCCATGCCTTTGATCAGGCCACACGCGCGGCCTTGGCGGCAGGGCGGCGCGTACTGTTGTATTCCTCGCCGAAGGAGGGGGTGGTTCCCGTGCAAGTCCCCGGCTGGATACCCAACGACGCCATGCGGTTATATCCGCCAGCACAACCCGGAAGCAATGCGATACCCGGCAGCTTTATGCCGGCCTTCTGGAGCATGCGGCTATTCAATCAACCGGGTACGCTCGGAATTCTCTGCGACCCGAGCCATCCCGCCCTGGCGCAATTCCCCACCGAGCAACACGGCGACTGGCAATGGGCCGATCTGTTGGGACGACAAACCGCCGCCTATTCCTTTCTTGTGGCGCATGCCCCCTACGAATGCTATCTGGACGCTGAGAAGCGGATGGGTGGCGATGTCACGGACCGCTCCAAGGCGATTATGCTGGACGATACGCCACCGGCATTCCGGCCGATCGTGCAGGTCATCGACAACTACGACCGCAACATGAAACTGGGCGTGATCTTTGAAGCGCGTTTCGGCCAAGGCCGCCTGCTGATCTGTGCCATGGATCTGAATACGGATCTGGCCAGTCGGCCTGCCGCCCGCCAGCTTCGCACGAGTCTGCTGGATTATGCCAGAAGTGATCGCTTCCTGCCGGTTTATGAACTGTCGGAGGAGTTGCTGAAACGATTGCTCCTGTAAAGCTCGGCAAGAAAGCCGGAATGAAGTTGGACTTGGAATGCCATCGGTAATCGTCGTCGGCAAACGATTGGCCATCTTCTATGATGCCCCCGGTGGCAACAGTACCAGTCACATGGGACGCGACCTCGGGCTCGCGTGGCTGGAGTTGCCGCTCTCGCCGCCCAAACAATGATCCTAATGGTGCCGGTGACGCGAGCGGGTGAAGAAGACGGTGCTGTCAGAACTTGAATGAGAGAATAGAAACTGGGAACCGGTGAACGACTACGGATTACGAGTGGAGAGCCTTTCATCGTCCACCGTAGTCGTCGCCGTAGTCGTCAACCGAAATGAGAGGCAAAAGGAGAACGCATGAAATCGCTTCAACAGAACAACGTGTGTGAATGGACCTTTACGTCCATCAGGAAGTACGCTGCCCCGTTCAACGACGTTGAGCTGACGGTCTGCTTCCAGCAGGAGGGGAGCGGCGCGGTTCAGCGTGTTCCGGCCTTCTGGGCCGGCGGCCGCGAGTGGCGGGTGCGCTTTGCCTCGCCCCGGACCGGCACCTTCCGGTTTCGCACAGAGTGCTCCAACACGGCCGATACCGGCCTGCATGCGCAGGAAGGCGTATTCAAGGTCGTTCCGTACAGGGGCCAGAATCCGCTCTACCGGCACGGTCCTGTGCAGGTGGCTGCCGACCGCCGGCATTTCGCGCACGCGGACGGCACCCCCTTCTTCTGGTTGGGCGATACCTGGTGGATGGGGCTGTGCAAGCGCTTCGCGTGGCCGCGGGACTTCCGCGCGCTGACAACAGATCGCGTGCAGAAGGGGTTCACGGTGGTGCAGATCGTGGCCGGGTTGTATCCGGATATGCCGGCGTTCGACAAGCGCGGCGAGAACGAGGCCGGGTTCCCGTGGACCAAGGAGTTTGGGCGCATCAACCCCGCCTACTTCGACGCCGCGGACCGCCGCATTGAACACCTGGTGAACGCCGGCTTGATGCCGTGCATTGTCGCCTGCTGGGGCTATTTCCTGCCGTGGATGGGCGTTGAGAAGATGAAGAGGCACTGGCGCTACCTCATTGCCCGTTACGGTTCCTATCCAGTGACGTGGTGTCTGGCGGGCGAAGGGACCATGCCCTACTATCTCACAAAGACCTGGGATGCGGATATCGTGACGCAGAAGAAGGGCTGGACCGAACTGGCCCGATACGTCCGGGCCACCGATCCCTTCGCGCGGCCGATCAGCATCCACCCCAGTTCCAGCGGCCGCGAGTGCGTCGAGGATGCCAGCGTACTCGATTTCGACATGCTGCAGACTGGCCACGGCGACCGCAGTTCGCTGCCGAACA
>CAZWPN010000296.1:0-3217 GCA_964635275.1 uncultured Victivallales bacterium | reverse complement strand
CGTGGGTGTGCAAGGAGACGATCTACAAGCACATCTACGCCGACGCCAAGGCCGGTGGAACGCTTTGGAAGAACCTTCCACGTGCCCGACGGAAGCGGCACCGGCGCTGTCCCCGCCAAGAGGGTCACGGACGCGGGCGGATTCCGAACCAACGCATGATCGACACCCGACCGGCCGAGGTGGAGACGCGCGCGACCGTGGGGCAATGGGAAGGCGATCTGATCAACGGAGCGCATGAGACGGGGAACTTGGTTACGTTGGTGGAACGGAACACGCGGTTTTCGCTGGTCGGTCGCACCGACAGCAAAGAGGCCGAAGAGGTCACGCAGGCGATCTGCGCGTTGTTCTTGCCGCTGCCACAAGCGTCTCGACTGGGCTTGACGCTCGACAACGGCAAGGAGTTTGCCCGACATGAGGAGATGGCGCGGACGATGGGTATGGACGTGTTCTTTGCTCGGCCTTACCACTCCTGGGAGCGTGGCACGAATGAGAACACCAATGGCCTGATCCGAAGGCTCCACCCCAAGAAGTCGTCTTTCGCTGGCATCGGCCAAGCGGAACTCAAGCGGATCGACACGTATCTGAACGACCGACCCCGGAAGTGCCTGGGGTGGATGACGCCGAGGGAGAAGATGACTGCCTTCCTGGTTTGTGCCTCGTGAAGAACGGGGCGCCGCAGAACATCTTCCACAGTGGGGTACGGTACTGACCTTGCCCCTACGGGGACGGTCAGTACCGTACCCCACTGTGGAATGCTGCCCCCGCATGCAGGTTCTGCTTGCATTTCCACCCTCAACATTCCACTTTACCCCTCAACACGCATTCCGAAGACAACTTCCCCGCCGGCCAGCGGCCAGTGTTGCACTGGCCGCTGGCTGGCGGGGGTCAAGACACATGAATCTTCGTGTGATAGCGTGTTTTGGACATGGAGGGGCGTTTTGCAGAGGAAACGAATATGGCAACGATGAAGAAAGTGGAGATTCGGGCGAACCTGGGAACCGGCATGAAGATCGAGTGTCGCGCCGGACAGCACGCGGTGCTGATCGATCAGCCCAAGTCCGGTGGCGGCACCGACACGGGTCCGACGCCGCTGGAATACCTGTTCTGTGCGCTGGCCGGCTGCATCGCGTCGGTCGGGCGCATCGCGGCCCACCAGAAGAAAATTGCGCTGCGGGGGATGGAGGTGGTCGTATCCGGCGAACTGGACGTCGACGCATTGCTCGGGAAAGCGACGCCCAACCGGGCCGGCTTTCCCGGCATCGCGGTGCGCGTGAAGATCGACGCCGATCTCAGCGACGAGCAGAAGGCCGCCTTTCTGCATGAGGTGGACGCGCGTTGTCCCGTGTCGGACAATCTCCGGCAGGTGACGACGGTGACGGTGGAGTCGGTCGGGTAGCGATAAGCGAGGAGGATGTGCAATGAAAGTGGATATGAACGGCAAGGTGGCGCTGGTGACGGGCGCGGCGCGCGGGATCGGCAAAGCGATTGCGGATACACTGGCCGCCAACGGCGCGCGGGTGGCGTACACGGACATCAGCCCGGCGATCGAGCAGGCGGCGGCCGGCGTTTCCGGTTGCGCCGCCCGGCGCATGGACGTGACCGACGCGGCGGACATCGCGGCGGGTATCGAGTGGGTGACTCGGGAGTTCGGCGGGCTCGACATTCTCATCAACAACGCCGGCGTCAACACCGCCAAGCACCGCGTAACGCTCGATCGGTTTCCCAAGGAAGAGTGGGATTGGATTGTAAACACGGATCTCACCGCCTGCTACCAGGTGACCCATGCCGCGGCGCCGGCGCTCTTCGCGCGCGGGGGCGGCAGGATCGTCAACATCGCCTCGGTCTTCGGCTTGGTACCGGCGCGCTTACAGTGCGCCTATGTGGCGGCCAAAGCCGGCGTGATCAATTTGACCAAGGCCATGGCGCTGGAGTTCGCCGAGCGCGGCGTCCTGGTCAATGCCATCGCGCCCGGCTCGATTCCGATCGAGGGCCCGCAGGGGCTCTTCACCGGCAAGGACCCGATTATGAAAGGGCGAATGGAGGCCATGCTGTCGCACATTCCGCTGCATCGTTTCGGATCCACCAAGGACATCGCCAACGCAGCCCTGTTCCTCTCGGCGCCGGAGAACGACTACATCACCGGTTCGGTTATGACGGTGGACGGCGGGTGGACGGCGGGATACTCACGCGACTTTTAATGGAGAAACGATCGTGGTACGAAAATCAAAAAAAGCGACAGGCAAGGCACCTGTCGAGCGGGAGCGGGGAGTCGCCCTTTACCGGACGATGTTGACGATCCGCCTGACGGAGGAGCAGTTGCTGCGCGCCCACCAGCGGGGTTTGATTCACGGCGCGTGCCATACGTATATCGGCGAGGAGGCCGTGGCGGCGGGCGTGTGTGCGTACCTGCGACCGCAGGACCCGATCTTCAGCACCCACCGCGGGCATGGGCACGCGTTGGCCAAGGGGCTTGAGCCGCGCGCGCTGATCGCGGAACTGCTGGGCCGGGCCACAGGCTGCTCCAGCGGCCGCGGCGGCAGCATGCACCTCTTTGCCCCGGAGATCGGCCTCCTGGGGACGACGGGCATCGTCGGCCCGTGCATTCTCCAGGCTACCGGCGCCGGCTACGCGGCCAAACTGGCACAAGACGGCCGGGTGGCCACGGCCTTTTTCGGCGACGGCGCCTCCAACAACGGCGCCTTCCACGAGGGCCTGAACATGGCCGGTATCTGGAAACTGCCGGTACTGTTCGTGTGCGAGAACAACCAGTACGCCACCGAGATCCCGATTCGCTACTCCGGCGCCAATTCCGAGATCGCGCAGCGCGCCCTTGCCTACAACATCCCCGGCGTGGCCGTGGACGGCAACGATGTGTTGGCCGTGGCGGCCGCGGCGGAGGAGGCCGTGCGCCGGGCTCGCGCCGGTGAAGGTCCCACGCTGATCGAGTGCAAGACCTACCGGACGCGGCCGCACGCCGAAGGCATGGGCGACTACACCTACCGCACGCGGGAAGAGGTGGAGGCGTGGAAGGGCAAGTGTCCGATCCAGGCCTTCCGCAAGCGCCTGCTTAAGGATGGCGTGGCCACGGAGAGTGATCTGGCGGCCATCGAAAAGGAGATTGGCGAGAAGGCGGCGGAGGCCCTCAAGCAGGCCGAAGCCGATCCGTGGCCGGGGCCGGAAACCGCGGTGCTGCATGTGTGCGACGAGCACCCTCCGG
>CAZWPN010000295.1:0-3234 GCA_964635275.1 uncultured Victivallales bacterium | reverse complement strand
ACTTACCGAGTGACCTTTTCATACAACAGTGTTGCATTAGCCGGTCGCGCGCGGGGTTCGAAAAATGTGTTGAAAACAAAGGAGATGGGATGAGTAAGTTGGTGGTTTTAATGACGACATGTGTTTGGCTTCTGGCGGGTGGAGTATTTGCAACTGAGGAAGGGAAAAAAGACAGGGCAAGTGACGGCACTATGAAATCGCAAACATTCAATGTTCTGAACCACGTTGAGGTCACGGGAGCACAGCCCCTGTTCTTTATCATGAAGGACGTGCACACGCTCAACTACGAACCGCAGCGGGCAGCCCACTGGGTCGAGCTGGCGCACGAGGAGATCGAAAGGCGGGGTTCAATATGAGCACACGACCAGAGGGGGGCTTTAATCGTTTTGCGCATTTCAAGTGGGAGATAGCTATCTGTTATCACCCGATGTATATGCTGGTGGATGAGGACCGGGGAGAGCCACCCGTGGGCGAACGGGTGCCCCCGTGGGGCACCGCCACGGCTGAAGAGTATCTCGAACGGGTCAAGCGCAACCTGGCATCGCTGGAGGAGAACCCGGAACTGACCTTGAACTATGAATGGGCTGTTCACTCGCTGGTCGATCTAGCCGACCGCTTTCCCGATGTGCACAACCGTATGAAGGCGGCCTGCGAGCGTGGTCAGCTCTGCTTTGTCGGCGGCGAGTACTCGCTGGCCCACACGCATACCTACAGCTCGGAGGCGGCCTGGCGTCAGTTTCAGTACGGAATGCAGCTTTTCAGGGAGCTGTACGGCAGGGATATCACCGTGCACGCCCACCAGGAGGTCCATGTCTTTCGGCAACTCCCCCAGCTTCTGCAGCGCTTCGGCTTTGAGTTTCTGGTATTCCCCGCCTTTCCATGGGGGCTTACCATCACGTCCGGGACGTTTGATCTCTATGGTTATGAGCAGGCCTACCACCTGAAAAAGGGTGATGACTTCATCACTGTACAAGCCCTTGACGGCACGGCCATTCCCGGCTTCTTCACCACCAATGTACGCCTGACTACGCCCGCAATACAGGTTGGCAGGGATCTGTGGAGCGCCCCGCCGGTGCTAATCGATTTTCCCGATCTTGAGGAGTACCACAACCCCTGGGAGGGCAAGGCCAAACCCGTCCTGCTGGACAAGGCGGCAGCGGATCGCTTCAAGGCCGCCCCACCCAGGGCGACGGGGCAGATTCACTCCTACTACTCGTACTGCGAAGGCCTGTGGGCAGAGGCGCATCAGCGCGCATCGAAACGCGCCGAAGACTACGCCATACAGGCTGGCAACCTTCTGGCCATGAGCCGGCTGAAGGACCGTTCGCCGGAACTGCAGGAGAAGTTGGATGCCCTGTGGAAGACGATTCTCAAATACCAGGATCACGACGCGACATGGACGGAGATGAGCGACCTGCGGCAGAAAGCCATCAACAGGTTCTTGCAGTGCACGGAGTCCGCTGCCGAATTGATGGCAACGGCCGGCAAAGCCATGCTCACTCCGGACGACAGCCGTGTCACCGCCTTCAACGGGTTGCCGCGCGCGCGCACCCTCCTCATGGAATGGACCAGCGGGGAGCGGCTGCCGGCAACAGCAGCGGGCTGCCAGAAGGTCGGCGATCACATCGTGGGCCTGCTGGAACTACCTTCCCTTGGGTGTGCCAGCTACGAGATCGCCACCAACACCCCGGCGGAGTCGACACCTGCTCCACTCCCATCCCGAATCGAGACTGACTACTACCGGGTCACCCTCTCCGGAGAAGGTCTGATCCAGTCGATCAGGACCGCCTCGGGAGAGACGGTCCTCCAGGCAGGTGCATACCTCGGCGGCGAAATCCGCGGCGTCATCGGCAGCCAGTGGCAGGACAATCGCAACGCCTTGGTGACCTTCTCCGAAGGCCCTGTTTGCGCTTGTCTTGAGCGCGCGGGACGAATCGGCACTATATCGACACGCGAACGCTATCTGTTCCTGAAGTCGCAGCCGCTGATCAAATGTCAGGTCGAGTTTGAGTTCAACGACGATCGCGTCGGCGACTTCCACATTGAAGAGAGCAAGCTCACGATCTACCAGCCAACGCGGGGTGAGCGTTTCTACGGCGACACCCAGTTTGCCGTGGAAGAATTCCGCGGCGAGGAACAGATCATCGCGCAGAACTGGGTCTACGGCGGCGGGCTCGTATACGTCAACCGCGGGACCCCCAAGCACTGGATCCGGGATGGGGTCATCGCCAACACGGTAGCCTATGGAGGCGATGACTGGACCAACCGCATTCACCCCGTCCACTGGGCAAAATACAACAAGACCTTTCCTCAGCCGCTGAATGGCCGCCAGGTAATCGAATACTGGCTGATTCCTTTCGGTGCCTACGATCCGGCAGGGATCGTCGCAGCGGTAGAAGATGCCACTGCTCCCATCGTCATGCTGAGCGGCAGGGCCGATTTCTCGGTCGGAACCATTGACGAGCCCAACCTTGTGGTCACCGCCCTGCATGAGGAAGAGGGGGAGGTCATGGTCCGCGGGTACCAGCTTCCGGGAGACGTGCCTGCACGGTTTCCTGCATGGCGGATATTCAATATGCCGGCGCGGGAGCTGCTGAGCCGGGAATCCGGTGCCCGGCCCCCCCTGCCCGACTTTTACGATGGGGAACGGGGGAAGTGACCCGTGGCGGAGTAGTTACATCCAGCCTTTTATTTAAAACCTATGGGATGACAGTGACAAGAAAAGAGGACAATCCATGAAGGAAGCCGTTGTGCAGGCGGGTTTCTATACTCCCTGCCGGAAGGGTCAGATTTGGGATACCTGGGCGTATTTCCACGAGGGAAGGTATTACCTGTATTACCTCGCCGGACATTTCAACCGATGGGATGGCCACGAGCTGGCTCTCTCCGATGACGGCGTCCACTGGAACGAGCAGGGCGTGATGATCAAGCCCCGTGAGGGCGTGACGTGGATGGGAACCGGCCACATCTGGAAGTCGCCTGACTTTGGCCGGAACCACACCTGGGTGATGAACTACTCCGAGTGGTTCGGTGACAAGCAGGATATCATGTTCGCAACGTCCACGAACCTGGTCAACTGGACCAAGGTTGACGAGAAGTACAGGTTCGTCCAGGACATGCGCTGGTACAAGGAGAAGGGGCGATGGGATTGCATCGATACGGTCCTGCGTCCCGACGGGAGCTTGTACGGGTACTTCACGGCTGATCCGGACCCCGCCAAGGTGACGTACCGTC
>CAZWPN010000294.1:0-3248 GCA_964635275.1 uncultured Victivallales bacterium | reverse complement strand
TCAAGGCTGGCGCCGCACGCATCTGGGTGGGTGACAGCCCAGTCGGCGTGCATGAGGAAACGGAGCTTTGGCGGCTCACAGGAATGGCCGAGGCGGTGGCTGGCACGCCCGCAGAGCTGAAATCATGGAGGGTGAAGCAAACCCCGTTGAACTGCGACGGGGACGTGCTTGCCGTTCCTGAATGGTACAGCGAAGTGGACGTTGTCATTTCGCTGGCGAAGCTCAAGACGCACTGCCTGACGACCATGACCGGCGCCATGAAAAATGTATATGGCCTGATCAGCGGCATGGCAAAGACCCAATTCCACGTCAAGTACCCTTCGCCACTGACCATGAGCGCTTTCCTGGTGCGCGTCTTCGGTGCACTCAAGCCGCATCTCACCATAGTGGATGCCGTCATGGCCATGGAAGGCAACGGCCCCGCCCACGGCCGGCCCCGGTCGGTCGGAGTTCTGCTGGCTGGCCGAGATGCCGTGGCGCTCGACGCGATCGGTTGTCAGGCACTGAGGATTTCGCCTTCGACCGTGCCCATGATCCGCATGGCCGCCAACAGAAACCTGGGCTGCATGGAAGAGTCCGGCATCGACTGCGCGGGCAGCGGCCTCCAGCGGTTGCGGGCAGCGGCCATAAAGCCATCCCTGGCGAGATACCTGAAGCACATTCCCGAGTGGTCCTACAAACTCACTCCCATCCTGTTCCGCCTGCGGCCTTGGGTCAGACAGCGTGTCTGCATCAAGTGCGGCATGTGCGTGGCCACCTGTCCGCGAAACACCATCCGCGAGGATGCGCGCACAGGCTACCCGGCAGTCCGTCTTTCGGACTGCATCGGTTGCTTCTGCTGCCTGGAGTCCTGTCCGCAAGGCGCCTTTGCCTTGCGCGTGTACCTCGGCGGGAGGCTCTGCATCGCGCAGCAAAGGCAGAAAAGGACCGTGTCGCGATGATGCGACAGTTGTTCCTTCTGCGCGGGCTGCTCGACACGGGACCGGTTTGCGAACCGCTCTCGGTGGTCCGTGACGGTTTCGTGAATTTCTACGCTGTCAGAGGCCCATCCGGTGTGGTTTGCGTGGATGCAGGCTGGCGCAGAGCAGGCGTGGCGCGCGGGCTTGGCGCGCTGGACTTGGACATCGGAGACGTCAAAGCCGTATTCCTGACCCACCTGCACTGGGATCACGCCAGAGGCATGCGTCTTTACCCGAACGCGGAGCTGTTCGTGGGCGCGCGGGAACGCCCTTCGCTGTTTTCGGCCAGGCAAGATCCCTCGCATCCTTTGACCAGGCTGACGGACGGAGAGACGATTACGGTGGCCGGACTCCGCGTACGCGCTATTGAGACGCCGGGCCATACAGTCGGCTCCGTTTGCTACGTAATCAATGATCGTCTTCTTTTCACGGGCGACACGCTGCGCCTCCGGCGCGGCGACGTCGTGCCCTTCTGGCCTTGGTTGATAGGCGACCGTAAACCCATGGGGAGTTCGATTCGGCGGCTGGCCAACCTGAATGGGATAGAATACATCCTGACGGCGCACACAGGAGCCACCAGCGAGGTGGCGGCCGCATTCCGCCGGTGGCGGGAACCGGCGAAGCTGGAGGAACGGCAACCATGAAGATACTCCTCATCCACCCGCAGAACTATCTTCAGCGACACGCCACTGGAATCTATGGGCGCAGCCTGCGCTATGCCCCGCTCACCATGCCCACCCTCAAGGCGCTTGTGCCGGCCGAAGTACAGGCCGAAGTACGAGTGGTGGACGAAATGGTTGAAGATCTGGACTTCGGAATTCCTGCAGACCTTGTAGGCATCACGGCGATCACCGGCACAGCTTGCCGGGCATATGAGATTGCGGATCGATTCAGGGCAAAAGGCGCGAAAGTGGTGCTTGGCGGTGTGCACCCCACCCTGCGGACCGAGGAGAGCCTGCTCCATGCCGATGCGGTGGTACGCGGGTACGCGGAGCGGACGTGGCCGCGCCTTGTCCGCGACTTTGCCGCGGGCCGTCTCCAGCGCGTGTATGAGGACGTGGAGACGTTCGATCCCTCGCTGATCGTTGCTCCTGACCGCTCCGCCATCCACCGGCGCGACTACATCGGATGGTGCACTGTGGAGATGAGCCGCGGCTGCTCGAACAAGTGCGATTTCTGCATCAGCCATCGGTTCCATCCGAGCTACATTCGCCGTCCGATCGGCGACGTGATCGCCGAGATCAAGGCGTTGCGCGGAAAGGTCGTATTCTTCCTCGATCCCAACCTTATCGGCGACAAGGAACATGCCAAGGCGTTCTTCGCCGAGCTTGCCAAGCTGCGCAAGTGGTGGCTTGGATGCGCGTCTATGGATGTTGTCGAGGATCCGGAACTGCTTGCCCTGATGGCGAAAAGCGGTTGCCGTGGGTTGCTCATGGGATTCGAGTCGATCCGTCCGGAGGCGCTTGTATCGGCGGGCAAGACTCGGAACCTGGGGAAGACCTACGCCCGGGTCGTTGAGACCCTCCACGATCACGGCATCCTCGTGCAGGCGTGCTTTGTCTTCGGGTTCGACACGGACGACGCCTGTGTCTTCGAGGAGGCCGCGGAATACATTGTGAAGGCACGTTTTGATCTGCCGCAGATCAGCATCTACACGCCATTCCCCGGGACTCCTGTCTTTGAGAGAATGGAGAATGAGGGGCGGATTCTGACGCGCAACTGGTCGCTCTACAACGGGCAGAACGTAGTCTTCCGCCCGCTTCGAATGACGGTTGAAGAGCTGGAACGGGGCACGGATCTCGTTCGCAAGCGTGCATACTCATGGAATGCCCTGGCGCGGAGGCTTCCGGGCAAGCCGCTATGGGTCAAGCCGTTGGTCATTGCCTCGTACCTTGGCTTCAGGTTCTATCAACGCCGTATAGCCCGCGCCGGCGGCGAGTTGGCCTCCGCCGCGGAATCCCACGTCAGCCACGGATAAGGTTCAAGCGGTCATGCTGCGAACCGAGACATCCACGAGATAAAGGGGCTGATCATCACCGTTTCTCCGGCGGTGTTCTCCGACTTCCGTAGGTGGCGCGCCCCTCGCGCAGCACTCTGGCGCAATAGGAGTTCAGACTTACACCTTCGCGCAAGGCGTAGATGGCAAGCTCCTGGTGGAGTTCCTTGCCGACGCGGACAACGAATTTTCCGGAATAGTTCCTGCCGGCGTTGGGTGGCGGCAACGGAATGCCGTCCTTCTCATGAATGGCAATCCACTCCTCGACGACCTGACACAGTTCGGAATAGACC
>CAZWPN010000293.1:0-3264 GCA_964635275.1 uncultured Victivallales bacterium | reverse complement strand
TAACCGACTCGCTTAATCGACATGACAGCAGGAGGATCGCCACAAGATGTTGGGGCTGCCCACACCAAACCCGGAAGGACCCCTTTTTTCGGGTTGAAAAGTGCGGGATGCGGTCCATCGCGCTTGGCGCTAAGCGGCGCGATTCCTCCGGATGGCCAGCAGGATGAGCAAGTAATGATACGCCAGGACGGCGGCCATCATGACGCTTCCCGCGAACATGCTCCGGCGCATGAACCCCGCAATGATGGGATGGAACAGGAAGATGTTCATCCACCAACCTCCGACAAACCGTTCTGGAAGACCCATGTGCCGGCAGAAACTCGGGACCAGCGCCCAGATGCCGACGATCCACGCCGATAGCATCAATCCGAGGATGGGGAGGCACAGGGGGCGGTTCGTCCGCCATGCCGAGCGAACGACCGGCGCCGCCAGCAGGGAGCCGGTAATCAGTCCAGCCGAAAAATGCAGAGTTGCATGTGCCATGGTCAGGTCTTCTCCGATATCCGCAGCTCGTTCCACGCGACGGCCAGCAGGGCGGCCAACAGGGCGGCTACTCCGACATTGTACAGGGAGGATTCCGTCTCGATCTGGTCGATCCGGTAGTGCCAGAAGAAGATGTTCATCCGGGGATCGTGCATCAGCCGGAGGTAGAGGTCGCCGTGCCCGGTGATGCGGGGGATATCCGGCACTACCGCCCATACGGCGCAGGCAATCATGGCAAGCGGCAGCGCGATCAGGACTGACAGCGGCAAGCGTCCCCGCCGCCAGTAGAGGAATGGCAGCGCCAGCAGAAAGGGAATCCCCGCTCCGATCATGACATGGTTCACGCCGCATCCTGTAAGTTGTGTTGAACGCCGGAGGAAGACGAACCACGGAGGCACGGAAGCACGGAGAAGTCAGAAAGCCCATGCCGTCCGTCTTCCAGCTCGGGGACCTGGACCCAGGGGCGAAGCGCCTTGACCCGATCGTATGCCTGGCGGGCCCCGGCGCGGTCCCCCAGGTAGAGACGCAGATCGCCAAGTTCCTTCCATAGGCGGTAGTTCTTCGGGTCATAGGCGGCCGCTTGCGAGATCCACCGTTCGCCCATGCGGTAGCCGGATGCAGTGCCTGACTTCATGGCGCGATGCCCCAGATTATACCACGATTGCCATGATGTAGGCGCCCATGTGAGCGAACGCGCAAGGAACGCGGTGTCGGCGGCGCTGAAGTGGGCATAGTGATCCAGGCGCTGCGCTGGTATGGCCAGCAAACCCATGCCGACGGTACACGCCAGCAGGAAGGCAGGAAACCGCTTGCCGCCGGAAATGCGCTCGACGGCTTGATCCCATGCCGCCACGTGCGGCTGGAGGCGGCGAGGTGGCGTGTCGGCGGGGTTGTGCGCCTTTTCAGCCTCGGAAGACTCAGCCCGGCACAGAGTGCCGGGGCTACAGCCGGAAGCACAGCGCTCATCTTTTCCGGCCTCGTCACTCTGTGCCGGGCACCTTACCGCAAGCCCGACGTAGGCCGCCAGGATGGCGGAATAGACAGGGACCAGCGTGGGCACGTCCACGCATCCGTGGACCAGCGCCACGCAACCGACTCCCGCGGCGATCATGCCGAAGAGATATGAATCCTCTTCCGCGAGCTGACGTCGCACGGTCCTCGCTGTGTGCCACACGAGTATCGCCAGTATGGCCAGCCCGCACAGCCCCGTTTCGGCGACCAGCTGGACGTAGGCATTTTCCGGATAGGTCATAAACGCGCTCTGGGACGTCGTTTTGAACTGCGGGTATACCATCCGGAAGCCGTTGGCGCCGCAGCCGGCGAACCAGTAATGCCGCCCGATGCGCAATCCGTCTTTCCATGCAGGAATCCGTATCTTGGCGCTCTCTGTGGCCATCGGATCCTTGAGCGTGTCCAGACGCTCGGTAACTTCCGGCGATCGCAGTCCGGCGGCGATGGCTCCCGACAGCAAGAGCAGGATGAATACGATGCCGGCTGCCTTTGCCCACCGTGAGGCAAATGGCACCAGAAGCGACGTCACCGCGCAACCGACAGCGAAGGCGATCCATGCGCCACGGGAAAGGGAAAAGACAACAGCGAGCGCCGCTGCGCAGAACGCCATGGCCCACAGCAGCGCAGTCATCGGCCGACGGCGCCGGATCGCATCCAGGGCGAGGGCGAGGGCGGCAACCGCGGTCATGGCCGCGAAACCTGCAAAGTGATTCCTGTTGGCGAAGCACGCAATGGGCCCCGGCAGATTATGCGGGATGGGTATCCACCACCACAGGCGGTCTCCCTGGGGGATGTATTGCATGCTGACCAACCCCAGGCCGGCAATCCCCAAACCGACACATGTCAGGAAGCCTGCCATATGGCGCCTGCGGTCCGACGGCAGGGCAGCCGCCAGTAAGCCCGATGCAAAGGCGGCGGCGAGAAGCAAACCGATCCGCAATGTGCCGGCTCGATTTCGTGTGGCGGAGAACATGGTCACAGATGAGGGGATCATGCCGGTTGCGGATGCTTCCCGGATGGCGTGGGCGGCGAGTGCATTCTGTCGGTAGCGTTCGCCGCCGGCGAGGCGGGAGAGGGGGAGTGGCAGTGGAAGCAGTGAGAGAAGAATCAGCGCCATGGCGGAGAGGCAGGCCAGCCGCAAGGCAGCCGGAAAGACGTGGATGGGCCTGGTCCAGAGGATGGCGGCCCATCCGATTCCAGCCATGAGGGCGACGGCCCAGGCCCAGATCCCGCCGCCGGCGACGGCGAGCAGCAAGATACCCGCCGCGGCGGCGAGCGGGATCGCACAACTGCTTACGGGAGCGCTGGAGACTTCGCCGGATTGTTCTTCTGACATTCCGATATCCTCAGGAGTGCCTGAGCCTACCCCGCGCCGGTTTGATCTGTCAATGTTGCAGGATGGAATTGGAGTCATTGTAATCATGGCTGCTTCTCGAACGGAATTCTCACGAATTCCGCTCCGGGGAGAGGGAGCGGAACTGGTAACAGTTCCGGTGTCATGGCCCGGGCGTCACCCAGTCACGGGGTCACCGGGGCCGGCGAAGGCGCCGGCCAGACATGGCCGGCCAACAGAAGATGGTTGAACACGAAGCCCTTCGACTTCGCTCAGGGCAGGGCCGACAAGGTAGCGCTTGCCCGCCTCTGGAGGGAAGGCCCTGCTTCGCGAAGGCCACGCAGGGCGAGCAGTGTTCAGTGACATGGAGATGCTGAACATCTCTCGTGGGCCGCTCTCGTCGCCCGCTCTCGTCAGCCGGTGGACGATAGCGGGCG
>CAZWPN010000292.1:0-3264 GCA_964635275.1 uncultured Victivallales bacterium | reverse complement strand
ATCTCGATCTCAATGCCTTTCCGTCCCTGCATGCGGCGTTCGCCTTGTACAGCGCACTGGGGTGTCGCTTTGTGTTCAGGGGCTTGCGGTGCCGCATATGGGTGATGAGTGTCATCTGGGTGTGGACGATGGGAATCCTTGCCGCAACGCTTCTCACAAAACAGCACACGGTTCCTGACATGGTTGCAGGCGCCATCCTGGGATGGGTTGGGCATTGCGTGTACGTCATAGGAAGGAAGCGTGGGCGGAATGCGGACGTACTGACCTGAGACACCGTTCCGCGTCGTCCTCAAATTAGACCCATCGAGGACGACGACGAGAACGAGTACGATGCAATATCTCACGCTTCGATCCATCTGGCGGCCTTGCGTCAGATGCGACGCGGAATGCTGATTTCCCAAGCCCGTCTCTTCAAGCGTCGCCTTCACACAGGCTGGAACCGGCACCCGTCCATGCGCCTGGGTTGTGGATCGAGTACGGTTGGGCGAATCTCGGCTCGTGATAGAGGCGCCGGACGAATATCCGGTAGGCGAGATTGCCGACAACATTGATCAGGGCTGAAAGTTCGAATCCCGCTACTCGCCGCGCGATCTTGCCGAAACGGAATGTCTCGCGGTAAGCCCACTTGAAACCGTCGTAGAGCTCCTGCGGAGTCATTCGGTTAGGCCGGATGACGACGTGCATCGTGTCGTAATCCTCCCAGTTGAAACTCAGTATCCGGTTCTCGGACAGAAGCCGCTTGAAGAGCAGCGTGCCTGGGTAGGGCGTGTAGAGCGAGTAGCGGGGGATGTCGAGGTTCATCGCAGTGACCTGCTCGACCGTGTCGGCAAAGACGGACCGGTCGTCTTCGTCGAGTCCGAAAACAAAGCAGCCTTGCACCGCGATGCCATGGTGATGCAGGGCGTCGGTCACCTGCCTGTAGGCGGCGGTCTTGTTGAAGCCCTTGTAGATGCCCCGCATGTTCGACTGGTTGACGGACTCAAATCCGAGCAGCAAGTAAGAGCAGCCGCTTTTCCGCATCAGTTCGAGGAGATCAGGGTGCTGCGACACCTCCACGGTGGTCAAGCCGCCCCAGCGCTTACGGAGAGGGATCATGGCGGCGAACAGCTCTTTGGCATACTCCACATCCTCAACGAGGCTGACGTCGTTGAAACAGACGTAGCGGCTGGGAACGGCCCTAAGCTCGGCGACGACGTCGGCCACGGGACGGCGAAGATACTTCGGGATGACAGGTAGCGTGGCGCAGAAGTCGCAGGTGCGCTTGCATCCGCGTGTGGCATAGAGCGTGTTGGGCATCACGTACGCGCCGCGGCGCTGCAAATCGCGACGGGGGATCGGAAGGCCGGCCACCAGATTATCCCCGTAGTCGTCTTCCTGGTAGCGGGGTGCCATACGCCCCCGGCGGAAGTCGGCCACGAGGCGCGGCCAGGTGCGCTCGGCCAGGCCCATCACAAGGGCATCGGCATGCCGGGCCGCCTCATCAGGCAGGACGGTGACATGCACGCCGCCCAGTACGACGGGAATCCGCCTCCGGCGATACTGATCGGCCAACTCGTATGCCCGGCAGGCGTTGCCTGTGATAACGCTGATGCCCACCAGATCGGCACGCTCGTCGAGGGGAATGGGCTCTACGCTGCCGTCTACCAGCCTCCATTCGATGTCGGGATCGGGGATGAGGGCGGCCAGCGAGGTCAGTGTCAGCGGGGCTTCCCGCAGCGAACAGACAAATCCGCCCACATGGATCTTGTGCATGTGCGCATCGGGCATGATCAGGAGGATCTTCATCGGAAGTTGACACTATCGGCCATTCGACGATACTGGCGCAAGAGGATTTGATCGTGAACATACCCGTTCAGCCGACAGGGATAGCACTTAACCCGAAACAGGGAGATACGGGCGGCATCGCGCTTTTCAGCGCGTATCCTCGACTGAAGCATCGGCTGCCCAGCGTCTCGCTTGGCTCATGGCCGACGCCTGTGGAGCCGTTGGAGCGGGTGGGGAAGAAGCTTGGCCTGGACCGGTTGTTCATCAAGCGGGACGATCTGAGCGGTGTCATCTATGGCGGCAACAAGGTGCGGAAGTTGGAGTTCCTGCTCGGGGATGCGCTGCGTACCGGCGCCAGGGAAGTTGTTACAATGGGCTTTGCCGGCTCCAACCATGCGCTTGCAACCGCCATCTATGCCGATCGGCTGGGCCTGCGGTGTGCATCCATTCTAATGCCGCAAGTCAATGCCCACTACGTCCGGCGCAATCTGAAGGCGGCTTGCCATTTCCATGCCGAGATGATCCCCTGCGCCGGAGCCGCGCTCCTGATGCCGCTGCTTCTTGGCAGGATGATCCATAGCCGGTTGAGGGACGGCGTCTTCCCACGGTTCATTCCGGGCGGCGGGTCGTGTCCTCTGGGCGCGGTCGGATACGTCAGCGCCGCGCTGGAGTTGGCGGAACAGGTCCGGGACGGGCAGTTGCCGGAGCCGGATGTCATTTACGTTCCCATGGGATCCATGGGAACATCGGCTGGACTGGCCCTTGGGCTCAAGGCCGCTGGACTCAAGAGCCGTCTGGTCGCCGTGCGCGTGATCGAGAAAAGATGGGCTGGTCCACGGGCGCTGCGTCGGCTTATGCGACGGACCGACGCCCTGCTGCGTAAGCTGGAGCCGGCTTTTCCGAGTCTCGCCGGCGCGGAGGAAACGCTGACGATTCGCGAAGACTGTCTTGGCGACGGGTACGCGCGTTTTACTGAGAATGGTGTAAAGGCCGCAGAACTCCTTCGTGACGAAGCCGGGATCGTCCTGAACGGAAGCTATTCAGCCAAGGCGTTTTCCGCGATCCTGGACGATGCCCCTCGGGGGCTTGTTCGGAACCAGATCGTTCTCTTCTGGAACACGTACAACTCGCGCGATCTCTCCGCCGCGGCTGCCGGCGTTGATTACCATCAATTGCCGCCGGCATTTCATCGCTACTTCGATGAGGATGTCCAACCGCTGGACCGGTCTGGCGCGGACAGGTGAAGCAGTCCCGATCCGCGTTCGATCGCGTTCGAAAGACGAATGTGCTTTTGGTGTCCGCTGTTTACGGCTCGCTCGGAGAGCTCGCCCCACCTGTGGAACACATACAGACCGTATGTTTCGCTAGGTAGGGCGACGCCTCCGGCGGAGCCGTTGCCGCAATGGTGCCCGCAATGGGTCCAGCATGGAGCACCGCCCTTATGCGGATCAGGGGTGTCTCAGAACGCGTTGACATCATAGTATCACAATAGTACTATAT
>CAZWPN010000291.1:0-3316 GCA_964635275.1 uncultured Victivallales bacterium | reverse complement strand
GAAGATGTCTTCCAGCCCGAGCGGAAAGACACTGACCCGCGCCCCGAGGCGGTCTCCGAGGCCTTCCAGCGCATCCTCGGTAGCCAGACGCACCACGGCGGTATAGACCGGTCCGGACATTTGGACCCGCACCGCGCCAGCGAGCGAAAAGCTTTCCGGTACGGCTGTTCCCGGGAAGATGATCTGCACGCGCTTGGTGGCACTCTGGAGTTCTTCCAGCGGCGAGGAACTGACCATCCGCCCACGGTCCATGATGCCGACATGATCGGCCACGCGTTCGAGATCGCTGATGATGTGCGTGGAGAAGAGCACGGTCTGGCCCTGCCCCTCGGAGAGGCTTTCAACCAGCGCGTCCACCAGTTCGCGCCGCGCGATAGGATCGAGCCCGGCAGCGGGTTCGTCCATGATGAGCACGTCGGGGCGCGCGGCCAGTGCCAGCAGGATCGCAGCCTTGCGTCGCTCGCCGCCGGACATCAGCCCGGTCTGACGGTCCATGTCCAGCCCGAAGCGGTGCGCTAGTTTCGCGGCATAGGGTTGGTCCCATTTGGCATAAAGGTGCGAGCAGTAGTGGCAGAGTTCGTCCAGCGTCATCCAGGCGTGGACTTGCTGATCTTGCGACACGTAGGCCACGCGCTCGCGATGGGTGTGAGGCGCACGCCACAAATCCCGGCCCAGGATTTCCGCGCGGCCGCCGTCCGCCCGCAGCAGCCCCATCAGCAATCGGATGGCCGTGGTCTTGCCCGCGCCGTTCTTACCGATCAGTCCGTAGACCGATCCCCGCGGCACAGCCAGATCCAACGCGCTCACCGCCTGTACCCCACCGGGAAAGGTCTTGGATAGCCCGTTCGCGACAATCACCGTTTCTTCATGCGCACTCATTCCTGGTCTCCTTTCACGAGATTGTTGATTTCGTCCCGCAGCAGGCCGGCGGCGCGTTCGGCGGAAAGTCCCATCTGAACGGCCGCCGCCGCCACCGCTCCGACGATACGGCGGAACTCCTGTTCGAGTTCCGCTGGGGACTTCGACGCAGTGGCTTCGGCGATGAAAGCACCCTTGCCATGCTGGATCCGGATGATGCCCTTGTGCTGGAGTTCGCTGTAAGCCTTGACGATTGTGTTGGGGTTGATGTGCAGGGCTCCCGCCAGATCGCGGATAGAGAGAAGCGGATCACCCGGCTTCAACTGGCCGGCGGCGATGTAGTAGCGCACCTGATCCATGATCTGGCGATACACCGGCACCCCCGAACTTGGGTTGATCTGAAAGTGAAGCAATTGATTCATGTGTTGACTGTATTATAACTGTAGTACAGCTTGCAACTGTTTTTCCCCCTTTTTATGGAATTGCCGGGAAAACACATGATTCAGTTTCATCTCGGCCCGCTTTCGTGGTACTCTCCGCACCTTCCTGACGCATCCAGTCGAGTCCGGTGTGTAAGCGGGAGGCAAGATCATGAACCCGGTGACGCGTGCGGTGATACTTCTGGTTGTTTCTAACACCTTCATGACCTTCGCATGGTATGCCCACCTTAAGAATCTCGGGCACAAGCCGTGGATTGTGGCGGCGCTGGTAAGTTGGGGCATCGCGCTGTTCGAGTACCTGTTTCAGGTGCCCGCCAACCGCATCGGTTACACCACGCTGTCGCTATCGCAACTCAAGATCATCCAGGAGGTAATCACGCTGTCTGTCTTCATCCCCTTCGCCATCTTCTACATGCGTCAGCCGTGGTCATGGAACTACCTGTGGGCAGCCGCCTGCCTCATGGGCGCCGTCTTCTTCATGTTCCGCGAACCGGCTCCACCCCGCACAGACTCATCGGATTGCGAGGGACTCGGCGGAAGCCGAACCCGCTGCGAAGCCATCTCGGGGCCGCTGCATTGAGCGCACAGCGCCAAATCATCCTGGTCAGTTGCGCCAAGGGCGTGGCACCACACCTTTCGGAAGAACTCCACGCGCTGGGATTCCCCGTCCTCGGCGAACAGCACGCAGGCGTGGAGACTGAGGGGACACTGGAAGACACCCAGCGCCTTAACCTGCACATCCGGACCGGTCAGCGCGTGCTGTATCAGTTGGCGGAATTCGAGGTGCGCAACGCGGACATGCTGTATTCCCGGATGACCGAGCTGCCTTGGGAGAACTGGATTGCCCCGGACGGGTATATTCGCGTAGCCACCGCAGTCCAGCACCCGACGATACGCGACTCCCGATTCGCAACGCTGAAGGCAAAGGACGCCATAGTCGATCACATCCGGCGCGTCTGCAATCGCCGCCCGGACTCCGGTTCCGAGCGGGATCGCACTGTTGTCTTCGTCTACTGGCATGAGTCTCTGTGTCGCGTCTATCTCGACACATCCGGAGAAGCCATTTCACGGCGAGGGTACCGCCATCAGGCTGTCGAAGCGCCGATGCAGGAAGCGCTGGCCGCCGCCGTGGTCAAAGCCGCGGGATGGACCGGTTCGGGTCTGTTCGTCAACCCCATGTGCGGCAGCGGCACACTCGCCATCGAGGCGGCCCTGATCGCCTGCAACCGGGCGCCGGGCATACTGCGCAAGAACTTCGGATTCATGCACATTCGCGGTTACAGTTCTGGCGTATGGGACCGTCTTCGCGAGGCAGCCCGGCAGGCGGAAATACGCCGGCCAGCCTGCCGCATTGTCGCCAGCGACAAGGACCCCCACGCGGTGGACACCGCCAGGCAGAACGCGCGAAACGCCGGTGTAGATCACCTGATCGAGTTCCACGTATGTGACTTTGCCGAGACGCCAATTCCTGATGCCGACGGCGGCATTGTGCTCATGAACCCCGAGTACGGCGAGCGGATGGGCGACGCCATAGAACTTGAAGCCACCTATCGGCGGATCGGTGACTTCTTCAAGCAGCAATGCCAGGGACGCACCGGTTTCGTCTTTACGGGTAACCTCCCCCTTGGAAAGATGATCGGACTGCGATCATCCCGTCGCATGACTTTTTTCAACGGCGAGATAGAATGCCGCCTGCTTCGCTTCGACGTGTACTCCGGCACACGCCGGAAGTTCGGCGCGAACGATCAGCCCGGATTGGAGCCCACCACAGGCACCCAGGCAGCCGACGCGAGCACCGCCAGCCCGCTTCGCCAGGATGGCTAGGCAGGCCATGGAGGCGTCGTCCTACCCAGCGAGACATACAGTCCGTCCTTCCGGGTTGAGTGTGGGTAGCCCCATCATGGTGTGACTCGCAACTTGCCGCCCAATCGTGTCGATTAAGCGAGTCGGTTAAGGGTATCCGACTAAGAGCGTCGGTTAAGAGTGCGCGTAAGCGTCTAGTTGTACTACACTTAACC
>CAZWPN010000290.1:0-3338 GCA_964635275.1 uncultured Victivallales bacterium | reverse complement strand
TTCGCCTGCTTTGCCAGCTCCGGCAGGCGGATGGGCGCCGCGTACTCGGACTCGATAAAGCGCCGCACGGCCAAGAAGGGGGGCGGGATCTCGTCTTTCGCATCCTCCTCGCGCGCCATCGCCCGGGCCGTCTCCCGCAGCCAGTTATCCAGCAGGTTTCGCACAATGACCGCATCGGGCCGGGCGTGGCGGGTGAGCTCCTCATGCACGGCCAGGAGGCAGCGCTCCATCCCCGCCGGGTCCGGCACCACAAACGGCTCGTTGCGCGGCACCCCGGTGGATCGCAGGAGCGACGCGATGTGCCGGCCGTCACAATGGATCCACGTGTGGTTATAGGGGTGTTCCCGGTTGCCATAGTACTGCCGTCTGCCGGGCGTCCAGATTATGAAGGTATTCCGTGGCTGCCGGGTCGGTTTTCCTTCCGCCGCCACCCAGACCGCATCATAAAATAGCATCAGAAGATAGTCGCCCGTGCCGGTCGGCCGGTCGATAATGCAGGCCGGCATGTGCTCCTGCACGCCTATACCCCGCACGGTCAGATCGGCAGAACGGAGCGGCGGGACCGGAAAGAAGTGTTTGAACCCTCTCATAACGCGATCAGAAGAAAGTACATCTTTTCAATAACGTTGTCTATTCCCCATTCTGGGTGTTTCGGCTATGAATGCTCCTGTTTGGGAGCATAGGTTTCGGGTGTCAGGTTTCGGAGAAAACGTAGGCCGGCACTCCGGTTCCGGCCGCAAGGGAGCAGACGGGGAGGCCGGATATGGAGTCCGGCCCACATCGAAGGAGTAGACGCACTTCATGAAACCGATTGAACTCGCACGTATCCGCACCGCCACGACCGGCCGCTGCTCGTCCTGGGACACCACGGGGCGCAACGTCGACGCCTGGAACATCCCTGCGCGCTCGAGCCGCGTGTTGGCCGACATCAAAGGGCCGGGGGTCATTACCCATATCTGGATGACCCAATGCGTCAACTACCGCAACGCGGTGCTGAAGATCACCTGGGATGACGCCCCGGCGCCGAGTGTGCTCTGTCCGCTGGGCGACTTCTTCGGGCTCGGACATGCGATCATCAACTCCTACCAGTCGCAGCTCTTCACCGCTTCGACCAGCGGCAATAACTTCAAGGAAGGCGCCCCTGACCTGCCCTCTCCGTGGGCCACGGGCTGCGCCCTGAACTGCTACACGCCCATGCCGTTTCGCAAACGGGCGGTGGTGGAGTTGCTCAACGAGAGCGATGCCGACCACGGTCAATACTTCTACATAGACTACGAGCAGATGGCGGAAAGCGAGTTGAGTGACCTGGGCTACTTCCACGCCGAGTTCCGCCGCGCCTGCCCGTTTCTCGGTTGGGCGCCGGACATCACCTGCAACACCCCGCCGGTCGACATCCCTAATCTTGAGCGCGATGCCTGGGCCAACAACTACGTGATCCTGGAAACGAAAGGGCGCGGCCACTACCTGGGCTGCAACCTTTCGGTGACCAACATCCAGGGGACCTGGTGGGGCGAAGGGGACGACATGATCTGGGTGGACGGCTACAAGTGGCCGCCGGACCTGCACGGGACCGGCAGCGAGGACTACCTGAATCAGGCCTGGGGCATGCAGCCGAACGCCTTCCTGCGCAACGGCAGCTCGATCCACGAAAGCAACACCGGCGGCTACCAGACCAGCTATGTTCACCACCTCGAGAACCCCGTCCGCTTCGAGAAGGAGATCAAGGTCACCATCGAACACGGCCACGGCAACCACCTCGGCAACGAGATGGCCAGCGTCGCCTACTGGTATGCCGATCAGCCCGCGGCCGCGATCGCGATCCCGCCGATGGCGAAGCGCCAGCGCGTGCCCAAGGTGGATGGCAAGTGGATCATCTCCGACGAACTGCGGTGGACCGAACATGAGGTGAAGATAGACCCGGCCCTCGTGAAGGAGGCTCATACTGCGTGGGAGATCATCAAGGCCAAGCACAACGCGTGGCGCCGGCCGGAGGGTCATTCGCGGGCCCTGACGGACGGCTGGAAGGCGTCGCGTCTGATGCCGAAGGGCGACGTGACCAAGGCGAAGTATGTCGGCCTCGGCCAGCGGGCAGGCTGGGCGTCCGTGCCGGAAAAGGGCGCGGTGCACGAAGGCTTTGTGGATGTACATGCCATGCGCGGCGCCGAGGGGCTGGTCTACCTGGCGCGCAAGGTCAAGGTCGCTCAGTCGGGTGAATGGGTGCTGCACGTCGGGCACGACGGTGGCGCGCGGGTCTTTGTGGATGGCAAGCCGGTGGCGGCGACGGGCGGCATGGTGAACCCGGCCCCGTTCCTGCGCACTCAGGCAAAGGTCAAGTTGGCCCGGGGGACGCACGAGATTGTCGTTGCGTTTGATCGCGGCGGCGGCGCGGGGTGGGGGATCTTCGTGAGCTTCATGCCAGCCGGTGGCGGTGCCAAGGGCCGGAAGACGGTGCTTCCGTCGTAAAAGAGTGGCGATGAATGGTATGACCCCAGATGTGGTGGAGACCGAACTATCCGATCGGGTTTTCGCGGCGCAGGCCGGGAAAACGGGCGAAGTCGCTATCGGTGGAGCACAGTGTCAGACCGTGTTCGATGGCGATCGCGGCCAAGTGCGCATCGGGAACATGATTGGCGCGGAGATCGAGCGTTGAAAGCAATTCGGATAGCACTTCGCGATGGCGGGCAGTCGGCAACGGGATCCAGGCGGACGGACTGTCCAACCAGACTTCCGCCTGTTGCCACGCGCGTCGGACCGTCTCGGGACGCTCGAACACCCGGGGATTGCTTACGAGCCGCACAAACCCAAGAATGCTCGGCCAAGCCAGCCCGACCCGACTCGTGCCGTTCAGGCGACCATCGAGCCACTTCCTGGCCGCCGCGTGCTGCGGGAACGACGTCACGTGGGCATAGACGAGCAAATTGGTGTCGATCAGGATCACCGGAACGACTCCCCCTCTGCGATGGCCAGAGCCTCGGAAACGTCGTCGATCGTGGGCAGCAGACAGCGACCGAGAGAGACTGCCTTCGTGTGGACTTCGCGTCGCGATGGCCGTGTCTCAGCCATGGCTCGAAGCCCCTGCCGCAACGCCGTGTTCACGGCGCCTTTCAGCGTTGTCTTCCGCTCGCGGCAGAGCGTTTCGATTTGCACGGCCACGTCGTCGTCCAGCGTAAGTGTCGTTCTCATACTCATGCATCAAATCATACTCTGATTGATGTCCTGATGTCAACAAGGTGAAGGAGCAGACAGAAACATGAACCGAACATTCAACGGACTCGGACTCAATCTCGGCAACCTCTCGCGCCTCTCAAATGCAGAGACGCGCTCGCTCTCGGCGGAGA
>CAZWPN010000289.1:0-3341 GCA_964635275.1 uncultured Victivallales bacterium | reverse complement strand
ACCAGCAGTAGAGCCGGCAGCGTGGCGCCAAGAATCAGCGCACTAACCAACCAAAACCATGCTCCTGCCCTCTTCATGAACTATCGCTCTGCCCTTGTGCTATTCTGGACGAGATTGGAAACCGCCCGAAAGTATTCGTCCATTCCCACAGCCAGTAGGTCATTGTGTCCGGCGCCGCGAATCCGCAACAGCTTCTTCGTGGTGCTGCCTGACGCTTGATAAAGGGCTTCCGCGTCAGAAACAGGAATGATCGTGTCACGCATTCCATGAATGATGAGCGTGGGACCCGTGTAAAGCCGTATCTTCTCGCAGTGCCGAAACAGCGTGTCCGTCAAGTCCTGACCACCCGCCGGACGCCATCCTAGTCTCTGTATCAAAGCAACTGCATCGGCGAAGCCGCTTTCGATGATCAGTCCATCAATCTCGTTTGTGTGGGTCGCCGCCAGTTCCAGCGCCGAGGCGCTCCCCAAGGATCGCCCCATGACAGCAAACCGACCCGTGTACCCATGCTCCTTAAGCCACCTGCGGGCAAAGTCAAAGACCGGATGGGCATCCTTGAGCATTGACGTGACCGTAGGAACACCGGAAGACCGTCCATACCCACGGTAGTCCATTGGCATGAAATTGATCCCCATGCGGGTGTAGATTCTTGCCAGATCGGAGTAATCCGCCACGACTTCCCCGTTGCCGTGGAAGAAGAGAATGGTCGGGCTGTTCGTGCCTGCCGAATAGAATCGTCCGCCGAGCGTACCCCCATCCTCCACCGGCACCGTCAGGCTCTCGAAGCCGCCGGCAGAGCCTGCACCTTCCGACCGGGGATGAAACACAACGGCGAGTACGGAAGGATTGTCGAACGGGGCTGTTGGATTCTTCATGCTTGGATCTCCTCGTGCACTGCCTGCCACGGAATCATCGGCACGCACATTAGCACTACCAATGGCTGCCGTCACGCTGCCAACGATGAGAAGTAATACGCCGAGTTTCCTGAGACGCTTTTCGGACTGCTGGCGCTCAAAGGTGATCTCTTTCATTCTCCTCATCGGCTAGAATGGCACGTACATCGTAAATCTTGCGCACGCCTGCTGACATCAGGCGGTCCACGGTCTTCATTGACGTCTGGATTGCAGCACCTGAAACGAGCCGTGAATCGAACAGCTTGGCGGGTTGCGCCCCATCAAATACCTGCCAATGCTCGCAAGTGCCGTCGCTTTCCCAGACGCTGACGATTCGGCGCTTCGTCCCCTGCGCACGCCGCTCGACAGCCAAGAAGTATATCAGGTTCATGCGCCGGAACTCAGTCAGCGTCACGCCGTTCTCCTTGCAGACCTGATGGCGTGCCTGGTCAAAGGTGTCGGCATGCAGATTGGTCGCCATCATATGCCCGGCTGCGGGCAGATTGAAGTACAGGCGTAGCGAATCCCCCCAAAGATAGGCGTAGTAGGGACCGTCGCCGATTTCGTGGCAGATGTAGCAGCGACGATGTGCGCCATCCTGCAATCCATCCCCGACAACCGAGTCGCTATCGGCGGCAACCAGAGAAACACCGCACGGTACGAAGTTGAGCAGTGCCCCCATGACGGTCGTCTTGCCGGCACCGCCGGGCAGTGCACCGACCATAAACGACGCCCCGGCGCCGATGGCTGCCAACGAATAGGCAGCCAGATCTCGGGTCATGGTACCGGCTTCGATCAGGTCCACGATGGACAGCATGCGCCCGCCACGCTGATTGCATCGCTCGATCTCGGCACAGTGTTGTTCGATGCTCGCCATATCGTCAATCTCGTACCGGATAGTCGGTCCAGTACAGTTCCTTGTACCAGACCGCCCAGTCTCGCAAAGCAGGCAAAGTGGCGGCGGCGTTGACGATGCGGTCGGACGTGAATGAGGAGAACCTGTCCTGATCGCCAAGCAGCTTCGAAAAGGCTGTCATGGATGGCGCCAGCGCCTTGTTCCCAGGGTGATGGACTACGGAGAAATGAACCTCAGCGTAGGGCGATCCCGGTGTATCCTCCACCGCCAGGGCCAGGAGCATATTGCGCCAGAGCTGGTTCATGCCGCCCTTGAACGGACATTCATCGCAAGCAGCCACCGTTTCTGGCGGGAACACCTCGGGGTGCCGATCCGTGATAGCCCAGTATGTGTACTTGCAGCGGTCAGCGCTGTGGTAGTAGCAGAGGTCATGATTGTTCAGAACATCAGCGGCTGGGCTGCAGCGGTGTTTCTCCGTACGTCCCTTACTCTTCGCGCCCCCGCAGGTCGTGAACTCTGCCTCGGTCAACTTGTGCTCAATCAACCAAAGCTTCAGTTTCTTTTCGCTGTCCCGGTAGGCGATGGCGATATCCGCATCGGTTCCGGCGACTGCAGTGTGATCGTTGAGCGGCCCTCTTTCATCACCCTGGCCAGGCCAGTACTCGATCTGGAAGCCACCATCCAAGTGATCCGTCGCAATCTCCTTGAGGTCGGGCTTCACCGTTCGTAGCACTTGGGCGGCAATTTCGGGCTCTTTCAGCAGCGGCACGAAGAGGTTAATGCATGCGACCTGCGAACCGGCCATGTGCCCGACGAACTTGTGCAGTTTAAACGGAAGCCGGCGCTGGTGTTCCTGCACACTGGGAACGATGGACTGGCAGATCGGATGCAGTTTCGCTTTCAGACCGTCGGGAAGGATGACGTCATACTGATGTCCTTTGTAGAGTCCGCAGTCCCGTGTCTTCAGGTGCTTCCACTTCCAGTTCGTGAGGTGGATCTGCATATCGAGCTGGAACGGTGTCAGGTCGTTAGCTAAGTGGTATACTTCACCATTGTGAGGGTACTCTCTCATCCTGTCCTCTCCTTAATTGTTGATGTCCAAACATGCTTACCATCTGCGCATCCCTCTCGCTCGGGACAACGCCGCAATCTCGCATGATGTGGATCTCGGCGGCACGGGCGGCCCGGTCGCCCCACATCTTACGAATCTGCTCCACCCCGCCGGCATGATGCCGAGCGGATCGATGTTTCGGTCCCAGTGCCTTGAACAGGGCGTCCAGCCACTCGTGTACCTGCTCGAACGGCTCGCCCAGTTCCCGGCGGCAGTCGGCGCTGTGTTGGGAGCGGGATGACATGGCAGGAATATACGCTTATGCGATCCTTAGACCAATTCTATCGTTGTCAGCGCCCGGTCAAATCGCCGCAATCGCCACCATCAGTCCGAACGACTGTAGCTGATCCTTGTGGAGTTGCGCTTTCTCATTGTCCTCCACCTCTGCGATTGCGCGGCCACGATTCTGGGCTTCAAGCATGATCTTGGTTGCCATCTGTTCGTTGTGCCCGAAAACGCGCATGAGGCACGCGACCACATG
>CAZWPN010000288.1:0-3343 GCA_964635275.1 uncultured Victivallales bacterium | reverse complement strand
CGCTCAAACACGGCTACCATTACACGGAGGAGAACTACTCCCTGCCGGCCATTACCGTGAGCGAAAGCGATCTGTTCGCGGTTTTCGTTGCCGAGACCGTGCTGAGCCAGTACCGGAACACCCCTCTGTTTCAGAAGCTGTCATCGGTATTTCAGAAGATCAGGATCCGCTTTTCGCCCGCGGTTGCCCCATACATCCGTGAGCGCGAATGGCACCCGAAGCAGACCCTCCGGAATCTCCGGAACGGCGGCCTTGTCCTCGAATTCACCACCAACCACATCAACGAGGTCAAGGACTGGGTTCTGTCCTGGGGCCCGGGCGCAACCGCCCTGGCCCCGACCCTTCTGGTCCAGAAAGTCAAAGAAAGCCTCAAACACGCGGCAGAGAACTACAAGAAGTAGGAAGCAGAGGGACCAGCAACAGTGGGCTCATCTAAGCTCAAGGAGGCAGCTAGCCCCTAGGACTCAAGTGCCAATACGTCGTGAACAAGCGTCTTCATATGCATTCCCACTACTGCCGCCGGGATCGCTTAAGCAGGTTGTATGTCTTTGGAAAGGGTCAGAAATGAAGACTCTCAGTTTGAACACGCGGAAACGGACAGAGTTCGTTAACATCACCGGTGAGGTGGCGAAGGCTGTGACGGCTCTCGGCGTCAAGGACGGGGTCGTGACCGTCTTCGTCCCGCATACCACGGGTGGTGTGACTCTGAATGAAAATGCAGACCCGGATGTTACCGCCGACATGGAAGCTGCCTTGGATCGGATAGTGCCGTGGTCAGCCGGATACCGCCACGGAGAGGGAAACTCGGCGGCCCATGTGAAGGCCAGCCTCATGGGATCCTCGGTGCGGGTCATAGTTGAAAATGGGCGGCTACAGTTGGGCACTTGGCAGGCCATCTACTTCTGCGAGTTCGATGGCCCTCGAGAACGGAAGGTGTGGGTGGCACAATAGCCCAGGCAGAGAAAGAGGCCCCAGGGTCACGGAATCGACGAAGTGCGTGGACGAAGCGTAAACGACGAAGTGTTGGTCCGAAGTGGAGCGACAACGTGTTAGCAGTCAACGAAACTTCCAGCTCCGGGGGCAGCACTTAGAAGATAGGAACAGCCTACGGCAGCGAGATAATTGAACAATGAGCAAAGGTGGGGTGGCTGCTGCTGACTATTATAAGAGACCCTTCGCCCCCCTTTTTTTCGGTCGCCACGCCACCACACTCCCGGCATCGCGGCTCGCAACCAGCCACCCCGCCCACCTTCAACCCCCTTTTCGAATGGACTAGCCGCGCCCCCCAGGCGCACTCACTCCGCGAAATGCTAACTAACTTCGTCCATCCCCCCCCTGAAAAAAGTCGTGGAATTCCATGCGGAAGGCTGCTAAGACGCTTACATGAACTTGGCAGATCATTCCTTCTTCTCCTTTTTCGAGCCTGAGATGGCTGCTGTCATGGCGGACGGAGCGGTGTTGCTGGACCTCGCCGACGGGGACGTTCTCTTCAAAGAGGGCGATACGCCGGACAACCTCTACCTGGTGCTGGAAGGCTCTGTCGCGATCAGCAAGAATGACAGTGCCGGGCAGCCTCAGGTGATCGCCTATATCCATGCCAATGATTTCCTGGGCGAATTCGCGATGCTCGACGGTGGCACGCGGAGTGCCACCGTTTCTGCCGCCGGGGCAGGCAGGCTCGCGGCGATCAACCGCCGCGTGATCCTTGAAAACCTCCGCGATGCCGGGGCCGGTCTCGACCTGACAATCAGGATCATCGAGCGCATACGCGCGAGCAACCAGCGCCAGGTCGAGGAGCGGATGCGTCAAGAACGGATGTCCATGGTCGGGAAGATGATCAACGGCATCATTCATGATTTCCGCAACCCGTTCACGGTAATCAACATGCTGGCTGCAATGCTGAAACGAATGCATCCGGACACGGAAACCTACTGCAACATGCTGGCCGAGCAGATTGACCGGATGATGGGCATGGCCGAGGAAGTCCTGGAGTTCTCGCGCGGAGTCACCGCGCTGAAGGCGAAGCCGTTTGCAGTCGCGGATCTGTTCGCCCGTTTTGACCGGCTCAACCGTGATTATCTCCAGTCGCTGAACATCGTCCTCAAGATTGATCCGGTTTGTTGCAGCTATTGCGGCGACGAGGATAAGCTGCTTCGTGTTCTCCAGAATCTGGTTACCAACGCGGCCCAGGCGCTGGATGGGAAAGGCGGCGAGATCCGGATCAATGCTGAACATGACGAGGGTGGCCTGGGCATCCATGTCGCCGACAACGGACCCGGTATCCCCGAACAGGTCCGTCACAATCTCTTCGAGGCCTTCTCCACGTATGGCAAGCAGAATGGGCTGGGGTTGGGCATGGCCATTACCCATTCGATCATTTCCGCACACGGGGGCACGATTCGCTTCGAGACTGAGACGGGGCGCGGGACCACCTTCCATATCCACCTGCCGGAGCGGGCTCCGGCAGATAGCGGCAAGGCTGCGTAACCGCTGGCCAACTCTCCCCCAGCAGAGCGATCCTCTCGATGATCTTCCGTAGCCCCCCCCCCCTTGTCCGACTGCACGCGGACTACCGCACTCACCCGCACACCAGCAAGCCTCTTCTTTCTTCTAAGGTCTTCTGACCCCTCGCATCCCCGAACGTCACACCTCACGTTTCGGAGCGGAGCGACGATAACGTGCCGGTGCTGGTTCGGCTGATTCTCTGACTTCATGCATTACGATTGGCAGGCACTTCGCGAAGTTGGGGAAATCGCCATCCGTGGTGAAGACGGACAGATCGTGCCGCACGGCAACAGCACAGATGAGGAAATCGGTGTTGGAGCCCTGGATCCCTTTGGCTCGACAGAGGTTGTAGAACTTCGCCGCTGTCACGTAGTCTTCGGCGGTCAGGGGCAGGTCCACAAAGGCATCAAGGTGCGTCTCCAGATCATCGAACTGCACCGTGTCCCGAACCCCGGACAGAACCTCCTGTCGAATCGGGCCCATGATCTCCACAACGTGGGCGGCGATTAGCCGCCTCAGTTCCTCTGCCTCCGGGTTCTGGGAAGGTTTGCGACGCCGCAGCGCCAGAGACCAGATGCTCGTGTCAACCAGAACCCTCATGCCTTTGCCCGCTGCCGCTTGTAGTCGTAGGCCGGATCGAAGTCGACCCTGCCGAATAGATCCAGGATTCGTTCCTGCCGCAGGTGCCGGACGTACTCGGTCAGCGCCTGCGTCACGGCAGCCCTCTTGGTGCGGTGCTTCCCAAGCGTGGCAGCCTCCGCAATCAGCCGGTCATCAAGTTGAAGATTCGTCGCCATCGTCCACCTCCACACATAGCGTTACACATGTGCTTGTGTGG
>CAZWPN010000287.1:2217-3359 GCA_964635275.1 uncultured Victivallales bacterium | reverse complement strand
ACCAGGTGACCGGCAGCGGCAACGTCTGCCGCTTGATTCGCGCCACAGCCGCGCCCGTGTGCGCATCCGGCGCATACAGGGAGCAAAGAAAACCTGTATCGGCATAGGCCTTCATCGCTCACCACGGGATTCGGATATCAGGTCTGTAGCGGTGGTGGACAGCACCTTGTCCCCGTATACCGCACGGATCCTGGCCATATAATCCGGTCTCACGATGCGCTGTTTGCGGCTATGCTGGGAGAGGACGGCCACTGGCACACCGCGTCTTTGCACTTCGACGGATTCACCCCCGGCTACCCATCCCAGCACGGTGGTCGTGTCATGCCTCAGTTCCCGAATGGTTGTCGTTTTCATGGGTGATACATTACCGTGACACATGACACCAAGTCAACCCCAAATCGCAACACGGAGAATGCCGCATATCGCTGAACGTCGAGCTGACAAACACCCGGATGACCGGTCGAAGGCGGGGATTGGGATGTGGATGTGTAATATTCGTCTCCTAACGCAGAGAATATCCTTCGCCACCTATCCCTTGAACAACTCCGGAGCTATCTTGCACAACGTTGCCATGATTTGCTCCTGACTCCGGCCCATCGCTTGCAGCAGAGCGGCGTAGTTGTTCACGGCCACCTGCAGGTGAGGATGTGGGTGCCCCGTGTCGCGGGTGAACTTCAGCAATATCTCTACCATACGGCGCATCAGGGGTTCCGCTTCCGCGAGTCGATTCGTGTCCTGAAGCAACTGAGCCAAATTGTTGAGGCTTGTGGCGACCGACGGATGGTTCTCCCCATAGTTTTCCTCATCAATCTTCAAGGCGCGCCGATAGAGGGGTTCCGCCTCCGCGAGCCGGTTCATGGCCTGAAGCAACTGAGCCAAGTTGTTAAGGTCTCTGGCGACGGACGGATGGTTATCCTCGTGGCTTTGCTCATCAATCTTCAGGGCGCGCCGATAAAGGAGTTCTGCCTCCGAATGCCGGTTGGTGGCATAAAGCAACTGAGCAACGCTGTTGAGCAGACTGGCGACGTTCGGGTGTTCGCTCCCCAAACTGATTTCGAATATCTTCAGTGCACGCCGATAAAGGGGTTCCGCCTCCGCGAGCCGGTTCGTGGCCTGAAGCGTTGCCGCCAAGTTGTTGAGGT
>CAZWPN010000287.1:0-2117 GCA_964635275.1 uncultured Victivallales bacterium | reverse complement strand
CTCTGGCGACGGACGGATGGGTCTCCCCGTAGCTTTGCTCATCAATCTTCAGGGCGCGCCGGAAAAGGAGTTCCGCCTCCGCATGCCGATTGGTGTCCTGAAGCAACTGTGCCAAGCTGTTGAGGTCTCTGGCGACGGACGGATGGGTCTCCCCGTAGCTTTGCTCATCAATCTTCAGGGCACGCCAAACAAGGGGTTCCGCCTCCGCATGCCGATTCGTGCCATTAAGCAAAACCGCCAAGTTATTGAGGCCCGTTGCGACGAACGGATGGTTCTCCCCATAGCTTTGCTCATAAATCTTCAGGGCGCGCCAAACAAGGGGTTCCGCCTCCGCATGCCGGTTCGTGCTATTAAGCAAAACCGCCAAGTTATTGAGGCCCGTTGCGACGAACGGATGGTTCTCCCCATAGCTCTGCTCAGAAATCCTCAGGGCGCGTCGATAAAGGGGTTCCGCCTCCGCGAGCCGGTTCGTGCTATTAAGCAATGCCGCCAAGTTGTTGAGGTCGTTTGCAACGTCAGGATGGTTCTCCCCGTAGCTTTGCTCGTCAATCTTCAGGGCGCGCCGAAAAAGGGGTTCCGCCTCCACGAGCCGATTGGTGGCCTGAAGAAGCCCCGCCAAGTTGGCGAGCTGGACGGCCACCTTCGGGTGTTCGCTCCCGAGACTGTTCTCGACAATTTTTAGGGCACGTCGAATCAAGGGTTCCGCATCCGCGAGCCGGTTCGTAACTTGAAGCAACGCCGCCAAGTTGGCGAGCTGGACGGCTACTTTCGGGTGTTCGCTCCCGAGACTGGTCTCCATAATCTTCAGGGCGCGCCGAAAAAGAGGTTCCGCCTCCGCGAGCCGGTTCATGGCCTGAAGCACCTGTGCAACGTTGTTGAGGCACCCGGCGATATCCGAAAGGTTCTCCCGGTAGCTTTGCTCAGAAATCCGCAGGGCACACCGAAAAAGGGGTTCCGCCTCTGCATGGAGAGCCGCGCGGAAGGAGAGGAAATGCGCTAAATAGGTTGCGGCATAGGAAACGGCAGTTGTTTCGCTTTTGTCACTGGTCCATTGCTGGAAGGCTTTCACATAGGGTTGGCCCATGATGCGCTCTTCCTTAAGCCAGACCCAGTACCCGAGGAGTTCGTTCTCGTCGATATTTCGCATGAGCAGGAAGCGGTCAATATCGAGGAGGCAGGCGCGGAGGCGGTCGCGGGCTTCGGCTTGACGCAGGATCCACGGCAGTTCGTCGGCCTGCCGCGCATCCACTGGCCGCCCGGCGAAGTCGTCGGCCAGACGCAGGCGCAGGGACTTGGCTTTGCCGGCATCGTGCACGTACCGCCGTTCGACCGCCGTGCGCAGGTGCTCGTGCGCGAAGGCGAGGACGCCGTCGCGGTCCACGAGACCGTCCTCCAGGGCACAGCGCACCGGCGACCAGATCGCCGCAGGCAGTCGTTCTTGCCCGGCTGGTTTCAGCACCTCCAGCAGCTCCGGTTCGGTCAGGCCGCGTCGGGCGGCCCAGAGCAGCGACAATGCCTCGCGTACCAGCCCGGGCCGGTCGCGTTCGTAGTCGCGCTCGAAGCGAGTCAGGATCTTGGCGAAAAGCGCCGGGATGTCGGCGGCCTGAAGGTAGTCGGCGATCTGGTGGTCGAGCTTCAGGTGGTCGCCCGTGGCACGCAAGTCGTCGAGCAGTGTCTTGATGTACAGAGGATTCGAGGCCGCAGGAACAGCGGCAATCTTCCGCGCGCGGGCATCGGAAAGGCCCTGGGCGAAGTGTGTGAGGTACCGCGCGATCAGCTGGACACGTTCCTCCGCCGTGAGCGGCTCGACGGTGAGCGCGGGCCAGCCGCGCGGCTGGAGGGCATTGAAGGTGTCGCCGGGCAGGGTGGAGACGATCAAACGCAGTTCACCGGGCAGACGATGCGGGAGCCAAGCCAGCAAATGGGCGCATTCCCGGTCTTCGAGTTGGTTGAGTGCGTCGAGAACGATGATCGCGCGGACTCCCTTATGTTTCGCCCGGAATGCGAGGCGGCTGAGGTAATCGGGGAAGACCTTCACGATTTCTTCCGCTGCAGCGGGGATCTTCTGTTCCTCCTCACGCACATCTCGTGCTCCTCCGTCGTCGCCGCACCAGCGG
>CAZWPN010000286.1:0-3390 GCA_964635275.1 uncultured Victivallales bacterium | reverse complement strand
CGCAATTCTTTGCAGCGAGTGGCGTCGTTCTCGGTAGCCGGAGTGTCGGCGGTTTGCACGCGAAACTCGAGCCGCCCAGCCTGCTGCTCTGCTACAATCTGGCGGAAGTGTTGGAGGGCGTCACCGACAAGATCGAAACCGCGGCGGATTGGGTCAAGGTGCTGGCGGTGAAATCCAGGTAGCCGGGCCTCTTAACCCCAAATCCGCACCTAAGCGCGGTGCTCTTGGCGGGACCCCATTGCGGACACCACTGCTGTAAGAGCAGGATGGACCCTCGATCGTCTCCCTGGGCACGGATATCGGGTAGAATGAGACAATCCGTCCATCCACACTCTTGACACGCGATACGATGAAAGACTCGCCCACTTCAGTTGTTGATTCTTGAACCCTTCAGAACGTCACAAGTGAGAGTGCCGAACTGAGACTCCTGCATCCAGTTTACTGACATATCAACGAAAAGCACGTTGATGCCTTTACTGTCACGATGGTTGCCGGGTTTGCAGTAAGCATGCACGTATTCACTCGCCGATCTTTCTGTCAGGTTCGAAACAAGGACATAGTCGCCCCATTGATCCGCAGTCTGTATCGGACCAACCTTCGTCCCTGAGGATGGACATACATACAGTTTTGGGTTGTCCATGTAATTCGTCAGCGAGACAAACGACGCCGGGAATACCCCGTCATGATCCATTGCATACATTCTCATGGCTACGCCGAGTTGCGAGAGGTTTGACATACAGCGTGTTCTTGGTGATCTTTTCTTTGCCCCCGAGGTCCCAACAACCGCCCCGACAATCTGCAAAAGAAGGTATGCTCCGAACATGGTGACCAGCAACCGTAACGATAAACGACGCGTCTTCTGGAAGATAAGCCCAACAAAAAGAAACGGCACCGCAAGAGCGGCAAGTATGAACAGGCCCAGGAACAACGCCGCGTCTCTGCTCCCGTCCTCCATTATGGCTATGATCACCGGCATATCCATCTCCTCGCCCCAACGTCTGCACTGCAGACAGCTATGTCGGAAGTCTAGCCATCCGGCCAGGAAATAAAAAGCCCCGCCTCGTTACCGAGGCGGGGCTTCAAATTCAAACTGCTACGTAACCCTTACTTCGCTACCGGAGCAACTTCCGCTTTCACTGCTTCGACAGTCTTGACTGCCTTAGCCGCTTCCGCTTTCACGGCTGCTTTGACCGGGCACTTGGCAGTGACAACGTCCTTGCCGCAACTGCACTTCTTCTCGCCTTCCTTCACTGTGCACTTGCAGTCTTTCGCGCACGCGCAACCGGAGCATTCGCCGTCCTTGACGCCCTGGCATTTCATGGCGACCAAGTCCTTGCCGCACTTGCACTTGCCGGCCTCAGCCTGTGCAGCCTTGCAATCCGCGCACGCAAAACAGGCAGCCATGGCCTTGCATTCTGCTGCGACCTTTACCGCTTCAACCGCGGGCTTCGCCGCTTCAACCGCGACCTTTACCGCTTCTTCCGCGTAGCACGCTACAACCGCCAAACCCATTACCGCGCCAATCACGCCTGACATCAACTTGACCATACGCTGACCTCCTCTATACTGCTGTTTGTTAGTGACCACCAAGGGACAGTACTGGGTGGAATCTGCCATGTCAACGTTTTACCCCAGGTTCTGATCCTCGGGCTCGGTGAGGGATGGCAGGACTCCTTTGGAGGCCCCGTGTGTATCCTGTGTTTACGGCTCGCTCGGCCCGCCTCGCCAGGATGGCTACGCGGGCCGGCGGAGGCCGCTGCCGCGGGGCTGTCCGCAATTGGCCCGCCGGGAGCGGAGCGCTTGGAAGTATTTGGGTTCACACCCAGCAAGAGGATCGAGGATAAGGAGGTCTGATTAGTGTCGGAATATGCAGGCAACCCGCGATTCGATCGAACGGCGCGACTCCTTGGAAAGGAGGCCATGCGGCGACTTGCCGCCGCGCATGTATCGGTTTTCGGGTTGGGTGGCGTGGGGAGTTATGCGGTGGAGGGCATGGCTCGGTCCGGTGTCGGTTGGATGACCCTTGTGGATTTTGACGACGTGTGCATCACCAACGTCAATCGGCAGATCCATGCACTCCAAAGCAGCGTTGGACGGCCGAAGGCGGACTTGATGGCCGAGCGGGTTCGCGGCATCAACCCGGAAGCCAGGGTCGAGGCTGTCCGCGCCTTCTACGACAGTTCCACCGCGGACCGGCTGCTGACACCGGCCCCGGATCTTGTGCTGGACTGCATTGACAATGTCACGGCCAAGCTCCATCTCCTCGCCACTTGTATAGCGCGCGATATTCCCGTGGTAACGTGCCTGGGTGCGTCCGCGAAGCTCGATCCCTCCCGGGTCCGTGTCGCCACGCTGGGGGACACGCATACGGACCGATTGGCGCGTGCGATCCGACGCAACTTGCGGAAGAAGTACGGGCTGGATGACGCGACAATTGACAGGATCCCCGCTGTCTTTTCCGATGAGGACGTTGTGTGGCCGGATACGGTGGCGGCGAGTTCGCTCTGCGGAACTGCATGCGTTTGCCCGGCCATGGAGAACCGCAAGCACTCCTGCCAGAACCGGAGCGTCATCCATGGCAGCGCGGTATTCGTAACCTCGGTTCTGGGCATGACGGCGGCGGGTCTGGTGGTGCGATTCCTTTCGGGATGTTCTCCGGTTGAGTTGCGGCCGGCCCGATTGAAGCTGCGGGAGCGTTGCCGGCGTCTGGGAACCCGGAGCCGTCCACACAAGCAAAAGCCGGAGTGATCGCGGGGAGGCCGCTTACCGACCGGAGCCGTAGTCTCTCATCCGCTGTCTTCGTGCCTCCAGCATAGCATTATTAGTGTTATGCTTGGCTTCCCATTCCGCCATGGTGAGCCCGCCGAGTTCGGCGAGGCGCCGGGGCTCATAAGGCCGTTCGGCCCTGGATTGCCGGGGCTGTGCGACAGGCAGCGGCGCCTGCGGGACGCTGCGGTCGGTAGACAGGCAGATTCCCAGGATGATGACGAAGAGGCCGCCGGCAATTGCAACAACGAGCAAAGGTGCGCGGGATTTCTTCCTTGGTGCGCCGGATGTTCCTGCCGGCGCGAGACGTGGCGTCGGCGTCGGGCGGTTTGCCTTGGGTGGCGGGATGTTTGGGTTGGTTGCCGACTTGCCCTTCACAACACGGATTGCCACTGCTGCGCCCTCCTGCTAGACCAATAATTGAGCTCTGCACTATTGAGCGCTGCACTATAGTAGCAGAGGAGATCGGATGCAAATCCGGAGTTGGTGCCTCGTTCCGCGGGGGGCGCATCTCCAAAATCCTCGGCTAAGGGCGGTGCTCCAGGCGGGACCCATTGCGGACACCTTTGCGGCAGCGGCTCCGCCAGAGGCGTCGCCCTACCTGGCGAAACATACAGTCTGTAT
>CAZWPN010000285.1:2390-3394 GCA_964635275.1 uncultured Victivallales bacterium | reverse complement strand
CGATAGTCCGTCCCTGGCACGGATGCCTCCGTGTTAAGCACCCCTTTGCTCCGATGCAAGCTCCCATCAAACGGTTCCGTAGGCTTGTACTCGTACGTATGCCTCTCAACAGGGTCGGTGCTGACTTGAATCACAGGTGAAACAGTGTCACTGCCCCATTCCGTTGCTGCACGATGTTCGCCTGCTCGATCAAAACCGGCACCAGCGACACACCCGCTGACCAGCGGCAGTAGCAGAAACAGTATGTTTGCTTCTTTCATCATCTTTTGGCAGAACGTCCACATTGATGGTTTCGGCGCGCTAGCGACGAATACCCTCCGATGTGATGTTCGGTCAGTTCCTTTTTCCCGGAATCAACTCAACGACCTCGGCATTCCTCAACACGCGGTAAACAAAGAGGACGTCACCTTCGGGGTGAGTGTACGTGATAAACCAAGTCCAGTCCCTGTCCGTTGCTGGGAATGGGGACTTCTTTCCAAGGAGGTCTTTGTGTTCCTGCCAGAACAGGTCGCCAGTCTGGTATGAGATCCGCCACGTTATGAATCCCGAGTAGAAGTTCGTTCCCTCCTGTGAGGTTGCGTGCTGGAATAGGGCTGCCCGCGACAGCGCGATGGCCGTCTCAACTTCTTGGGCTGGCCGCGGGAGAGGCGGGCCTGGATCCGCACAGGCGGTCATACTGCATGCTAGGAGTAGGACTGTCGCTATCTTCATGTCATTTCTCCGAACCTTCACCGGACGTGGACCCGCTAGGGTTCACGGTACGGTGAGAGGTGTTGTTGGCAGTTTTCGTCATCTTCCAGTATTCATGCCACCCAACGACTCTTGCGGTTCCGGTCGCTTTCTGGATCAGCAGCGCCGGAGCTCCGGCAAACTTTTCCAGGTTTTCTTTGGGAATGTCCTTTTTGCAGCGAATGCTAAATTCAAAGAGCCAACCGACGTCGTATTCCCTTCCTTTCGAAACCACTATTTCGTAGTCAGGGTGTTCCAACGGATGGGTTGCCGTG
>CAZWPN010000285.1:0-2290 GCA_964635275.1 uncultured Victivallales bacterium | reverse complement strand
TATTCGTCAGCGACTGCTTTTGCCTGTGTTTCGGTCATCATCTCATCTGCCAACGTCAACCTTCACCGGACGTGGACCCGTCAGGGTTCCCGGTACGGTGGGAGGTGTTGTTGGCAGCTTTCGTCATCTTCCAGTATTCTTGCCAACCAACGACTCTTGCGGTCCCAGTCGACTTCTGGATCAGCAGCGCCGGAGCTCCGGCAAACGTTTCCTGTTCCTCGCTGGGAATGTCCTTCTTGCAAATGGTGCTGAAGTCAAAGAGCCAACCGGCGTCACATTCCCTTCCTTTCGTCACCACCATTTCGTAGTCATGGTGTTCCAACGGATGGGTTGCCGTGTATTCGTCAGCGACTGCTTTTGCCTGTGTTTCGGTCATCATCTCATCTGCCAACGCTAGAGTGGAACTGCGGGGCGCGTCGAGTGCCCCGTCAGCTCCCACGACTGGTTGGCGCAGATGATGTCCACACACTCCTGCGAGTGGGTCATCGCTATGAGATGCCCGCCATCAAGAATGTGCTGAACTCCCCCTGGTAAGGGAATCACTCGGTCCTTGCTCCCATGGATGCGCAACAGGTTCACCCGCCCGTCGCCTAGACCCTGCCACTCGAAAATCGCCCGGCACATCGCGCGCATGAACTCCGCTTGGCCTTTGCTGAACATCCGAGCAACATGGCTCGGAATCGTTCCCGCGAGGCGCTGGATGAACATCAAGGGCGCAAGATCAACCAAGGGGTGGATCACCGAGAGAAAGCCGCTGATCTCCTCCTTCTTCTTCGCCCCACCAACCAGCACGAGACTGGCAACGGGTGTGATCTTGGCCATCTCGCAGGCGACGATCCCACCAAGCGATGAACCAATCAGGACGTCGTCTGCCTGAATCCCCTGCTCCGAGGTCAGCCGCTCTGCGATGGCAGCAATCGAGTCTTCCCCGGCGTAAGCCGGCCACTCAACGAATCTACATTCGGGTAGCGTGCGCCAAGCACCCGTATACATACTCGGGTCAGCACCCATGCCTGGAAGCGCGTAGATCATCTTCCTCTGGCCAACGTCGAGTTTAGCTGCGCCCCCGTCGAGCCGTCGCTGCCGTGTCGGTGCACGTGGATGGGCGCGGCTGCAACTCCTTGTTGAACACTCCCGTTACAGCGCGCAGATGCTATGGAGTAAAGGTACTCGTAGTCCCGCACCGGCGCCATGGTGCTGCTGTACAGTCACAGAACTCACCAGTCGATCACCACGGGCTTCAGCCCCTCCGGCAGTGCACGAGTCACAGGAGCCGAGTGTGGGTCGAGGCTACGGAGGTCAACGATGAGGACCATCGGAAGCACGTCCTCAGCCAGGTCAAAGCTCTGCCCTCCGAATACTGCCACGTGCCTCCCGTCAGGTGAGAAACAGGCCCACCTGGTCGCAGGGCACATCACGTTGAGTTGCCTGACCCCAGCCGTTTCCCCCTTCTCGGGGGACGACACCACGCAGACCTGGGTCCTCGCTCCTGAGGCCCAGCGGGCCACAACCAGCAGTGACTGCCCATTCGGAGACCGCCCGATCCCCGTTGTACTGCAGTCGGCCACTGGGTGCATCTTCGGCAAGGCAGTCTGGCGCCCGCTCTCCGCATCGACGATAAAGGTCCTGCGGTCATGTCTGTCCGTGCGCAGAATGCAGTCCACAGACATGCTTCCGCCGCCGGGAGACAGGAGAGGGTTCAGTATGGCCATGGTGTCCACACCCGCGAGACGAATCTCCCGTCTCTGATTGGTGGCCCGCTCAAACAGCACGACGCGGACTGTGGACGCGCCGAGGCCTGGAATCGTGTCGTAGACCTCATATGCGACCAATGAACCATCGGCACAGAAGCTGATTCTCCCCACCCAGCGCTGTTCACCCAACCGCCACTCGGGGCCAGCATCATCGTGCTTCGTTGGAAAGAAGTATAGTGCGCGGTGCTCGAGGTCGTTGCCGCCCATTCCCCATCCGCTTTCCCATACCCAAGTGCCCAGGGCCCGCCCGTCCGGACTCCACACGAGCGCGTGCGGGAATGGCATGGTCTCGACGAACGCCGTGGGGGGAGACCCGTAGCGCATGTTATCGGCAAAGGGCGCCGTGGTCCGTGTGGTAACGTCGGCAATCCATATGTGCCCTTCATGCAGGAAAGCGAACCGCTTGTGGTCGGGAGACCACCGGGGCGATCTCCCGTACGTCACGGCAAGCACCACATCGCCGTCGGTCGCCACGGCATAGATCCCCGGAGTGGCGCCGCCAGGCCCTTCCCTCGATGCCTCGAGCAGCAGTTCGT
>CAZWPN010000284.1:0-3418 GCA_964635275.1 uncultured Victivallales bacterium | reverse complement strand
TCGCGGATCTCCTTTGTCCACCACTCGCTTCGGTAGACAAATCCGTCGTCATCTACCTCCTCGCGTGGCTCGAGGAAGTCCGGGATACAGAAATGACGCACAAGATCCAAGTTCTGCCGCACCGCCTGGCAAACCAGATCCTCGGCCTTCGCCGGCGTGACCTTGTCGCCGGTCACACTCTCGATGAAGTCGACATTGTGAATAATATCGAAGACTGGCAACCGGTCGAGCGGCTTGCCCGCGAAAGTATTGATTACACGCGTCGTAGGATCGAGCATGGGGTTTGTGTTCTCCTTTCCTTTTAACTAAGACAAATGGTGAGAAAACTCGCGCTGTCTCGGACCGGGGCCTTTCCACCGAGTTCTCGGGAGAGAAAATTGTCTGCGTTTTAGCGATCGGCAGGCGCCATGCCAAGGCCATCCTCTAGCGGAAAGTGCCAGATTTCGGTTAGGTCGGCAAAGATCCCCAGCTCCCGATCATCAAATGGCTGATCGAGGAGCGTCGCCATCCAGGCTTCCCAACGCCGGCTGACGGGATCAACTCGTTCCAATTCCTGGTATGCTCGAAGGTCGGCTATCTCGGCGTAGAGGAAGAGCGTGTCGCCGCGCAGGAAGGTCGTCATCTGTGCCACACCGGCCCGCACCAGGAAATCCCGCATCTCCGGCCAGATCTCGTGATGAGCCTGGATGTACGTGTCTTTTGCTCCTGCCCGCAACCTATACACCAGGGCTAGGCGGTCCACTGGCTACCTCGTTTGCCTACCGCCTGAGATCTGTTGGCCTGTGCCATCTACCATGCTCCTGTGGCCTCGTCAGCAGCGTCACCCTGGCCTGGAATTCTAGAATAACCGGGCCGATCAGCCCGTTCAAGATCTGACCCTCGAAGGCGTGTCCCCGGAACATCGTCTCGATGGACGTGAAAGGGATGACCAATTTAATCGTCCTGGTGATCAGGTCGTTCCAGAAGGACGCGTTAATGGCGGATCCCTCTGCCAGGGATCGGGGTTGTACCGCCGGTTTCATGTGACCTCGAAATGATAATCACCGGATCCCAGTTTCATGGTCAATGTACCGTCAGCGAAACTGACTTCCGCAATGCCGTCCGCAGCGCTCGTGAACGCGCTGTCCTTCCAAAGGACCGAATCGCTTTCCTGTACCGTTCCTCTGCTCCCCACAGGTAACCGTACCACCGCATCCGTATTGCCGGGCAACGAGATGTCGAAGCATATCTTGCCGTCCTTCTTCTCCCACCCCGAAGCCAGCCTTCCATAAACGGTGCGGATGTTTGCCCTGGCATAGCGCATGTCATCCGGCAAGTAGGGGGCGATGACCGCCGAAGCGAAGCCGGGCTTGTCAAAGAGGCTGTCGCCGAAATATCCGGGGCCTTTAATGCCTGCCAGCTCATTGAAGAAGAATTCATCGACCGTGGTATACATGGTCATAGAAAGTTCGCATCCCACACGGTTATCTGTCGACCAACTTTCCCAGATCGTGGTGGAACCGTGGTCGATCATATAGCCCCAGCCGGGATAAGAAGTTCTGTTGATCATGTCGTAGAGCACATCCGCGCGGCCATAATCACCCAGCGCGTCGAGCATGGCGGTCGTGCCGGTGTTGCCGGTATGGTGGTTGCCGTGGTACTTCTCCCGCAGGTCCTTGAGGGCGCGGTCGAGCACCCCTTGCCGGTAACCTTCGGGTACGAAACCGGCTGCCAGCGCGTAATACTGCGCAGTCTGCGATCCATGGTCATAGATAGCTTCCTCGGCGTGGAACCACATGTCATTGACCGTCTTGCGGGTTTCCTCGGCAATGGCGGCATACTGGACTTCTTCCGCGTTCTTGCCCAGAATGCGGGCGATGCGCGCCAGGGTGCGCGCGCTCTCGAAGTACCAGCCAGTCCACAGATAGGTAACGTCGGTCTCGGTGGAAACGAACACTTCATTTCCGGGGGCATCGCCGGGGATCATGTGGTCTCCGTACCTTCCTTCGGTCAGGATGCCGTTCTTCTTGTTCTGCGCGTGATAGGCGAACAAGCGCTTGAGGGAGTCATAATTTTCTCGCAGGATGGACAGATCGTTATAGTACTGGTAATAGAACCAGATGATACGTATGAAGCTCCCGCCCCAGATTGGGTCGACATTGTTCCAGCTGTAGATATAATGCGGCGCGATATCCGGAATGGCGCCGTTAACATACTGGGACTCCCGGATGTCCTCGATCCATTTGCGCCAGAACAGGGGGATGAACTGGCGTGGATAGAAAGTGCCTGCGATGGTAGCGGGGTCGACCCAGCCCCAGTGCTCGCGGTTCAGGCAATCCAGAGGGATGCCGAAGGCCTGGTTCTTGATCGTCTGCACGACGGCGGCATGGATCTTGTTGAGCAGATCGTTCGAACATTCGAAGATGCTCGTGTAGTCATCGTCTTGATAGGTATGCCTGCCCTCGACCTTAAGCAGTTCAACCTCGTCCGGGTTGTATTCCACCTGTACATACCGCACCGGATGGAAGGTGAATCGCGGTTCATAAACCTCTCCCTCCGGCGCGCCTTTCAGCACATAGGTATCGGTGCAGAGTTTTAAAGCAGCTCGCGTCGAATTCTCATCTCTGCCCTTCGTCGAGCGCTGCCAGCGTTGGTCCACGAATCCTGCCTCGGTCAAGCGGTCCGAGTATCGAATATTGACCTTCTGCCCCGATTTCCCCTTGACCCCGATTCTGGACCATCCGCCGAACAGCTCCTGCATATCGAAAACCCGGACCTGCTTTTGAAGACCGGCGGGCTCAGTCTTGTCCGGTGTGATCTCCACCGGTTCCACGGTTTTCATCACGCGCACCGGCGGCATCTGCTGCGCCTTCATCAGTCCGCGGCAGCGATCCTTGATTTTGACAGGAATCCAGGCGGAATCGTCGAAGCCTGGAAGCGTCCAACCCTCCTGATCCTCGCGGGCGTCATAGGTTTCGCCGCCCCAAAGGCGGTTCTCGAGGATCGGCCCGTTGATCGTTTTCCATTTCGAATCAGTGGAAAGGGTCTCGCGGGTGCCGTCCTGATATTCAATGTTGATCTGCAGCATCGCCTTGTCACCGTCGTCTCCACGCGAGCCGCCATGCCGTTGAAGGACTCGGCGAGGCGCCCGACCTCGTCGCCTCCGGCGACGGGGGCGCGGGCGCCGAGATCGCCGCCGGCCATCCTGTCGCTCGCCTCCGTGAGCGCCACCACCGGGCGTGCGATCCGGCGGGCGATCAGCGAGCCGGCGAGGGCCGCGAGGCCCACGGCGAGCGCGGCCGCCACGATCCACGCCACGGCCGCGCTCACCAGCGCGTCGCGGCCGGATGCCGGCCCCTCCGACAGCTTCACGTACGCGCCGCTGCCCAGATCCATGGTGAGCGAGCGGCTGGAGCGCGCACGGCCCCCCGTGCCGAAC
>CAZWPN010000283.1:0-3465 GCA_964635275.1 uncultured Victivallales bacterium | reverse complement strand
TCTGCATCTGTTCCTCCGCTCATCTTTACGCCACGGCGCTCCAACTCGATGTGCGACATGTTCACTTTCCGGCGCGCTTGCAAACAGAAGACGCTCTTCTTCGTGATTCAGACCTTAATATTTATCAACCTGCGGTCCGTGCCGATTCCCGAACGAACCGCTCCTTATAATGTTCGTTATGTTTCATGTCAAGGCACACCGCACTTCCCTAAATCCTAGCCTAAGGGCGGTACTCCAGGCGGGACCCATTGCGGGCACCTTCGCGGCAGCGGCTCCGCCGGCCTGCGTAGCCATCCTGGCGAAGCGGGCCGAGCGAGCCGTAAACAAAGGACGTACACGAGTCCGCAAAACGTTTTGCATTCCATAGCCGAGGCTCAGGGTGCTCCCAAGCACTTCGCATTCTTTGGGAATGCTCACCTCATATCTCGGCCACTTCTGGTCAGTGTGCAACCATGGTATGAGTTGTTGTGCCATGCAGCACCGGGAAGCAGCAACCATGCCAAGCATCCCGCCGCGGCCCATCCCCCGCCCTGCCGCATGTTCGCAGTGCGAACACTGGACACGGAAGCGAAGAGTTTCTACTTCCGACTGTGCACAGTAGTATGCGTGGCAGATTGCGGCCCGTGTTCTCCCGCACACAGCAACGCAGACGCAGGCAGGACAAAGAACCCGATACGGCCTGCCTGCCCTGCACTGAGGTCCTGTTGCGTATCCGGTCTCTGTACAAGGTCGAGGCGGCTATCTGGACGTTGCTCGAAAGGGCTTTTCGAACGGGGTCTAGAATGGTCAAACGTTGAAATCGGCGACGAGGAAGGTGTGGTCGGACGGTTTTTGGGCAAGCCGCGGTTTCAGGTCTATCCAGGCATCCACCGATTTCGCCGCCAGCGGCTTCGTCGCCAGTATGTGATCAACGCGCCACCCCATGTTGCGTTGAACAGCGTTGATGGTTCGATAGTCGAAGAAGGTGTACTGACCCGGTTCCGGGTGGTGCTTTCGGAAGACATCCACAAAGCCCCAGGAAACCACGCTCTTAAATGCCTGCCTGACATCTACATGGAAGCAGACATGCTCCGCCTGCGCCTCCGCATTGTGAATATCCATCGCCTCGGGCGCCACATTCATGTCCCCCACCCACACCACGTTCTGCCTCGGTGTGGCGTGGCGGGAGAAGTATTCCTTGAGCCGGCCAAACCATCGAAGTTTGTAGGCATACATCGGGTGGTCTATTTCGCGGCCTTGCGGCACGTAAGTATTAACGATCCGCACACCACAAACCCTGGCGCTCAGCAGCCTCGGCCCGTCCACCTCGCCGCCGTCGTCGAGGCCGAAGGACACGTCTTCCGGTTCCGTCAGACTCGCCAGCGCCACGCCGTTATAGGACTTCTCACCCCTGTAGACGACATGATACCCCACTTCCCGAAACGCAAGAGCTGGAAAGTCCTTGTCCTCAACCTTGGTCTCCTGAATGGCCAGCGCATCCGGACGATGCTCGCTAAGCCAGCCCAGGACAATGTCCAACCTTGACCGCACCGAATTGGCATTGAAAGTCGCTATGCGCACTGGATCTCACCTCCCTGTGGGCCAGCCGGAATCGCCCGCCGACGCCACGCCAACCACAACCGCAGACCAGACTACCAGCGTCGGCCTGGCGCATCTCGAATCACCGTGTTCCTGGCTTCCGGAAGCAGGCTTGGACAATCCAACGTATAGTGAAGCCCGCGACTTTCGCGGCGCTGCTGCGCGGAGCGGATGATCAACTCCCCCACGTCCGCGATGTTGCGCAATTCCAGTATGTCGGCCGTGACAAGATAGTCCAGGTAGTATTGTCGAATCTCCTGCCGGACATTCCGGATGCGCCGCATGGCGCGCTCCAGGCGCTTGTCCGTGCGGACAATGCCAACGTAATCCCACATGCAGGTCCGCACTTCGTTCCAGTTGTGCTCGACCACCACGGCCTCGTCACTCGGGACCGCCGTTCCGTATTCCCAGTCGGGTATGCGAACGCGCGGATAGTCCGAGGCGGGCGGCAGAGTCCCCAACTTGCCGTCCAGGGCATGAGCGCAAACCAGGGCCTCAAGCAGGGAGTTGCTGGCTAGTCGGTTGGCGCCGTGAAGCCCCGTGCAGGCGACCTCGCCAACGGCGAAGAGGCCGGGCATCGCAGTGGTTCCGTCCACCTGCGCCTCAATGCCGCCGCAGAAGTAGTGCGCCGCAGGAACAACCGGGACAAGCTCACGGGCCATGTCGAACCCGAATCGGCGACAAGCACGGTAGATATTCGGGAAGCGCTCCCGGAGAAACCGGGAAGAACGATGCCGGATGTCCAGGAAGACACACGGCGCACCCGTGGCCTTCATCTCGCTGTCAATGGCGCGGGCGACAATGTCGCGCGGTGCCAGGGCACCTTGAGAGTCGTATTTTTCCATGAACGACACGCCATGCACATCCACCAATTTCGCGCCTTCCCCGCGAACCGCCTCGCTGATCAGGAACGACTTGGCCTCCGGGTGGTACAGGCATGTGGGATGAAACTGGATGAACTCCATGTCCTTGATCGGAAGACCCGCGCGCCACGCAACCGCAACTCCATCGCCCGTTGCGATATCCGGATTGCTGGTATACAGATATACCTTTCCACCGCCGCCGGTCGCAAAGATGACGTACGGTGCCCGTACTGCCAGAATCTCGCCCGTCAGGCGCTCCAGCACGTAAGCGCCAACACAGTGATTCTCCCCGTCCAGTTGGAGCCATCCGGTCGTGATCAGGTCGATCACCATGGCATGCTCTATCACCCGAATGGCGGGCTCCGCCTGAACCCGAGCCAGAAGAACCTCCTCGAGCCGCTGGCCGGTGATGTCGCCGGCATGCAAAACTCGGCGGTTTGAGTGCCCGCCTTCCCGCCCCAGGTCATAGCCGCCGCCCGGCAGATCCGTGCGCCCCGAGAATTCGAGGCCCATGGACTCGATCTCCGCAATCCGGGCTGGCCCATCGCCGACGATTCGTCGCACTACAGATTCGTCGCACAACCCGCCACCAGCCTGCAGCGTGTCGCAGATATGCGCCTCAAAACTGTCGCCAGGCGCCATGACGCAGGCGATCCCGCCCTGCGCATGGTTGGTGTTGCTATCGGCGCGGTCTTTCTTGGTCACCACCAGCACACGTCCGCGCCGGCTGAGACTCAAGGCCGACATAAGGCCGGCAATCCCGCTGCCAATCACAAGGTAATCGGTATCTACAATCTGCATCGAAGGTTCCTCTGATAACCGCTGCATATTCGCGACCCCGCCGCCCGTTGTCAAGCGACGCGCGGAAGTTCTCCAGGTCTGGCGCGTCTCATTCCGCCTCTTTCTGGCATGATTGACTCCAAGTGGCGACGAGAATTTGGAGTGCGACGGCTTGACGCCGCTCTTTCCCGTAGCCCGGCTTGACGGGCCACACCCACGTCCAGGATCAGGCGCGTCAAGCCGC
>CAZWPN010000282.1:2943-3475 GCA_964635275.1 uncultured Victivallales bacterium | reverse complement strand
CCCATCATCTGCCCTCTGCCATCTGTCCTCCGTCTTCTGTCCAACCTCCCCTGCCAACACCCCAGCCTCATCAAGACAACAGACCTCTGCACTGCCCGGCCAACAGATATTCCGGGCGTTGGTCCAATCCACCACCAACCGCTCCAGCCCGCCGGGAGCCAGGGAGATTACAACATGGAGCACGCGTGGTCTCATACTACCTTTGGAGTATCGGTTAAGTGTCCGTTTAATGCGCGTTAGTGCCTTGCTGTATTACACTTAACCGCCTTCTTAACCGACCCACTTGCTCGGATATGCTTAACCGACTCACTTACGCGATTCTCGCGATGCGCCGATACAGGGCATGGTAAGCGGCGGCCTGAATTTCCACCCGAAAATTGGACTGCCATCGTTCAATTGCCTTCCGCCCCATGGCGGCGCGACGATCCGGATGAGCCACAAGTTCCGCGACACGCGCAGCAAATCCAGCGGCATCATCCGCCTTCACCACGTAGCCGCTTTCCCCATCCGCAATCTGCTCACGGTGTGCCCC
>CAZWPN010000282.1:0-2933 GCA_964635275.1 uncultured Victivallales bacterium | reverse complement strand
TGCCCCGGCATCTGTCACCACGGCTGGAATCCCCGCCGCCATGGACTCGGTCACCGCATAGGTGCACGTCTCCGCCAGCGAAGCATGCACGTAAACATCGGAAGCCGCCTGCAGATCCCGGACGTCGTTGCGAAGCCCCAGGAACCGGATGCGGCCATCCGGCACTTCGCTGCGCGCAATTCCCTCGAGTTCTTCGCGACTCGGTCCGTCGCCCGCTATCGCAAGAAAGGTGGACCCGTCCGAACGCAGCAACGCCCCCAATGCCCGGATGGTGAAGTCTATGCGCTTCCGCGGGATGAGCGATCCGACAGTAAGCAGCAACGTTGCTTGGGACGGCACCCCGAGCCCCGCACGCAGCGCCTCGCGAGATGCCGTTGGCACGTGGCCACCCACCGAGTTGTGAATTACCGCAATACGCGACGACGGCACCCCCCTGAGCATCATGGACCGCCGTCCATCCTCGTAGACAGCGACAAAATGCTGAAACGCCAGGTTCAAGGCGCGTAACCGTGAAACCCTCGCGGAGAACAACTTTGGGTCCGCTATCTGCTGATCTTGCTCCCAGACCCATCGCACGTCCCACATGCCGGTTGCGCGCGCCAGCAGGCAAGCCGTGAGTGACGGGATCTCGTTGCCGAAGTGCACAGCCGCAATATCGGGTTTCTCGCGACGCACGAGACGAAGCGCCGGCAGCGTCATACGCCACGGGTGTTCATGCCCGCAAGCGTCACTCCACCCTTGCAGTACCGTCCAACGAACTCCAGCCTTGCGCCACGACTCCGCCACGGGAAGGATCGGATCACCCGCCAGAATCAGAAGAAGCGAATCGCCATTCCGCGCGAATTCCGTCCCCAAGAGCTCCAGGAAACGCTCAAATGCCCCTGTCTTCCGCGGGATCAGATTGCAGAACAGTATTGTTTTCAACGTCTTCCTGTCTCTGTCTCGATCACCCGACAACCAGCGTTTTCACGACACGCGCGGGATTGCCGGCCACCACAGTCCCTGGCGCCACGTCCGCAGTCACCACTGCGCCGGCGCCGATGACGGCATCACGTCCAATCCGAAGCCCCTTGAGGATCGTCGCATCGGCGCCGATCCAGACGTTATCCTCAACCACAACTGGGCCGGCTTCGTCCGCCCGGATTCTCTCACCCCGCCGTCGTCTTTCCGGGTCCATCGGGTGGCCATCGTTGTCGTGGATCCGAACACCGGCCGCTATGAGACAGTGATTCCCGACCGTGATGGACCGCGCCGCCGAAAACGTGCACCCATTGCCCACAAATACGTGATCCCCGATGGCTATCTCCGGCTCTTCCGGCATCCCGCTCATGAAATAGAAGCTGCTCCGGCCGGACAAACAGACGTGGCTCCCGAACGTCAACCGCCCCTTCCCACGCATGTACGGCAGCCTGTCCGCGCGCAGCCCCCTGCCGATCGAGAAACACACCGAACGCATGACCGGCTCGATCCAGACCAATTTCCTGGCCACTGTGCACCCTTCCACGATCCACACGCCCGCCCGGTAGAGGCCGCGAATGAAGGGTCTCACAACCCGCGGCACAGGCATCCCCGCATATACCAGCTCAGTCATCCATCCCATCGTTCACTCTCCCGTCGCCGCCACTTGCGGCGACTCTTCTCTTCGTTTCCTTCGCTATCTTCTGTTCAACCCTCTCCCCCACCAGATACCTGACCCCCAGTCGAAACCAGGCGCGGCGAGCGGGTGCATGCGCCCGCCGGTTGAGCCGCCACGCCCGCGCCCATAACGCCACCGCCGCACGCCGGTCTCCGCGCTCGAAAGCCATCCACGACGCATTCCAGTATTGAGTTGAGAGCGCAAGGGACCTCCACTGCGGATGCGACGCAAGCGCGCCGCCGGAGGCAAACGCCTTGTCAAGAACCCGAAGCACTTCAGGCAGGAAACGGCGGTCGTCCATGCTCAGACTGCCCGGAACGCGACGGTACAGCGCCACTGGCGCCTCGATGAATGCGATTTGCGCACGGGCACCCACGCGCAGCCACAGATCGAAGTCTTCAGGGCCGCGAAAAGCCGGATCAAAGCCGCCCGACTCAAGAAGAACATCGCGCCTGACCAATACGCTGGAGGTTGCAATCGGGTTGTTGCTCAGGAAACAATCAAGAGCCACGCGATGAAACGTTGGCTTCACTGGCTGGGGTGCTGCCGTCGACGAACCGGACCATCTCAAGGCCTCGCCGCACCAAAGTCCGACATCGGGATGGACAGATGCCAGGTCCAGCACTGCGGATAGCCGCCAAGGGAGCCACGCGTCATCGCTGTCAAGAAACGCGATCCAATCGCCCATCGCCTCCGACACGCCCCGGTTACGCGCCGCGGCAGGGCCGGCGTTCTTCTGACGGATCAGACGACAACAAGGGAACTCCCGCTCCACGATCCCGGCGCTGTCGTCCGTCGAACCGTCATCCACGACAACCACTTCGTCCGCCTTGACGGTCTGCGCCTCCACTGAGCGCAATGCGTCACGGATGGTCGCCGCTGAGTTGTAACAGGGAATGACAGCGGAAATAGTCATAGTCATGTCAGGAAATGCCGATACGGTATGCGGAGTGCGGGATATCTCTCACAGAGTCACAGAGGACACTGAGGGATGCGGGAAAGGGTCTCATTCTCCCCATCGGCGCCCAGGCTGCTCTTCATGCTTTGCCGCCTATGAGCGCACACCAGATGCCGCCGACACGGCGGCTACTACAAAAGAGGCGGCTTCCGCTCTGTAGTAGCCGGCGTCTCGCCGGCATCCTTCTCAAATCTCTTTCCCGGACCCGGCAGAGACTGCCGGGGCTACAGTGACTCCGCTCCTCTTTGTAGCCACGGCAGTCTCTGCCGTGCTCTGCCGCGCCGGGCAGGCATGCCCGGCCTACAGAAGAGCAGACGCCGCCCACAGGGCGGCTACTAC
>CAZWPN010000281.1:0-3478 GCA_964635275.1 uncultured Victivallales bacterium | reverse complement strand
CCCACCAGATGGAGGATCCGCTCTATACCGTGGATGACCTCGAAACCGTGGTGCGCGACTTCAAGGCCGTGGGCGGCGGCGTCACTTTTAACGTCGGCATTTTCCAGGAGGGCGGACTGGGACCGGACACGGTCAGCCAACTGGCCGAACTCGCCACCCGCGTTCGGTAGCATCAGCACCCGTCGACGACGGGTGCTGGACAGAGGATAGGAATTTGAATATGGCCGCACGCCGTCTCAAGATCGTGTTTGGACAACACGGCGCGGGGAATATGGCTGCGGCCCGCGGTTGGCTGCACGGCGGACTTCCGGGATCGGTGTCCATAGCGTTGAACGTTGGAGGGGGAGAGGAAGTAAACGAATGCAACGAATAACCAAAACCGTTGACATGTACGATATCGCCACATTCACGGCCAACCGCTGGGCCGAGGAGAGCGTGTTCCCGCGCAAGCCGGTGGACCGCACGCCGCCGCCGAAGTTCGCGGAGATCCGCGAGCGGCTGCCGGTTCCGCAGTGGGAGGGGCATGCCGATGCGATCGCCTGCTACTGGAAGGCGTGGGAGCTGGCCTTCGGCAACCTCCGGATCCCGGAGGAGAACATCGGCTTTGTAAGCCCCTACATTGATACCGCCTTCAACGGCTGTATCTTCATGTGGGACTCGGTCTTCATGCTCCACTTCGGGCGCTATGGTTCCGCGGCTTTCAACTTCCAGCAGACGCTGGACAACTTCTACGCCCGCCAGCACAAGGACGGATTCATCTGCCGCGAAATCAGTTGGTCGGACGGGTCGGAGCGCTTCGAGCGGAACGACGTCTCCAGCACGGGCCCCAACCTGATGCCGTGGTCCGAATGGGAATACTACCTCAACACCGGCGACAAGGAGCGTCTCGCGGCGGTCTTCCCTCCGCTGCTCTCCTACACCACGTGGTTCCGCAAGTGGCGCAGTTGGCCGGACGGTTCCTACTTCTCCAGCGGCTGGGGGTGCGGCATGGACAACCAGCCGCGCCTGCCGCCTTGCTGCAAGCCCGCCTGGGAGCACGGGTTCATGTCCTGGATCGACACGACCTGCCAGCAGATCCTCGCCAACCGGTGCCTGATTGAAATGGCTAGGGTGCTGGGGCGCGAAAACGATGTCGCCGACCTGGTAACGGAAACGGAACACCTGAAGGCGCATGTAAACGCGAAGATGTGGAACCGGCGGCGGAAGTTCTACGTGGACCGGTTCCGCGACGGGAAGATGTCGGACCTGAAAACCATCGGCGCCTACTGGGCCCTGCTGGCGGACATCGTTCCCGCGGACCGGATGGATGCCTTTGTGGCGCACCTCTGCAACAAGCGGGAGTTCAACCGGCCGCACCGGGTGCCGACCCTTTCGGCAGATCATCCGCAGTATGTGCCCGACGGCGGCTACTGGAACGGCGCGGTCTGGGCGCCGACCAACTACATGGTGCTGCGCGGGCTCACCCAGGTGGGGCAGGATGAACTGGCCCACGAGATCGCGTGCAATCATATTGGGAATGTCGTTGCGGCGTTCGTCAAGCAAGGCACGCTGTTCGAGAACTACGCCCCCGAGAAGGTACAAGGCAACTGTGCGAAAGATTTTGTCGGCTGGACCGGCGTGCCGCCGATTACCGTCCTGTTCGAATACGTGTTCGGTCTCCGTCCGGACGTGGGCGCGCGCACGCTGCTTTGGGATGTGCGCCTGCTGGAAGAGCATGGCGTGCAGCGCTATCCGTTCGGCAAAGGCGCCGAACTGGACCTGCACTGCGCCAAACGCCAGTCGCCGGACGAGGAACCGAAGATCCAGGTCCGCTCCGCGACCGACATCACCTTGATCGTGAAATGGGCGCAAGGGCAGAAGACTATCCCGCTTCGCGCGCAATAGAAGCGGGGAGAAGAGCGACTGAAAGAAAGGATGATTATGTCAACATCACGGGCGTCTTGGATGCGTCAGGGCAAGTTTGGTGTGATGGTACACTGGTGCGTGCCGAAAACCCCGCCGCAGTTCGGCAGGCGTATTGAGGATATCGACAAGGCGACCGACCGGTTCGATCTGGACCGGTTCATCAAGGATTTCCGCCGGACCAAGGCGGACTGGCTCATCTTCACGATAGGACAGAACACAGGATATGTCAGCCCTAACCGCGTGATGGACCAATGGGTCGGGCCCGGCCGCTGCACGCGGCGCGACCTGATCTGGGAAGTCGCGCAGGAAGTGAAGAAGCTTGGCCGGCGGTTCATTGCCTACATCCCGTTGCCGCTCCAGGCCAAAAAGTTCCCGCACGGCCCCCTGTCGATGTCCGATACGGATTACCACCGCAACTACGCGGCCTTCGTCGAGGAATACGCCCGGCGGTTCGGCAAGCTGCTGGATGGTTGGTGGTTCGACGGCGGCTCCTTGGATCCGGAGGTGCGGCAGTTTCTGGTCACCATGCGGCAGGCTGCGCGAGCCGGCAACCCCGATGCGGCCGTGACCTTCAACAATGGCTCCCTCTGTCTTGGCTTCTCCCAGCCATTGATTCCGGGCCAGGACTACCTGTCGGGCGAGTCCGAGTTCCTGCTGAAGGGGAAGATTCGCTATGGTCGTGGCACGGACGTCCTGACGCTCCTTCCGGGCCGGCCTTCGAGGAAGCCGGCCTTGGGGCGCGCTGTCACGGACTGCACCGGTTATGTGAGTACATGTTCCCTGTTGCAACCCCCGCCGACGTGCCTCTGGCACGCGTTGCTGCCCATTGACTGCATGTGGGAAACGGGCATTTCGTTCAATCTCGACTGGCAGAATCCGGCATTTCCATGGATCGCCCCAAAGCCGCATCAGATGGAGAAGCCGCTATACACCCTGTCGGATCTGGAGACAGTGGTTCGGGAGTTCCAGGCCGTGGGCGGCGGCGTCACCTTCAACGTGGGTATCTTCCAGGAGGGCGGACTGGGGCCGGACACGGTTCGCCAACTGGCAACACTCGCCACCCGTGTTCGTTAGGATCAAAAAAAAGAGGGAGTCTGAATGAATTCGTTGTGTGCACGGCAGGTTCATCTCGATTTCCACACCTCGGAGCATATTGGAGCAATCGGCGCCCGTTTCCGGCGCCGCCAGTTTCAGGAGGCGCTGCGGCAAGGCAACGTGAACTCGATCACTGTGTTTGCCAAGTGCCATCACGGCTGGTCCTACTATCCGACCAAGGTCGGGCAGTCTCACCCTCATCTGAAGATCAACCTGCTCCAGGCCCAAATCGAAGCCTGCCACGAGGTCGGCGTGCGGGCACCGATCTACCTCACGCTGGGGTGGTCGGTTCAGGATGTCTTGCAGCACCCCGAATGGACCGTGCGCCAGCGCGACGGAACCTCCTTCAGCTTCAACGTGGACCCGAAGGCCAACCCCTCCGACCGCCGTCCCGATTTCTCCTGGACCTTCCTGTGTCCCGGCACGCCGTACCGGGACCTGGTCCTGGCACAAACCGAGGAGATTTGCCGGCGCTTCG
>CAZWPN010000280.1:0-3479 GCA_964635275.1 uncultured Victivallales bacterium | reverse complement strand
GTATGCGTACAAGTTTGGCGCCGGCGCCAGCGCCATGCCGTGCGTGGCGGACGGGCGCGTGTACGTGTTGGGCACTGCCTGCGCGGTCTACTGTCTTGACGCGGCGACCGGCAAGGAAATCTGGAAGGGCGAAGTCGGCGATAACACCAAGAAGCACGAATTGTATATCGACAGCAGTTGCAGTTCCTCGCCGCTGGTCATGGACGGACTGCTGATCGTGCAGGGCGGACCGCTGACCGCCTTCGATGCTGCCACCGGCGCGGTGAAATGGAAGCAGGACAAGGTGGCCGCCTGGCACTCGTCGCCGATGGCCTGGGAGAAAGACGGCAAGAAGTACGTCCTGTGCTGCACGGCTAAACTGCTTTTCTGCGTGGCAGCGGATACCGGCGCAGTGGTGTGGGAGGCGCCCGGCGGCACGGGTGGAAACAACAACCACGGCAGTCCGGTCGTGCAGGGCGACATCCTGATAACCGGTTCGCACCCCACCGCCTTCCGCCTCTCCCCCGAAAAGGCCGAACAGATCTGGAACGTCGATGGCGGCTATCGGGGGACCAGCGCGATGATCCACGAGGGGCTTGTCTATATGGCCTACTGCCGCAAGATCGATGGGAATTGGGTTGGCCACCTGGGATGCATCGACGTGAAGACCGGCAAGGAACTCTGGTGGCAAGAAAAGGTGACGGAAACCACATCACCGACCGCGGTGGATGGCAAGCTCCTGGCCACGATACCCAAAGGGGATGGCTATGGCATCGGCCTGTTCAAACCGGCGCCGACGGGGGTTACCATGGTGGCAAGTTCCATCTTCGACTGTTTGAATTGCACGACGCCGACGTTTTTCGACGGCAAGATTGTGGTCAGAACAAGGAAGGCACTGGACTGCTACGACCTGACGGCGAAAGCCATGCCCAAGCCGTGAAGGAGGGGGGGGGGAGAAGGTTTCAGGTGTCAGGTGTCAGGTGTCAGGGGATCAGGAGTCAGGGCAACTGACTGAAACCTGAAAACGAAAGGAACACTACGATGAACGCGATGAAACGGATGCCGATCAATCTGCTGGGCGCGGGACTGCTGCTCGGCGCCACGGCAGCGAAGGCCGAGGAGAAGGCGCCCGCCGCGTTCGATGAGAAGGCAGCCGCGGCGGCTTACAATGTTGAACGGCTGAGCGAGTTGCCGTGGACTGAGTTGCGCCAGTCTTTCGACAGAAGGGTCGCTTGGGACGCTCCTCCGTTGCCCAAGGACGACAAGGCGCTTGAGGAACGGTTTAAGCCCCCCTATGGAAAGATTGGGGCGTCCGGGGGCGTGATAGAACCAGTCAGGCGTGAACTTCAGGAACGGAAGGATCGCACGTATGAAGATCTCACGAAGCGGCAGGGCGAGGTGTACAGGCAGATCGACGATGGGACGGTGGACCAGGCGTTCCCGACCGTCTTTGATCAGTTCGTACTGTGTGATTGGCTGACGCAGTATGCGCGAGGCGGAAGATCCGGACCTTACTTCGCGGCCCGGGCGAAGGTCTTGCTGGATCAGGCGGGCCAGGAGCGGGCGGCGGCGCAGGTGAAAAGGGCCGAGGAGGCTGCGAAGAAGTACTACGAGGAGGGGCGCCAGGAATACGAGGTCGTCCTGAAACCGGCAATCGAGGCGAATCCGGAGTGGGCCGCTGCGGAACGCCGGATCAAGGAGGCCACGGCGAAACTGGAGGCGCTGAAGGTCAATGAGCGGGGCGAGCCGCATGACCGTTCCCGGAAACTGACGGACGAAGAGAGGGCCGCCGCCGTGGCGGCGGCGAAGGAGTACAAGGATGCCGAAGGAGCCGTCAGGCGGTTCAGCGACGCGTTCCGCAAGGACCCGGAGCACAGGCGACTGCATCAGGCGTCGGAGGAGGGTCCGCACAAGCATCTAGGGCCGCGCCCGGGACCCAACTGGAGCGGAGGGCGGGAACGCTTTGTATGTAAGGAGAAGATGGGCTGGTTCGGCCCGGACTGGCAGGTGCCAGGCTTGGCGCCGGATCCGGCGTTGCCGCGGGTTGACGAGAGCGGAAGGAAGCCGGGGACCACGAAGACGCTGGACGTCGCCGGTGGGGTGAAGTTGGAACTGGTGTGGATTCCGCCGGGCGAGTTCATGATGGGGAGTCAGACCAACGAACCTGGCCGGTATGTGGACGAGCGGCTGCACCGGGTGAAGTTGACGAAGGGTTTCTGGATGGGCAAGTACGAAGTGACTCAGGAACAGTGGCAGGGGGTGATGGGGAACAACCCCAGCTGGTTCACGAACGCCGGGCCGCAGGCGCCGGTGGAGAGCGTGAGACGGGACCAGGCGCAGAAGTTCATGCGGAAGCTCGGCGAGATAACCGCGGGCAAGGACGGCGGCGCCGGCGGGAAATTCCGACTGCCCACGGAGGCGGAATGGGAATGGGCCTGCCGCGCCGGCACGGACACGGCATTGTATAACGGCAAGATGACAATCAAGAGCGGGAACAACAGTCCCGAACTGGGTGCCATTGCCTGGTATGCCGGCAACAGCAAGGTGGACTACGAAGGGGGCCTTCTCTCCACGCTCTGGGAGGACAAGGAGCAGGAACACCATTCCGCGGGCACGCATCCGGTCGGGCAGAAGCAACCGAACACTTGGGGACTGTACGATATGCTGGGCAACGTCGGCGAGTGGTGCGAGGACTTGTACTACGCCTACCCATCCCAGGCGGTGACCGATCCGACCGGGCCGAAAGCCGGAACGATCGACAATTCCTCGCCTGGCGACCACGTTGTGCGCGGCGAGGGCTTTGGAGGGCTGGTGCGGCTCACCCGGTCCGCGGCCCGAGGTTTCGCAAATTGGGACTTCTCTTTTCGCGGTGCGGGGGTCGGATGCCGAGTGGTATTGGAGGAGCCGGCAGCGGAGCAGAAGAAGTAGCCGAGGAGGGTTCAGGAGGCAGGACGTGACAGGCCGTTAGGCAACTGAACACTGAATACTGAACACTCCCCGAGAGGAGGATGCTATCATGAGAACGATGACGATCATAACGACGGCGCTGCTGCTGGCGGTCCTCCCCGCGGCGGTCGCCCAGAATCAGGTGGAAACCGCACGGCTATCGCCCGAGGTGCGCACGGCTATTGACCGGGGCCTGGCCTTTCTCGCGAGCCGCCAGAACGACGACGGACACTTCGAGAGCCGTGCCCCTGGAAGCGGCGGCCCGGCGGTAGCGGGCACGGCGGTGGGCCTCATGGCGTTCATGGTTCAGGGGCACGTGCCCGGAAGGGGCGAGTACGGCAAGACCATGGATGCGGCCATCGACTTCCTCCTTAAGGCCGGGGAAAAGCAGACCGGCTACCTCGGAGGCAGCATGTACGAGCACGGATTGGGAACACTCGCGCTCTCCGAGGCCTGGGGGCACAGCAAGAACAGCAAGATCCGCGATGTGCTCCGGGCCGCGGTTGACGTGATCCTGCGGTCGCAGAACGGCGCCGGTGGATGGAGGTACCAGC
>CAZWPN010000279.1:0-3481 GCA_964635275.1 uncultured Victivallales bacterium | reverse complement strand
GGTCCTCCGCGCAGCCGATAACGCGCGGTTTGCCGCGAGTTGACAGTCGCATGGCCTGCGCTTTGTAGAACTCCGGGTTCTGAAAAGCCGCCAGTCGGAGCAGGCGATTGCGGAGCGCGGGCGGCATGGAATCCTTCGCGATGTATATCTCGTTGCCCACTACCAGATCCAAAGTCTCTGGAAGTGGGTCGGTGATGGGAGGCTCTCTGCGGCGGCGCGACGGTGGCGCGGTCCATGGCGCAACGTCGTCTTCCTCGTTCATGGCGAATTGCACCCCGACGATGCGGTTTCGGCTTTCGGCTGTGCGAACAATCTGTTCAGTTTTGGAGCGGCTGAGCTTCCAGACACTCGCCAGGAATGCCCACTGATCGGCATGCGGGGCACCTGATCCATCGAGAAAGACGCTATTGCTCAATTCGCGAGGCCGCTTCTGCAACGGCAGCGCGATGAGGTTGCCGAAGCCGCCGTCTGGCAGCGTGTCCTGATTTGGAAAGAACCGGTCATAGGAGCCCAAGCCGATGTCCGGACGACGCTCCATTGTCTCGGTTAGAATGTGCGCGCCGAGATCGCGGGCCAACCGGGCAGAAACGGCTTCCTCGAAGAAGAGCCATAGGTGCGCGCCATTGCCGGAACGAGAGCGTTCGATGGCTGCGGGGAGTCCCATCTGCCGACAGGTATCCGCAACGGCGGCCACGTCTTCGCGCCAAGTGTCCCGGTCAAAATCCGCGGCCAGGAAGAAGCAGGTCTCGTCCAGCAACATCGGATAGACACCCATGACGAATTCGCGTCCTTTGTCATCCTGGCCGGTCAGATGGTGTCGGATGGCTTCGTCGGTCACGGGCAGGAAACGGCGGTTCGGACACTTGGCGCACTGGACTTCACGCTTGTTGCAGAGATCTCTGACCCACTCATTCGCGCAAACGGGACTGTAGCCGGTCTTGCCGGTCTTTCGGCTCTCGAACCGGCGAGGGTACACGTCCTCGCGACCGCGGAACAGGGACCTGAACAAAGCGATCTTGGCGTCAGGGGTGGATCGCTGGTCAACCGCTACGCCTGGACACGCAGCTCCGGCGTGAAGAAGGACGCCGTTGCCGTCCAACTCGTTCCGCTCTTGCCTCTGTAGATCCACCGTCTACCTCTGTTGCATCTCGTCAAACTGCATGCGCGCTGGTTCGATGGCGCGGAGCAAATGTAACCCGAAAGCAGACGACATGAAATCCAAGATTCAGTGACCACCTTGTGCGACTGCCTGTTTGGCTCGCGAGTCATTCCCTCAAGAACCAGTGGCGTGAGAGTTCATATCCCGTCTGGGGGTCGAGCAAAAGGAGAATCCGAACCCTTCGACGCGCCCCTCGACAAGCTCGGGGCTTGCTCAGGGTAAACTCCACTGGCTGGGCGTGTTATGCCTGAAGCAGTAGCGGCAGTGATGGCAAGATGGTGGTTGGCGGAAATCCGCAATTCGGTTTGAGGGGGCGGGTGGGGTTACGAATTCTGTGGCGCCATCAGGTCGGACTGCGGCGGCTAGACCATACATGCGCCGTCCAGGCAGCCGGCGTCCTCAAGTTCGCGGGTCATCCCCGGCCGGAACAGCATGACCGATCGCCCGGCTGCAGCAGCCAAGTGCTCCGGATAGATGCGATACGGCTTGTACACGTCCGATACTGCGAAGCTCTTCTGCCGGACGATTCGCAGTTTCTGGCTCTTGGGCAGGAATACCCGGACACCGTCCCAGTGGGCCTGCGGCAACCTTGGGTTCTCCGTGGCCGCCAGGATATGGGCCGTGTACATGTCAACGATAAGCTGCTTGCCAGCCCGCTTGGCTGCCCGGAAGATGGTAACAAGGCGGTCGATGTTCTGGCCGGAACACCAAACCAGCGGCATTCCCTTTGCGGATTCAAAGACTCTCGCCAGATTGTGTTCGAGATTCTCCTCGGTGGGGAATCCCTTGTCGGTATCCTGCCGTTGGATTGTGGTGCCTTCCATGAGCAGCACGTTTACGCCGGCTGGCGGATGTGCCACCAACCGCTCAAACAGAGTCGCCTTCCTGCCGTGTCCTCGTAGATCCCCCGTGTAGAACAGCCGCTGTCCGTCAGCCTCGACAAGGACCGCATAGGCGTCGTAGGCGGAATGATCCATCAGGAAGGGTGTGATCTTGAACGGCCCGAGATTCAGCGGCTTGCGGTTCTGTAGGTGCGTGACATTGGACGGGGACTTCGCCGACGGGATGAACACCGCGGCGGCTTTCAGTATTCGCTCGGCAGCCGCACCCAACAGGAAAGTCGTTGTGGTCGGTACCCGATAGGCCAGCCCGTAGTGGTCAAGGTGCGGATGTGACAGCAGAACGCCCAGGAGGGATGAGTCGGCCTTCTCAAAACCGGAGACGGTCGGCATGTCCGCCATTTCGGGGTCCGGACAGTCCAGCGGCTGGCCGACGTCGAGCACGAGGCGTTTCCCCTGTGCCTCGACTTCAATGCACGTGCCGCCTATCTGCTTGGCGCCACGACGAATACAGACCCGCACTGATCCTCCTTGCGAGGGAAGGGCACTCGCTCGTTTCAATCCTCGTATCAATGCTGTATAGTCTCAGGGACATGGTTCATCAAGACATATGATGCCAAGACAGATGCCAAGCGGGCCGGAATCAAGCTCTGGGAGTTTCGGGATATCTTGAGGGACCGGGCACAACTGTGCCAGGATGAGATGCGACATTTCGTGGAAGATAAGTAATTGATGAAAAACGTTGGCATGCTGTTGTTGATCGTCGGCTGTGTCACCGCCGCTGTTGGTCTGGTGCTCCTGGTCGTGCCGAAGATTCCGTGGCTGGGGCACCTGCCTGGCGATATTCACTACCAGGGCAAGAACACGTCATTCCACTTCCCGGTGGTCACGTGTATTGTGGTGAGCATTGTGCTGACGATTGTGCTGAATCTTGTGCTGAGGCTGTTCAGGAGGTAGCGGGAATCCATGGCCGACGACGAACCCGTACAAATGCCGATCGACGGAGTGCTCGACCTGCATTCGTTCCGGCCGCAGGATGTGGGTGAGTTGGTGCCGACGTACTTGGATGAATGCCGAAAGCGGGGGATCACGCAGGTTCGTATCATCCACGGCAAGGGGATCGGGGCGCTACGGGAGACGGTTCACTCTATCCTGCGGCGAACGCCGGGGGTTGTGTCCTTTGGGCTGGCACCGGGCAATGCCGGCGGCTGGGGTGCTACCGTGGTGGAAATGAGCAAGTGACAAGAAGGAAACTGAGCCTGCCCTTCAGTACCACATCTCCATCCTGAGCCCGCGGGTGTCAGGGGTGGGGGATAATGGTGTTGAGCTGGGCTGGCAATGGGGGGTGGGTGGTGAAAGATCGACGGCACGATGACAAGGAAAGCGGCGCTGAGGCGAGCGCGCGGCGGAAGCCTGAGCGGGTGGAGTTGCGAATGCGCGGTGGGTTGCGTGTCTATCTCAGGCCAGGGGTGCAGCCCGAAGA
>CAZWPN010000278.1:0-3483 GCA_964635275.1 uncultured Victivallales bacterium | reverse complement strand
ATGGCTGTCGCACCCTACTTTGTCTTTCCTCTTCATCTTTCTACCTTGTCTTTCACCCCAATCTCCCGTCCCCGCGACCCAAGGTGCGGGGGACGGTGCCATAATGAGAACTGCTGTTGTTTTTGATGGTGGCGTTGCCTTTCGACCATCGATCTTACTGCGGAACAGTGAGTAGTGCCTTTTGATGCGCTCGACATACTCCGGTGACGAAAGCAGAATAGAGTCTGGTCCTTAGCATCTCCTCTCATCGCGCGGTCTTCTTTTGGTCGGAAGGAGTGGCCCAGGCCGGCCATTTCAGAACAATGCGGCGCAGGCTCTCGATCGCCGCCAGGACGCGCTGTTTCGAGTCCCCAGTCAACGCCCCCTTCCGCCCCCGGATATCCGTCATCTGCTCCGACAGTCGGCCCATGATCCGCAGCGAGTCGGCAGCAAACTCCTCGCGCGTCGTGCCGGTCAATGTCACATCCCCCGGAGGCGCCTTCGGCTGGGTCGGGGCCGCCTTGCCCTCCAGCGCATCCAGCGCCCGATCCAATTCACGGGTGCTCATGTCCTTCAGGGGTGTCTGCCGCCCGGTTTTGGGATCGGTCAGCGGCGTATCGGGGGTCAGCGTAGCGGCAATGGCATCGGGCAACGCGGCGATTCGATACAGGACGGTGGGATCCAGATCGAAAAATTCGACAGCGCTGTCGAATTTCTTGCTGAACCGGGCAACCAGCATATAACGCTCCGCCGTCTTCACCGAGTAGTGCACATGCCCCTTGAGCCACCGCAGCCAGGCGGTCTTGCCCGAAAGTTTGTCGAGCGCTGCCTTGACGGCGATGAGTTCAGCGCCGATCGCGGCGATGATGCCCCCGAGTTTTTCCCGTGTTTGCCGTTCCTCTTCACGCAGCGCCAGAATACGCTCGGTATGCTGCCGGATCTCGGGATCGGATAGAAGATTCGTCGTTTTGGATGCACTCATCGGTTCCTCCTCTGGACAACAAAGGACTTCATTGCCACGTCTACTCCTGTACCTCACCGGGCGATGAACCTCGCCCAGCAATGATGGGCAAGATATGCTCTGGTCGGCCTGCTGTCAACCTGCGTGGCCGAACGCGCGCACCCGGCGCTGCCCATGTTCCGCCGCCACCGATACGGGCTAATCGACAATGCGGCGGTCGCCGCCGCCTATCGGGGACGCGGCATCGGGCAGGCGCTGTTCTCGGCGACCGTCGAGTGGCTTCGCGGGCGGGGGATTACGGCGGCCCAGGTCCAGGTGTGGAGCGAGAACGAAGGGGCGTGTCGATTCTACCAGCGGCAGGGCTTCAAGCCGATCACGACGCGGATGGAATTGGATATCTGACGCGCTCGGTTGGAAGGCAGGGGCGGCTAGGCGTTTGGGGTTAACGTCTGTAGCGGGCTGGTTCTTGCGGTTGTCCTGACGCTCTCGGCATGCAGTCGGCTTGCCGGGGCATCGGATCAGGTGTGCCCGGTAGCCGGAGACCAGGCCGTGACCGACATTTTGAAACCGATTTGGCAGAAGTATCGCCTGCCGGCCATTGTCGGTGCGATTGTGACGAGTAACGGGTTGGATGTCTGCGGCGTCGTTGGGGTCCGCAAGAACGGCACCGGGATTGGCGTTGCGGTGGGGATTACGGACTGGGGTGGATTGTGGTAAAACGGGACTGGGGTGGCGGCACCGTGTTGAATCACGCCGGGGATAACGGCTGCCCGTTCACTCGTGGCGGAAGGGAAAAATGGTTTTTGCCCGCTCAATCGTCCACCGTTATCGTCGCCGTAGTCGTCAACCGATTCTTCCTCTCCTCGGTGGACGACTACGGCGACGACTACGGATCACGATGTCCTCCGGTCATTCCTTTCTCTTTGGTGTTTCGCCCGCTGGAGGAACGGCGATCACGGCCATTCGCTGCGAATGGGGAGCGTGGGGTGTACGGTCACTGTTGCCAGTGGCCGATGTCTTCATCATCGTAGACGTGCTCTCGTTCAGCACGGTCAGGAACTCATCGAGCGCGGTTTTCCGCAGGACGTGGAAGTTGCCGGCGAAGTGAACGTCAGTCTTAGCGCTCCGACCATGCAGGAGGGGGCGTATGTCGATGGGACTCCGCTCGCGCCCTTCGTTCAGGCGCGCCAAAACCAAATGGGGCATTTAAACACATGAAGACCGACGGTAAGCGGCTGTTCTCTTACTCCTTGGCAGAACTGGCGAAGGAATTCAGTGAAGTGGTCATATGGGTTCTTCGGCAGAATCAACGGGGCATCGGTTTCTATGAGCATATGGGATTCAAGCGAGATGGAAAAGAGAGGATTGAAGAGGGCAAGACCTCAGGCGCAACACTTGACTGCGTAAGGCTATGTAGAGGAATAACTGGATAACAAGCTGTTCCACAAGGACGCCGCTCACGCCGCGCCCGTGAACGTAAACGTCCAAGCCCCCCGACACGCCGGGGCCACGCCCGCGGGTAACTGCACGTCTCCCAAACCACTACAAAACGCAAGGCAAACGCATCAAATTTCATGCCCTTTTTCAGTTCTGGCTCCATTTTCTTGCGCCTGAGAGCGGTGTCGCGCTTCGCTTGCCACCGCACTCCAAATTTTCTGCACCCCGGCCGCAGCCAGTAGCCCCGGCCCGCCCCGGGCCGAGGGCGGCGTCATCCAGGGTGGCTAGGGAGTGACGGAAAGTGGCCACGCGGAGCATGACATGCTGTCGCCCGGTCCACAAAAATATTCGCAAACGTTTGCGAATTTTTCGGTTTGGATACCAACCTGCGGCACCGGGAGAAGGTGGTAGGTGTTAGGTGTTAGGTGGCCGCTGGTGACTATGATTCATTACAGGCTTGAGTTCGGTGGGCCGGACCTCCGGTTCCGGCCCGGGAGACGCTGGGGAGGCCGGATATGGAAATCCGGCCTACAGTACAACTGCGCAAAGGCAAGCAAACGGGATGCGCCCCTTATCAAGAACACATAAAATCCCCCTTTACGTCTGCTCGAATGGGGCTGCGCATCTCAAGAATTTTTCGCTTTTCGAGAGCGCGTTCGGCGACTACATCTTGACGCCCGCCTATGACGTGCTTTGCACGTCGTTGCATTTCCCGGAGGAGGCGCAGACGGTACTCGGTCGGCTCCACGCGCCCGCCGGCGCCTGATCTCAGACGGGGGACGCCGCTATTCGGTGTCCTGATCATAGCCACCCTGGACCGCGCGGCCCGCGGCCCGGGGCGGGCCGGGGCTACTGGCTGCGGCCTGCGCCAAGCGCTGGATAGCCGCCGAAGGGCGGCCAGGTAGTTGCTATGTTAGATTTTAAGGGGCACGCGCAGGGCGAACCCGCCGGGGGGGCGACACGCGCAACGCCCCTTTGCGCGCACGCCCCTTTGTGGCCCTACTGCTTGCCGCGGGCGAGTTGGTTGCCGACCAGATACTGGTAACTCTTTCCGACCGCCTCCAGTTTGTCGATGGCGCAGGTATCAAGCTCGACGATCAGCCACT
>CAZWPN010000277.1:0-3489 GCA_964635275.1 uncultured Victivallales bacterium | reverse complement strand
TGATCTTCTCGTTCCAGGGCGACGTGATCCTCAAGAATCCGCTGCACATCGTGCTGATCGCCGTGCCGCTGATCATCCAGACCTATCTTATCTTCTTCATCGCCTATCTGGCGGGAAAGAAACTGCGACTGCCGCACGATATCGCGGCACCGGGCGGCATGATCGGCGCTTCCAACTTCTTCGAGCTTTCGGTGGCGGTGGCGATTTCGCTCTTCGGTGCCTCCTCGCCGGTGGTGCTGGCCACGATTGTCGGCGTGCTCGTCGAAGTCCCGGTCATGCTCTCGCTCGTGAAGTTTGCCAATCGGACCGCCGGCTGGTTCCCCAGCGCGGCTCGCTAAAGAAAGGGAATGAGGAATGAAGACGCTTGTTGAGGTGGATGCCGGGATCTGTGGATTCAAGACGCGGATTGATGCGGAAAGCGACGAGATGCAGAACGTCACATTCAAGGTGGCGAGCGGGTGCGAGAAGGCGCGCAAATTCGGGGAGGCGCTGATTGCCAAGGGTCCGGTGGACGGGTATTCCGAAATCGGGGAGGGATCGGATGGTGTGGTCCTGACGACAGGACGCGAGTTCATGAAAGGGTGCTGCGCGGCCTGCGCCGTGCCGGTCGGCGCCTTCAAGGCCATGCAGGTGGCGGCGGGCGTGGCACTCCCGAAAAACGTGACCCTGGCCATTACCAAGCAGTAACCGTCGCGACTGCGATTATTGTTGATTATGCTAAAAGTGAATGCTAGCTTTGCCATCTTATGATTCAAAAGTTCATGCGACTGGTGACTGGATGGATGCTGATGGGCAGTATGCTGCTTTCCGGCACTTCCGGCATGGTGCTGTGTATCGGGGATGAAGATCATGTCATGGTCGAGTCTGCGCATCATGATCATTGCGCTGGTTCGCACAACGCGGATTTTCCCGGACATGAGGATGCCGCATATCCAGATATCGACGACAGCAAGAACTGCACAAGGGCATGCGTTGATGTTCCCCTCGCGATTGACACGGCTTCGTTGAGTGCCAGGCCGCTGAAGGTCGGTCATCTTTTTGGAAGTTTATCCGTCGATACGATGTTGGCCGACTACCCGTCGCCCTTGTTTGCGGATACACGCGCGGTGGTGCGACCGCCTTCCGGGGCGATGCTCCGTCTCGCTCCGTCACTCCTCGAAAAGCGGACTATCGTCCTGCGTATTTGATTCCTGCCTTTGGGCCGGGACGTGTGTCCTGCGCCCTTTCTTGACGCCATTGACGAGCGGTTGCGCCTCGTCATCTAAGGTGGCGTTTTACCCTAGCCGTTTCTGAACACGCATGGGGTTGTCCCGTGCAGCGTCGAGGGGATTCAGTCTAAACCTTTCAAATAGGAAATTCATATGGAAAACGAAAGATATTACGTCAAGGTACTCCCGCTGGCGGGGCTCGCGGCGCTTCTGGCCGGCTGTGCTTCAAACGGAGGGTACTCGGCGATGCCGCCGCCCCGGCCATCGGGTACTGCGTATGCCCAGGCCGCCGCCCTGGCGGAAGCGGTAACGAACACACCGGCGGTTTTGCAACTCACGGATGCGCTGGCGCTGGCGCTGCAAGGCAATCCCGAACTGGCGGCATTCTCTAGCGAGGTGCGGGCGGGCGAGGCCCGTGTACTGCAAGCCGGTTTGCTGCCGAATCCAGGGCTTGAGCTGGCGGTCAATGAATTCGACCGGGACGGAGCGGCTTTCGATTCAGCCGAGACCGCCGTGACGCTCGGCCAGTTGTTCGAGCTGGGCGGCAAGCGCCGCTGGCGCAAGCGCATCGCCGAGGCGGAAGGAGAACTGGCGGGGTGGGACTATGAGTCCACGCGCCTGGATGTCTTGGCCGAGACAGCCCAGCGCTTCACCGCCGTGCTGGCGGCACAGGAACGACTCGCCCTCGCCCGGTCGGGGGTTGAACTGGCAACGCAGGTGGACCGGGCGGCGAGCCTGCGCGTAGAGGCTGGCAAGGAACCGCCGCTCCAGGCGTCCAAGAGCGCGGCCGAGCTGGAGATGGCGTGTCTGGAGGCGGACGAAGCCGGGAATGCGCTGGGGAACGCGCGGCGGAAGCTGGCGGCCATGTGGGGGGCGCAGCAGGCCGGCTTTGAAAATGTACAAGGCGACCTGAAGTCGGTCATGAATGACGTCCCCGCGCTGGAGGTGTTGCAGTTGCATCTGGCAAATAATCCGGAACTGGCGCGTTGGGAGACGGAATTGCGTTTACGGCAGGCGGCGCTGTCAGCGGAAAGGGCGGCCCGTATCCCGGACCTTCAAGGGTCGGTGGGGTATCTTCAATACGAGGAGGACGACACGGATGCGCTGGCTTTCAGTGTAGGACTGCCGCTGCCGCTTTTCGACCGCAATCAGGGCAATATCGCGGCGGCCAGGCATGGCCTTGCCAAGGCCGAGGCGGAACGGTCGGCCACGGAAGTGGCGCTGGCGGCGGAACTGGCTGAGGCCCATGCCCTGCTGAGGATGGCGCTCCAGCGGGTGACAGCCCTCCGTGAAAAAGTGGTTCCCGCCATGGAAGAGGCCTTCCGGGCTGCGCACGAGGGGTATCAGCAAGGCAAGTTCGGGTTTCTGGATATGCTCGACGCGCAACGGGGCCTGGTCGACGCGAAAATCGAGCTATTGGAAGCAGAGGGCGGATACCAGTCCGCCTTGATCGACATCCAGAGACTGACCGGAACCGATATTGAATCACTCATGAACAAGAAAGTGGAGGAATAGAAAATGATACCGATGAATGAAATAATGAAGATGCGACAATACCCCGCCCTCATCCTGGTCCTGCTGGGATGGATTGCATGGACCGCGCCAGTGAGCGCGCAAGATGAGCATGCCGGGCACGGTCATGCGGAGCCTGTTGCGCCTAGCGCTGAGAAAGACCACGAGGATCGCGAGTCGGCGAAATGCGAGCACGATATACCGATCTATCAGTGCGCCGAATGCCGATACGAAGTCGGCGTGGTGAAGGTGGACGCCGGCCTACTCAAGCGGGCGGACGGCGGCGGGTTGGTGCGAACCCAGGCGGTGGCGCGGACCAAGGTGTCGGCGACATTGCCGGCGACCGGGGAAGTGGCACTGAACGAGAACGCGGCGGTCCATATCAGCCCTCGCATCGCCGGCATCGTCGAGTCCGTCTCCGTCGATATCGGAGCGCGCGTGAAGGCTGGCGACACTCTGCTCACCCTGGCCAGCGTAGAACTTGGCAAGGCCCTGGCGGACTATGAACGCAACCGCACCCTGAGCGATCTGACCGAGAAAGTCTTTGCGCGCGAAACGAAGCTCAGGGAGCAGAAGGTGGGCGCCGAGCAGGATGTGATTGAAGCGCAGATGACGTTCGAACAGCACCGCACGGACCTGAAGGCGTCCGAACAGATGTTGCTCGTGCTGGGGTTGACGGATGAGGATCTGGCGGGAATGCGCGAGCCAGCGCATGGCGTTGGCGCGGGTCGTCTCCCTGTTCGCGCACCCATCGCGGGCATGATCATCG
>CAZWPN010000276.1:0-3497 GCA_964635275.1 uncultured Victivallales bacterium | reverse complement strand
CGGCCTGTGCGACGGTGAGCGACTTGACCGTCATCAGGTCCATCTCACCCACCTCTGCGGCCCAGGATTCCACGACCGTTTTCGCCGACGACGCCGGCTGTTCCGCCGCCTTGCGTTGCGCCGCGACCTCCTGCGCCACGATCGCGCCGCTGCCTGCCACGACCACCGCTGCCGCCACTCCCACCGCCGCCGTCTTTACACTGCTCCAGAACAGCATGTTAACCGCTCCTTTCGTTAATGCCGCGACCTTGGCCGACACGACTCCCGTGCCGACGCCAGCCGCCAGTTTACCCGCCGCGGCCAGGCTCGCGGCCTGGACCGTGGCGGATACGAATGTTGCCGGGAGCACAGCGGCCCCGGCTTCCGCAGAAAGCAGCGCCGTCAACGCGCCGACCGAACCCACCGCCACGCCGCGGCGGATCAGTTTCTTGCGCAGCAGATCCCTTGCGCGGGCAAGGCGGTTACCCGTCGTACTGATATTCAAAGCGAGTTCCCGCGCCGTTTCCTCCAACGACCGTTCCTCGAGATGAAACAGTACAACCGGGCGCCGATACTTCTCGGGCAACCCCTCGACCGCTGCGTCAATTTCCTCGCGAAAGTCGGCCGCGGTTGCGGGCATTACCTGATCGTTCCCTGTCTCGCGCATGGCGGACTCCTCATAACGACTGCGGCGTTCTCGCGTTCTGCGTACGTCCATCGCGAGGCACCATGCAACACGGTGCAACCACCCGCCTATGGATGATCCCTTGCGCAAGCCACCAGCCTTTCGCGCCAACGTCAAAAACACCGCCTGCGCAACGTCTTCCGCCTCATGGACGTCCCACAACACCCGTTGGCAGACAGTTCGCACCATAAGACCGTGCCGATGCACAAGTTCACCAAAGGCGGCCTCGTTGCCAGTCGCAACAAAATCGCCCAGCAAATCTACATCGGTTCGTCTTGTGCCTTCATTCATGCGTTGACCACTGCCTTCTACTATATATCCCGCCAGTCGTGGCGATCTTTTCTCAGCAATCTGAAAGGTCTCTACTGCGTCGAGACCGGCAATCGGGTGGTTGACTTGGGTGTTGGCTGGTTAGTGGCGATCTTTGGGCTGCGCCCTCCGCGCCAAGTCTGGCGAAGACGGAGCGCCTCAGAAGAAGCGGAACTGACAGAAGATCGATCTCGTCTGAAGAACCCATGCCCGGACTACGCAAGCAGAAAAACAAGAGCACGGGCCCGGCTGGGTTTGAGCCGGGAGGCGGTCGCACAAGACGTAAGCCATTCCGGCGGAAACTCGCGCAATACAGACCATGGGGCCTCGTTCAGCGCCGCAATCGTGTATTTCAAGACAACATCCGGGTCCTTCAGCAGGTGGCGGAGTTGGTCCACCGTCAAGTGTTTCAGTAAGCCCGGTACCACTGGAACGCGGATGCTCCGACCCCCGTGCGTAGGGCAACGAACCATGCCACGGCTTCCAGCCCAAATGACGGTCCTTCTCATTTCGCCCTCCCGGTCCGGCAGATTGACTTGAGCCACTTCAGCAGGCGATCACGGATTTCGATGGCGTCGCGTGGATCGACATCGGGATAGGCCTTCAAGTCCTTCCTGATGCTCGCATCTGTCCACGACAAGAGCCTTTCCGCCACCAACAACGCGTCTTGTTGAGCCAGTAGTCGCTTCGCCATCGTCTCCATTTCCTTATGTTTCCTCAACACAGCCCGAATATCAACCAAGTCACGATCCTCGGTCCGCTCGGAGACACACTGAATCTTGTCGGCCAGGTACCGACTGAGCGACACGCGTTTCAAACCCGGCAAAGTCCGGGCGGCGGTCAACTCACCCGGGGAAATGTCTTCATAATTCGACAACACCTCGACGGTGATCGCCTTGCCCCGTGCGATCTTAAGTATACCTTGAAACCCTGAACCGAACTCGTCCGGTGCCCGGACCAGTTCAAATCGGCTACCAAATACTACTTGGATTTCGCCAGGATCGGACGCACGTCCTGCAAAGCCTTTCGCGTATGAAAATCCAGATCGAAAGATTGCCGATGCCGAAGTTCCTCGATCGCAATGCAGGAAGTTCCAGCCCAATAGCACGCGGTCGCCAGGCGAGGACATCGTTTGATCAGGAGTTGAAGCGCATCCTTGATCGGTTTAAATGTGCTTTCCTTGACCATAGTTCCAACACTCCCTTGTGAAGGCCTTCATGTATTAGTGGGTGTCCGGTTCTGGAAAGTCAACAGAAACCGACACAGAAACCGACAGGGATGGCGTGGAGTTTTCAAGAATGGATTACACGGCTATGCCGACTCACGAACAGTCCATGCGCCACTCGTCCCGACACGCTGGTACACAATCCGAATCCCCCGCGTTTCGGCGTCCTTCAGCGCCTGCACCGCCGCCGGATCATTCGGGCCTGGCTCAGGGAGCCACTTGCGTGGCGTCAGGTCCCCATCTTTCGGAGCGCGCTGTGAGCAAGGTCCGCCTCTGGGGTTCCGGGATACTTCGTCATGGTTGCCCGGTATGCAGCAACTGCCTCCGCCGTTCTCCCGGCCTTCTCGTACACCTCCGCCTGCCTTAATTGCGCCAGGGAGGCATACGCCGGGAAAGGCGCGCCGATGGCCCCGAGCGTCGCAATCGCCTCATCGGTCTTTCCACCCTCCGCTTGCATACGCGCCAGTAGAAACGTTGCGCAGGCCGCTGCTTCATGTTTGCCGTAGTCTTTGTTCGCGCGCAATTGCGCGATAGCCTTTGTCGCCTCTCCTTCGATCTTCACGTTCTTGTTCAGGTAGTGACACTGTGCCAGATACAGCAGGGCAGGTGCCGCGTTGGAAATCGAATCCGGATAGTAGTCCAACACCTCGCGGTAAATCATGATCGCTTCGTTACGCTTTCCCACGAACTGCAGGGAGCGTCCTTTGCGCACCAACGCATACGGGACGGCCTTGGATTTCGGATACTTCAGGAAGAAGGCATCGTACGCGGCCGCCGCGAGCACATACTCCTTCTGCTCCTTTTTCGCGAAGTGTTTGTCGGCCTCGCCTTGCAGCGTCGCTTCCGCCTCCGGCAGGGAGTTGATCGGATAGTCGGGCACTTCATAGTCCGGACGCGGGGACAAAGTAATGAACCCGTTGTCCGCGGATAACCGGCCTCGCCCATATTTTCCCCACTTGGACTCGGGAAACTCAGAATTCAGGTTCTCCCATACTCGTTTGGCGGCCGCAGGATCCTGTGCTTTGGAGTAGCAGTCCCCAAGCCAGTACAGAGCCTCAGGGCGGATGGTTTTCGCGTCGGGATAAGTTTGCAGGAGGGTCTCAAAGGTTTGAATCGCTGCCTTGCAATCCCCTGATTTCATCTGCTGTTGCGCCCGAATGCACATGGCCTTTGCATCGTCCACGACTGACGCCGTGTTCGTCTTCGGGGCCTCGTCCTTGACCACCGCCTGCGCCACGGCGATGCCCACCGGCACCGCCGTTCCTGTCACGATCACGGCTGCGGCTATCGCCGCCACCA
>CAZWPN010000275.1:0-3501 GCA_964635275.1 uncultured Victivallales bacterium | reverse complement strand
TCCGGGCTTCTTGTCAACGACGGACGGTTCGGATCCGGTTGGAAAGGCCCCTACATAGATATCATCCCGCTCGACCCATGGGGAATGAAATACTTTTTCGATTCCGACTACTATGTTGACGGGAACATGAACAACACCAGTTCCACGAACATGCTTGTGGTTGTTGGCAGTTACGGTCCCAACAAGGGCGGCACGTACGACAGTGATAATATCTATGTCGTGATTCGCCGAAGGTGATGACCGGTGCCGCTATCCGCAGCGCCTTTCAGGTATTTTGGCTCGGCGTCCTGAAGAAGCTCAACCTCGTTGCGGTTCCCGGCAAAGACCTCGTAGCCGATGGGAAGCAGGGCCAGCCGGGAATCCGCACGTTATCCCCTGTAGTAGCTGGCGCTCAACGACTCTCTACACGAACATGAAGATCAGCCCGGACGTCAGGCGGCGGCGCCGACGGTGAGTCGCGGAAGCGGGCAGTCCAGCGAATCGGCCACGGCACAGACGAGTTCGGCTTCTTCGTCTGTTACGGTCCGGTCGCTCAGAACGCAAGCAATGCAGGCCTGAAGGATTTGCCGTTTGAGCAGTGGCGATGCACCGATGAGTTGAAGGAGGGCGGCATCCACGGCCGGCAATCCGCACTCTTCCGGCGGCCTCATGGCGAAAGGAAGCCCTGTGGGAAGGCTTGCCGTGGCGGCGCGGAAGGCGGCGACAGCCTGTTCGTGCGTATCTGCTCCCCAGGAAGCAAGGCAGGAGAGCAGGCCGCTCACCGGATCCACGAGGGCCCGCATCCCGTAGTACCGGACAGGTGCAGACGGAGTCTTCCGGAACACTGGGTCGAGCCGGCGCTGGACCATGCGCTGGAGCATGAACTCGAAGAGGTCCACCTCGGTATCGCTTTCCACAAGATGGAGCATGCGCTCCCGGAACGTCTCGTAGTCCTCCGGGCGCATATCACGCAGCGCGGCAACTGCCAGTGAAGCCAGGGGCAGGCGCATTCGGCGGGGCAGGGACGCGAGCGCCGGGCAAAATGACTCCATCTGCTCAGCCAGCGTGGCGCAGCTTGCATCGCGCAGGGCCTGCATCTGCTGACTCCTCATGGTGTGGTCTGGCGCGAGAAGCATGGCGAGCAGCACGGCTTCGGCTTCCGCCGGGGTACGAACCGCTTCCCGGAGCGTATTCGGGAGAACGGCGACATCCGAAGCGGCGATGGCAAGATCGTTGGCCTCAAGCGCGCCGACTCGCGCCATGACGCCGGCAGCGGGTGCGAACCCCGCCAATCCGGCAACTACGGGTGCCGCGGAGGGAGGCGTGGTGGAAGGGGCGGGCACAACAGGAGGCGCATGCCGCCGCTCAGGCGCAGGTGCGGTTAGAAAGGCCGGGTCAATACGCCGGATGCGTTCATCCATAGCCGGGTGCGTGGCCATCAGCGACATCCATGACGACGCCAGGCCATTGGCGAAAAAAAGGTGGCTGGCCTCCTCGGCGTGGGCGGTCTGCAGTTGCGATCCCGCGCGCTTCCAGATCTTGCGCAGTGCGGAGGCCAGTCCCGACGGATTGCGTGTGAACTGGACGGAGGAGGCATCGGCCAGAAACTCACGCTGGCGCGACACCGCGCTCTTGATGAGTTTGGCGAAGAACACGCCGATGTAGCCGATGAGCATCAGGAGAAACGCCAGGAGCAGGATGACGGCAATGCCGCCGTTGCCCTTGCCTTTGCGGGAACTGGAATGCGTTCGGCTCCGGCCCAGGGTCCGGAGAGTTCCCTGTCCGATCAGGGCGATCAGCAGGATGCCGTGCAGAACGCCGATCAACTTGATGTTCAGGCGCATGTCGCCGTTGAGGATATGGCTGAACTCGTGCGCAATGACGCCTTGGAGCTCATCTCGTGTGAGTCCATCCAAGGCGCCGCGCGTGACCGCCACGACGGCGTCGCGGGTCCCGAATCCGGCCGCGAAGGCGTTGATCGAGGCTTCCTCGTCCATCACAAAGGCTTGTGGAATGGGCGTTCCCGATGCAATGGCCATTTCCTCGACGATGTTCAGAAGTCGCCTCTCGGATGTCTCTCTCGTATTCGCCGGGATCGGTCGCCCGCCGAGCAGTGAGGCCACCGCCGCACCGCCCTGGGCAAGCTGTGCGATTTTGTAGGTGGTGCCGGAGATGAAGACGGCGCCGGTGGCCAGTGCCACGATCAGGAAACGGGCAGAGTCCCACCATGCGATCGGTCCGCTTTCGCTGTCGGCTGTCAATGAAAACGCGAACGAGACGGCCGCGTAAACCGCCATCGTGATCAGGACCACGGCGAGAATGTAGTAGCCCACCAGCAGCCGTGTCTTGCGCCGCGCGACTTCCTGGTGTTCAAAGAAGTCCATGACCTTTTCCCGCTTTCAGCACATCAGGGCGGTCAGAACTGGACCTTGGGCGCCTCGCGCTGTACGGAGTCCGCGATCTCAAACAGGGTCGCAGGCGAGAAGCCGAAGGTATTGGCAATGATGACGGCGGGAAATGTCTCGCGCGACGTGTTATAGATCATGACGGCGTCGTTGTAAGCCTGCCGGGAGAAGGCCACCTTATTCTCGGTCGATGTGAGCTCCTCCATCAGTTGCGCCATGGTCTGGTTGGCTTTCAGGTCGGGATACTGTTCGGCGACCGCGAAAAGCCGGCCCATGGCGCCGGTCAGGGCGGTTTCCGCGCCCATCAGGCCCTGCATGGCCATGGCATCGCCGGGATTCGCCGCCGCTGTCCGCGCGGCGGTGGCCGCCTGATTGCGGGCGGCGATGACGGCCTCGAGCGTCTGCCGCTCGTGTTTCATGTAAGCTTTGGCGGTTTCCACAAGGTTGGGAATAAGGTCGTACCGTCGCTTCAGTTGAACGTCAATCTGCGCAAACGCGTTCTTGTACACATTGCGCAGGCGGATCAAGCGGTTGTAGAGCGAGATGACGGCCAGTACGATCAGGACGATGATACCCAGTACAACCAACAGAACTTTGTTCATGACGGTTCCTTTCGCTTTGCGTTGTGGCTACAGCAGAGGAATGGTCCCAGTGTCAACTGGCAGGAAATCGCTTTTCTGGCGGCACGGGCACGCACCCGTCGAGACCGACTTGAACAAGCGCTTTCACGGGCAGCAGTGTGCTTAAATGGGACGGCAATGTCAAACGTCACAGTTCCGGTCCCGCCCAGTGACGCGCAGCCGCATCCTGAATCGCGCTCGTCCTCGTCGTCCTCGATTCTCTTTCGTATACAAAAACGAGGACCGCTCCGCTGAGGACGAGGACGAGGAAACTGACACCCGACTGCACCTGCCCCTGCTCGGCGTCGGGGTCGGAATTGAAAGGCGGCCATCCTCTCCATCGGCGTAAAAGGCTTTTCTTCCATAGTGGAGCCGTCCTCAGCGACATCCACATTTCACGGAATGGGGCGCGCCCTGATCCTCGGCCAGGGAAGGCAGGACTCCTTTGGCGCCCCCGTGTGCGTCCTGTGTTTACGGCTCGCTCGGAGAGCTCACCC
>CAZWPN010000274.1:0-3567 GCA_964635275.1 uncultured Victivallales bacterium | reverse complement strand
TTCTTCCGGATTCTTACGCCGATGACGCCGACGGGAACGCCGATAAAGAGGATCGAGAGAAGACGCCGGGCAGACATGCCCGGCCTACAGAAGAAGCGGATTCCTTCTGTAGCCACAACAGTCCACTGCCGTGCTCCGCCGCCGGGCAGACATGCCCGGCCTACAGCCGGAGGAACTCCGTGCCGGCAGCGCCTCTTCTGTTGGCCGGCCATTTACCCTGAGCCTGTCGAAGGGTGTCTGGCCGGCGTCTTCTCCGACTGGGTGACTGGGTGACGCCCGGACCACGGCACCGGAACTGTTACCAGTTCCGCTCCCACCTCCCTCCAGTAGCCCCCGTGTCGCCTGCGTCTTCTCCAACTCGGTCACGCCCCGGCCCTCAATCTGAAATCGCCCTCCCCCCGTTTGCCGTTTCAATTCCCCGGCCGGGGCGCTTGCGCGACTTCCAGATTCCGGCGCGCTTCTTCGTAGTCCGGACTGATCCGTAGCGCCTCCCGGAACTCCGTGATCGCCTCATTGGTATTGCCAGCGGCAAACCAGGCAAGACCGAGTTCGTTCCGCAGTTCGGCGTCATTCGGCAAGGAAGCGACCGCCGCACGGAATTCCGCCGCGGCCTCCCCGTACTTCCGCCGCGTATAGAGCACCACCCCCAGGTTCTTGCGCCACATGGGCTCGTCCGTCCATTGCAGGGCGCGACGCAAGTGCTCTTCGGCACCGTCCAAATCCCCCCTTCGCAGGAGCACCGCGGACACATTATTGTGCAACTCGGAGGTATCGCATCCACTGGCAACCGCCGTTCGATAGGCCGCCATGGCTTCATCGTCGCGTCCCATCCCGTAGTACGCGCTGACGATGGAGGAGTGCGTTTCGGGCATCTCCGGGCGTGTTCGAAGGGCCTCCCGATAGATCTGAATGGCCTCGTCGAACCTCCCCTGATAAAGCAGCACATGACCAATCCGCTGTCTTGCCTGGGCACTCTCCGGCGCCTGCGACAGCATCGTCCGCGCTTCCCGAAGCGCCTTCTCGTATTGTCCGCTCTGATTCAACAATTCGACATAGGTCCCTCTTAGCAGCATGTCGCCGGGCTGATCCTTCAACGCCCGATCGTATGCCTCGATGCTCCGCTTCTTTTCCGCGGGGGAGCCGGCGACGACCCCCTGCTCCCTGAACCGGGCCAGCCGTTGAGGGAACGTCGTCTGCCGATCGAACTGCAGCGTGAAAGGCGGGCGCCGCATGCGATCCATAATGGTCTTGTCGCCCCCCCAACGACTCCACCGCGTGTAAGCCAGACTGGAAGCACACTCGTCCTCCGTAAGAACTGGCTTCCCTGTGGCTGTGGCCCCCTCCCCGAGCGACAGGGCCGCTTCCACATGCGGCAGGAACCCGCTCGCCAGCCGATAATTCCCGGAGAATGTCAAATGCACGTGTTCATGAAAAAGCTCGTCCTGGCCACGCTCAAATTCCTGATCGGCGTCATAGAGTCGGACTCGCGGACCGCCGTGCCGCGCCAGTTCGCGCACCAGCGCGTTCAGCCGCGAATCGGCGCGAAACCGCAACGCATCGTGATCGCGCGCGTCGGAAAAGGCATTCCGGCTTTCGGCCGGCCTGCCCAGGGCCGCCAGGCACCGCGCCCGGCGGAAGTCCACCTCCGCGAACCGCGCATCCAGCGCCGCCGCCTCCGCGTAGCGCTTCTCCGCCGCCGCCCAATCCGCATGCTCTTCCGCGTTGGTGCCGAGCGTATACAATTCGCGCCAACTCCGCTCCTCGGCCTGCGTCAGTCCACGGCGATGCTCCGACGCGAACGGCGAGCATGCCTCCAGATTCACCGGCACGGTGCAAATGACCACGGGCACTGCGCGGCGCCCGGCGGCCCGGATCAGGTCCTGCATGTTCCTGCTGAAATGTTCATAGACCCTTTCCAGGCGCGGATCGTCACTGGCCACACGCCGCTCGAGAAAGATCTCCATGCCTCTCCATTGCTTCGGCCGGGTCCGGCTTTCCAACAGCGGCGCCGCCAGGCGCTGCAGTTCCTGACAGGTGCGCCATCGCAACAGCCGGAGCTGCAGCCGGATGAACCACATGGGAGGCGTTCCGGACTGGAACACGGTGCCCGGGCCGAACGGGCCGACCACTTCGTTGTTGCCGCAATAGACGAGGAACAGGTCAGGCTCGTAGCGCAGACACTCCAGTGCGATTTCACGAACCGCGTGCGAATTGATCGCCGTCATTGCCGCGTTGATCACCTCAACGTTCTTCTCCGGATGACGCGCCCGCAACATGACCTCGAGGATTCTCCCAAACCCGAAAGCCGGGTCGGGAAATCCCTGCGCCGCCGACTCGCCCAGTATGAAAACCCGCACGGTGTTCGTGGGTTTCTGCCGCGACATGGCAAGCGGCAGCGGATCACGGGCCAGTTGGCGCGACATGAACCGCCAGGCAAAGCGATCGTTGGATTCAACCGTGTTTCCGTCCCGGGTAATGAAGAACGCGGTTGGATAGCCGGCGCCAGCCAGCCTAAGCACACACTCGACCAAACCCAGAAAAAGTAGCGGCAACAGCACCAACGCCAAGCGCCACCACTTTGAGGGCGCCCTCCGATTCCCCTTCGGCTCACCGGGAGGTTTCTGACGGCGCGGTTTCATGACGCATGATGGTGTCATGGAGCGGGCGGGATTGCAATCCCGTGAGAAACTCCCTGATCCTCGGCTAAGGAAGGCAAAACTTTGGGCGGACTCGTGTGCGTCCTTTGTTTACGGCTCGCTCGGAGAGCTCGCCCCACCTGGGGAACATATACAGACTGTATGTTTCGTACGGTTTGTCCTGGAACTGTAGGGCCGCCGCTTGTCGGGATCCCGCCTGCCGGGGTAACCGCCTGCTTGGATTTTGCTGAAAACAAGACCCTGTTTTCGGGAACTGACATGGGCCGACGGCCCACCGCCATAGCAATCCTCGTCGATCCTCTTCATCGAGTACGAGAACGAGGACCGCTCCGCTGAGGAGGAGGAAGTATCTGATTGATTTGACCCGCTAACCCAGTGTGCTATCCTGCTCCCCATGAGTCCGACGGTCTTCCGAGCAAAGGGTTTTCGGTTCTATTTCTTCTCACTGGAAGAGAAACGCATGCATGTGCATGTCAAAGGCGCAGACGGGGACGCCAAGTTCTGGCTGGAACCGGAGGTTGAACTGTCTATGCAGCACGGTCTTCCGCCGCACCGTGTGAGTGAAATCCGCCAGCTCGTGGAGGAGCACCAGGATGAAATCAGAGACGCTTGGCAGCAGCACATCGGTGGTTGAGGTTACACATATCGACACTCGTGGCCTCTGGCTCTATGTCGACGGACAAGAGCATTACATGCCCTTCGATACGTTTCCCTGGTTTGCAGAAGCCACCGTGAAGCAAATCTCTCATGTGCAGCGATTTGGTGCTGACCACATGCACTGGCCGGAACTCGACATCGACCTGACCCTCGACATGATTGATCATCCAGAGCAGTATCCCCTGAAATACACGTAGGCAAATCGGCTCGCAGCGATGCCTACACTGGTCTTAACCGCTTACCCTTACACGCT
>CAZWPN010000273.1:0-3647 GCA_964635275.1 uncultured Victivallales bacterium | reverse complement strand
TTCATGCCCGCCTTCTTGGCGAGCGCGGCCCATTCCCGGGCGGCGCCGGGTTTCGGCTTCCAGGTGGCGGCCAGCTTCTCGTACTCCGCGAGCGGGATGCGCTCGCGGTTCATCACCCACTCGTGCCGGGCGATCTGGGAGTACAGCCCCCAGTGAATGAACATACCGAACCGGGCTTCATGCCACCACTGCATGCGTTTGACCCGGCTGGTGTTGACGCTGTCCAGATAACGCTTCTTTGCGGCTTTATCTTTCATAAAGGTCTTCTTGCGGTTGATCCGACAGGTCCGACCTGTCCGACTACATCACAAACTTCCCTTCCAGATGCATCGCCTGCGAACTGGAACCCACCAAAATCCGGAATTCGCCGGGCTCCACCACCCACTCCTGCCGGGCCACGTCGAAGAAGGCAAAGGCGCGGCGGTCGAGCGTGACGGTGGTCTCCTGCTCCTGCCCGGGCTCCAGTTCCAGCCGCGCGAATCCTTTCAGCTCCTTCACGGGACGCGGCACGGAGGCATGCACGTCGCCGACATAGACCTGTGCCACCTCGGCGCCGGCCCGCGCGCCGGTATTGCGCACGCGGAAGGTGACGTCGGCGCCCCCTGCCCCATTCGGCTTCACGCGCAGCCCGGAGTAGGCAAAGGTCGTGTAGGACAACCCGAAGCCAAACGGAAAGAGCGGGGCGTTGCCCGTGCGATCGAAGTGGCGGTGCCCCACGAACACACCCTCTTCATACTTCACGTCAAAAACCGGCCGGGTAGGCCAGTCGTAATCCGGCACGTTGTAGTGGGAACCGCCCGGCGGCATGTAGTTTGCCGCCGCCGCGCCATCCGCCCAAGAGCGCTCGATCGTGATCGGCAAACGGCCCGACGGATTGACCTTGCCGAAAAGGATCTCGGCAATGGCCTGGCATCCGTTTTCGCCCGGATACCATGCGTGCAGCACCGCAGCAGTCTTGTCGATCCACGAAGCCATCTCCACACCACCGCCGGCAACGACCACAACGATCACGTTGGGATTGTGCTTCTGGCAATGGCGGATAACATTGAGGTCCCGATGCCAGTGCAGCTCCCAAGGACGATCCAAACCCTCGCGCTCGCGCTCGGCATCGTAGCCCACGCAAACGATCACCGCGTCGGCTTTGGTCAATTCCTCGGCCCGGTCGGTACGCAGGACCGCCGCCTCCGGTGCCAGCGCGCACACCGCGCCGAGAATGCTGACCGGATCGACCGCCTTGACTTCCGCGGCCCCGCCGCCACTGCTCGGCGTGGGATTCGCCGCCGGCCCGGTCACACAAATCCGCATGCCCGGCCTGGCCTTCAGCGGCAGCAGGTTGTCCTGATTGCGCAGCAGCACCATGCCCTCCCGCGCGGTCTGTAGGGCCACGGCCGCATGGTCCGCGCACTTGCCGCGTGGCGGTCGCGCCCGCCCTTCCTGCATCTTCTGGATCTCCAGAGTCCACGCGAGGATCTGGAACACGCTGCGATCCAGGTCTTCCGGCCTCAACTGACCGCTGTCGAGAAGCTCGCGAAGCGGCTTCGGATACGAGTTCCATTGCGTGACGCCAGGCATGTCCAGGTCCATTCCGGCCCGGAACGCCTTTCCCAGGTCGCGGGTGCCGTTCCAATCGGACATCACGAGACCATCGAACCCCCAGTCCTCGCGCAACACCTTGTGCGACAGCCAGCGATTGCAAGCCGTATACTCGCCGTTGAGAAGGTTGTAGCTGGTCATCAGCGCACGCGTTCCGCCGTCCTTCACGGCCGCCTCGAAGGCCGCCAGATACACTTCGCGCAATGTGCGCTCGTCCACCACGGAATTGCTGCAACACCGGTGCCAGTCGCTGTTGTTGGCGGCAAAATGCTTGACGGTGGTGGAAACACCCTCGGCCTGCGCGGCCCGGATATACGCGGCCACCAGTTGGCTCGTCAGGCAGGGGTCCTCACCCAGATACTCGAAGTTGCGGCCGCAACACGCCGTCCGGTAGAGGTTCACACCCGGGCCGAGCAATACGTCCACTCCTGCGGCGCGGAACTCCTCGGCCACGGCCTGGCCATAGGCGGCGGCCCGGTCGCGATTCCACGTCGCGGCCAGCGCGATGAACGCGGGAAACGCCGTGGCCGGGGTCGCGTCGTCGCGCAGCCCCATGCTGGCGTCGGCCATGCGCAGCTTGCGCACGCCCAGTCGCGGCACGCCGCGGGTCCACATGAAGTCCACGCCGTGCACCAGATCAATCTTCTCGTCGCGCGTCATGGCGGCCAGCAGCCGCCGTGCTTCCTGAACAATGCTGTTATTCATGCGTAAGCTCGTCTCCGTGTTTTGATTCTTCCTTGTCTGCTCGGCATCCGGAATTGTTACCAATTCCGCTCCAACCATGCTCATTCCCATCTCCGGATCGGAATTCGTCAGAATTCCGTCCCCCGCTTAGGTGTCCTAGATAGCCAGCAGCGGACACGTCTCCCGGTCCACGGTTTGCGGCCTACTTCCATTCCTCCACATCGAGCCCGGGCACCCGCTGGAATTCTCTGAGGTTGCCGGTCGCTAGCCGGAGATCGTGGGCAAGGCAGACGGCTGCCAGCCAGGAGTCGTGAACGCCGATCATCTTGCCGCGCCGAGCCAAGTCCGCCCACAACAACGCGTGGGATCGAGCCGTTGCCACATCGATCGCCAACACAGGAAGTGCGGCCAGCACACCCTCCACAAAGGCGAGACGTTTGGCTTTCATCTTCTGGTCTGTCGCCCGGTGGACACCGTGCAGCAATTCACTGGCCGAGATGACCGAAAGAAACATGTCTTCTTCTTCGCGCCCACGGATGCAGGCCGACACGTCCGTCCCCAATCGCTCGAAGTTGATGAGGATGCTGCTGTCGATCAGGATGCCCATGGATCCCTTAATTCGTCGGCTGAAAGGGCGTTGCGAGACGCTTCCACATCCTTCGCAAAAGACGTCGCATCCGACTTCGCGAGATGGGGCAGCGAACCAAGAATGCCAGGCAGATCGCCGAGCCGTCTTCCGTTGGGTACGGGACGAAGTTCCGCCACGGGTCTCCTGCCTTTACACAAAACAAACGACTCATGCCGGTACGACACCCGACTGACATAGTCCGAGAAGTGCCGTGCGGCCTCAGTAACCGTCAGCGCGATTGCAGCCATAACCCCTCCATAAATGTGAAAATCAGATAATAAGACTTTTGCATCAAGCAGGTCAAGTGTCAATACACTACACTGACTCGACCCCCGGACTGAAACCTTCCTCGATCAACGCCATGAAGCCCAGCAGGCCGCCCCAGTGGTAGAGGGCATCACTGCTGGTGGTCTTGTCGCACCCTTCGCCGGTATCGGCGTTGTAGTTCTCGTGCACATGCCCAAGCTCCTGCCACTCTTTCAGGATGAGTGCCTTGGACTTCTCCACGAGAGCGCGCCGCGCCTGGTCCAGCGGATAGTTCCGCATGCCAAGGTAGACCAGGAAGTTCATGGGTGCCCAGATCCGGCCGCGCCAGTACATTTGATCGGCATAGGCCGGATCGTCACGGCTGATGGATGGCATGATCCAGTCGCCCCAGAACTTCTTCGGATTGTAGAAGTGCTCCGTGATCATCCGCTGCGCCTGCTCCGGCGTGGCCACCCGGGCCAGCAAGGCGTAGAAG
>CAZWPN010000272.1:0-3794 GCA_964635275.1 uncultured Victivallales bacterium | reverse complement strand
GGGAATGATTTCCGAGTGTCTTTGTCGGCCATGTAACCGGCAGGGCTGTTCTTGCATGGCGGAAGCTGGAACGGTAGTGCCATGAAACGAGGATGGGAGCACGACATGTTCAAGGGATGCAAGAGAAGGATGACGTCGGCGCGCGCCGGAAAGTCGGAAGCGGTTCTTCGATCGGATGGGAGCGTCCAGGTGGTCGCACTGCTTGTCGTAGGCGCGTTTCTGGCGGGATGCGTCTCTGTTACGGAGAAGGAAATACGCGCCAGCTACCGCGAAACAGAGCGTAAAGTCTATTCAGCGGCGCACAGAACGGCAGCAGCCCCGCGGTTCGACGGGAATTCGACGCTGGATGACTATCTTCATCAGGCCTTTTCTCACAGTCCCGGGTTGCGGGCGGCATTCGACCGTTGGAAGGCGGCACTGGAGCGCATTCCGCAGGCGCGGTCTCTGGACGATCCGACGCTGTCGTTCGAGTATTCTATCGAGCAAGTGGACACCCGCTATCAGACAAGTCTGACGCAAACGTTCCCGGCGCTCGGGAAGCTGGATCTCCGCGAAAAGAAAGCCGCGTCGGAAGCCGAGGCAGCCATGCATGCTTTCGAAGAGGAGCGCTTGGTCATGTTCGATCGGGTGGTCAAGGCGTTTCACGAATACCATTACCTGTCGCGAGCCATCCAGGTGACGGACGAGAACCACCAACTTCTCGCCGATCTTGAGCAGGTTGTGACCACCCGGTACAAGGCCGGGTTGGCGCCCTTTTCGGACCTCATCAAAACACAGGTGGAAAAGGACCGTATCGCCAACGATCTGGGCACGTTACGGGATGAGCGCGTGTCGCGGTCGGCAGGTCTGGCCGCCCTGCTTAATCTGCCGGTACACGACGTGCTGCCCTGGCCAAAGGCTTCTCCGTCCGGACCGGCGGTTGTGGACGTGGAGGCTCTCAGCGACATGCTGGAGGATCTGAACCCGGAACTGAAGGCTGCGGCCGCGATGATTGCCGCCGAGACCTATAGCGAGAAGCTGGCGCGCAAGAGTTTCCTGCCGGACTTCATGCTCGGCGCAAGCTGGGTGGTCATGCCTGGGATGGAAGGGAAGGGGGACGAGACCGATGCGGGCCTTATGGCGGGCATCACGATTCCCATCTGGCGGGGAAAGTACCGCGCTGGAATTAGGGAAGCCGGCGCCATGATCCAGGCGGCAACCAACGAACGCGACAACATGCAAAACATGCTCAGGGCGGAATTGAGCATGGCAGTCTTCAAGTTTCGCGACGCCGAGCGCAGGATTGGCTTGTTCACCAGCGCGTTGATTCCCAAAGCCGCGCAAGCGATGGAGGTGGCCAAACAGGAGTTTTCGACCGGCAAAGCGGACTTCATGACGTTGATTGATGCCCAGCGTACATGGCTGGAATTCAGGCTGATGCTTGAACGCGCGAGCGCCGACCGGGAGATCGCGATTGGCGAAATCGGTTGTTGTATCGGGAAGTTTGATGTCGTGGGCGAAATAAAATAGACATAACACAAGGGAAGGATTGGACATCATGAAACACACAACGTTGGGTATCGGCCTGTTGGTCGGAGGACTCTTGGCCGCACCGGCGGCGTTGCGCGCCGCAGATGCCGCACAGGCGCCGGAAAAGAAGATCACGCTGCAAACGACCTGTCCTGTGATGGGCGGCGCGATTGACAAGGCGCTGTACGTGGACCATGACGGCAAGCGCATCTATGTGTGCTGCCAGGGATGCGTTGCCGCCGTCAAGAAAGACCCCGCTATTACCATCAAGTCCATGGAAGCGGCTGGCGTGGCGCTGAATGCGGTGGGCGAGGCCGACAAAGCTATCAAACCGAAGAAGCCGGCCGCCGGCCATGAGGAGCATCGGCGCTGAGAGCAGGTGACAGGTGTTAGGTGGAGGTGTTAGGTGACATCGAGACAGGGGGACCAACGATGAACGCAGCATGGAAACCAAGAGTGAAGAGGGTTGCGATGTCCGCTGTCGCACTTCTTGCAGCGTGCGCCGCCGGCTACATTCTGCGCGGTTCAGGCGACCACCTGTCACCTAACACCCAACACCTAACACCTGCCGAGGCCGCCAAGGCCGAGATTTGGAACTGCTCGATGCACCCGCAGATTCGGCAGCCCAAGTTCGGGCAGTGCCCGATCTGCGGCATGGACCTGATTCCCGTGGCGCAGGACTCCGCCACGGAAGCAGACCAGCCGCGCCAGGTGATGCTGTCTCCCGCGGCCCGTAAACTGGCGGAAGTTGCGGTGTCGCCGGTGGAACGCCGTTCCGTTGCGGTCGAGATTCGCATGGTCGGCAAGGTGCAGTTCGATGAGACCCGCCTGGCTTACGTCGCGCCCCGAGTCGCCGGTCGAATCGATCGGTTATACGCGAACTTCGCCGGTATGCCGGTGAAGCCAGGCGACCACCTGGCTGACATGTACAGCCCCGAACTGGTTTCTGCCCAGCAGGAGCTCTTGCAGGCCATGAAGGCAACCGGCGGAGTGGCCGCTTCCGCATCGTTGCTCAACGCAACGCGTGAGCGCCTGCGGCTATGGGGGCTGACCGCCGAACAGATCGCCGAGATTGAGCGCAGCGGCCAGGTCCGCGATCATGTAACGTTCTACTCGCCTATCGGCGGCATCGTCGTTGAGAAGGAAGCACGGGAAGGCCTGTACGTAGAGACCGGAATGCGCATCTTCACCGTGGCGGACCTGACGCGCGTGTGGGTGCAACTTGACGCCTATGAATCCGATCTCGCGTGGCTGCGTTACGCCCAGGAGGTCGTCTTTCAAGCCGAGGCGTATCCGGGCGAAACGTTCAAGGGCACGATCGCTTTCATCAATCCCATGCTCGATCCGATGACCCGCACGGTGAAGGTGCGAGTCCATGTGGCGAACGCGGACGGCCGGTTGAAGCCGGAGATGTTTGTTCGTGCGGTGGTCCGCGCCACCGTTGCCGGAGACGGCAAGGTGCTGCGGAGCGATCTCCGGGGCAAGTGGATCAGTCCCATGCATCCTGAAGTGGTAAAGGACGGCCCTGGCTCCTGCGACGTCTGCGGCATGCCTTTGGTACGCGCCGAGGATCTTGGCTTTGCCGCGGCGGATGAGGCGACAGCTGTTTCGTCACTGGTCATACCGGTCTCGGCGCCTCTGGTCACCGGCAAGCGGGCCGTGGTGTATGTTGCTCTGCCGGACAGGGAAGGCGCCTATGAAGGGCGGGAGGTGGTCCTTGGTCCCAGGGCGGGAGATTACTTCCTGGTGAGGGAGGGGTTGCAGGAGGGCGAACAGGTCGTCGTCAACGGCAACTTCAAGATCGACAGTTCGCTGCAAATCCAAGGCAAACCCAGCATGATGGCCCCGGAAGAAAAGGTGGTAGGTGATGGGTTGGAGGTTTCAGGTGGAAAGAAGTCGGAACCTAAGTGCCAGACTCATTGTCCGGTGATGGGCGGAAAGATCAACAAGGGCATCCACGTGGATTACAAGGGCCAGCGGATCTATTTCTGTTGCGCCGGTTGTGAACAACCGTTCCTCAAGGCCCCGGAGAAGTACCTTGAGCAAATGCGGTCCGAAGGCGTCCGTCCTGAGGTTGTGGCGACAGGGACAGAATCGAAGGGGATAGGCGGTAGGGAGGAGAGGAGCAGTCCAAATGACTAACCCCGACCACCTGACACCTAGCACCTCTTCTCCTCCTACCTCCCACCTCCCGCCTGACACCTCATCCCCGACTTCCGGCAAGACCCCCTCGTTCCTGGACAGGGTGATCCGGTTCTGCCTGGAGCCGAAGCTGGTGGGCGCCT
>CAZWPN010000271.1:0-3799 GCA_964635275.1 uncultured Victivallales bacterium | reverse complement strand
CGGTCCTCGACGCGCGCCACGTCGCTGGGGTGGCTGCGGAACAGGTAGCTGTTCGCCCTTTTCTTCAGTGGGGTAGCTGCACCGGCGTCCACCATGATCTTGATCATGGCATCGTATTCCGCCTTGGTGCCGTCGCACCAAACAACCTTGTCGGACTTGACCAAGGCCTGGACCTCTGCGACCCAGGCAACGAGTTTCTTATTCTTGCACGTGATTGCCATATACTGTTCTCCCCTTTGCGTTTTCTCACTGGCCCACAAAGACAAAACAAAAAGACCGGCACGGTTCCCAACAGGAGATTCCGCACCGGCCTGTTCGCACCAAACGGATCAACTCCGCCCCTTGCTTTCCTGCCAGCAACTTCTTCCCGCCTACGAATATACCATCGGCGCTACGAAGTCAAGACTCATATAGACAGACCAGCGGTGACAAGGGTGCACGGCGTATTGCAGCCGTTCACGGGGATCAGTTCAGTCCAACCTATGGGCAAGCTCAGCATGTTTGATGGCTGAGCGTTTCGGCTCACGAGAGCGGTGGACGATGGGGATTCTCTCTACTCGTAATCCGTTCCAGTCGCCCGCTGGGAGTGGCCGCGTCAGTGTGGGCGTGTAAGTGTATGATGATACACGTTTACCCTGACACTCTCACCCTACCCCGACGCGAGTTTCACAATTTCAGGAACAGGTCGAAGGACTTTCCCGTCCCGGCCCATGCACACGTGGTGAGTGTAGCCAGTGGCAATCCGATCGACTCCCCGGCGCACCTCATAATCAACCCGCAACCGAATCCCCTCCAGACTGCATCGGCTGAGTACTTCAAGGCAATCATCGAAACGTGCCGACTTCATGTACTCGCAATGCGCATCGACTACAGGTAGAAGCACACCACGAGCCTCAAGTTCCCCGTAGGGAACACCAACCTCGCGAAGCAGTTCCGCGCGTGCCATCTCGAAATACACCAGGTAGTGCGCGTAGTAGACAACCCCCATCTGATCGGTGTGTGCGTAGGGCACCCGCACCGTGTGAGTAAACATGCGCACCGGCGTCATGTGTCACTCCTCCCGCAAAGCCGCCCGCAAGCCGGCAACAAAAGCACCTGCCCTGTTTTCCTGGGCGGCCCGCACCAGCGCGCTGCCAACCACCACAGCGTCCACGTCCGCCGCGACTGCCTTCGCCTGTTCGGGACAACTTACGCCAAATCCGGCAGCAATAGGAAGCCGTGTGGCCGAACGAAGCATCCTAACATGCTCGCCAACATCCGCGGCCACATTGGCACGCGCTCCAGTAACACCCCTTACCATGATGTAGTATACGAACCCTCCCGCCCGCTCCAGCAGTTGCCGGGCGCGCTCTGCCTGGGTGGTCGGCGCAACCAGGGCGATCATTCGCAAACCATTCCTTTCGGCCAGCGGCTGCAATTCCCCCCACTCCTCGAACGGAAGATCGACCACCAGCAGCCCGTCCGCACCGGCCACGGCCACGTCCGCACAGAGCTTCTCGTAGCCATAGCGGAAGAACGGGTTGGCGTATCCAAAGAGAACGATCGGAAGTTTGTCATAGTCCCTGCGAAGCGACCGCACCATCGCCAGCACACCGTCCATCGTCATGCCGGACGCAAGCGCCCTCATGGACGCCTCCTGGATAACCGGCCCATCTGCAGTAGGGTCCGAGAACGGAACCCCTAACTCCAGCACGTCCAGTCCTGCTTCAATCGCTGCGCGAATTCCAGCCTCCGACGTCCGGGCATCGGGATCACCAGCAGTCATGTACCCAACCAAACCTTTGCGCCCCGACTTCTTCAACGCTTCAAATGTATCTTCAATGCGGCCCATCTCGTTGACCTCCCCAATCGGAGACTACTTCGCTAATATCCGCAACACCGTTTCGACATCCTTGTCCCCGCGTCCTGACAAACAAACTACGACAAACTTGTCCCGCCCCATGACCGACGATCTCTTGCGGGCCTCGGCCACTGCATGGGCCGATTCCAAGGCCGGAATGATCCCCTCCAAACGGGTCAGATCCTGAAAGGCCTGCAGCGCTTCGTCATCGGTTATCGCCGCGTAAGTCACCCGGCCAACGTCGGCCCACAGGGCATGCTCGGGACCAACGCCAGGGTAATCGAGACCTGCGCTCACGGAATGGGCGTTGAGTATCTGGCCATCACTGGTCTGCAGCACATAGGATTTTGATCCGTGCAGAATGCCCACTTCGCCGGCTTCGATGCTTGCGGCGTGCGCCCCGGAAGCGATGCCGTGACCAGCAGCCTCCACACCTACAAGCCCCACCCCTTCATCATCGAGAAAGGGATGGAACATGCCGGCCGCATTGCTCCCGCCACCAACGCAGGCCAGCACCAAGTCGGGCAGCCGGCCCTCCTTTTCAATCACCTGAAGACGTGTTTCCTCGCCGATCACGCGCTGGAAATGGCGCACCATCCATGGGTACGGATGGGGCCCCGCCACAGACCCGATCACGTAGAACGTCGTATCCACTTCGGCCACCCACGCCCGCATTGCCTCGCTCATCGCGTCCTTGAGCGTCCGTGTCCCGCTGCGAACCGGCATGATCTGCGCCTTGAGCAGTTCCATCCGCCGGACATTGGGCGCCTGTCTTTGGATGTCCTCTTCGCCCATGTAAACAACGCACTCCATTCCCAGCAACGCCGCCGCCGTTGCGGCCGCCACGCCATGCTGTCCGGCTCCGGTTTCAGCCATTAACTTGCGCTTACCCATCCGCCTGGCCAGTAGCGCCTGGCCAAGCGTGTTGTTAACTTTGTGCGCGCCGGTGTGGTTCAAATCCTCCCGCTTGAGATAGATCCGGGCACCGCCGCAATCCGCCGTCAGCCGCCTCGCAAGGTACAGCGGCGACGGACGGCCAACGTAGTCGGTCAGCAGCATGCGCCATTCAGACTCGAACGCCGGATCATTGATGGCGTCCTGAAAGGCCATCTCCACCGCCTTCAGCGCCGGCATGAGCGTCTCCGCCACGTAGCGCCCACCGTAAATACCAAAATGCCCGTTGCGATCTGGATTCGTCTTCAACATGTTTCACCCGCATTTTGCCGCACATCCGCCGCGCGGACCGCCGCCATAAACTCCCGCACCTTGTCCGGATCCTTGCGCCCGGCCGTCTTCTCCACACCACTGACGACGTCCACCCCCAGCGGCCGCACAGCCCGTATCGCCCCCGACACATTGGCCGGCGTCAGCCCGCCGGCCAGGATCACAGGCCAGCGAGCCGCCATATCGGCAGCCCACGCCTGGTCTGCCTGCACACCGGTCCCGCCGAACTGGCCCGGCACGGTGGCGTCAATGACGTAGCGCTCAGCCGCCCATAAATCAGGGTCCGGCGCGGCGCAGCCGCCACGTTTCGCCACGGCACGCCACAGCCTGCCCGGAAACCCGATAAAATCCGCCGCATCCTCATTCCCGTGGATCTGCGCCGCATAGAGTGGCGTGTCCCGCCAGACGCGCTCGACCTCGCCCCTCGACATATTAACGAATACGCCAACTGCGCGAACCGGCACGTCCATTCCGGCCAGTAGCGCCTGCATTCGGCTGACCGCAATACCGCGCGGAGATCCCGAGTACAGGACAAAACCCGCGTAATCCGCCCCCGACTCCACAGCAGTACGCAGGTCATCCCCATTGGTCAACCCGCAGATCTTAACCTCGACCGCCATGCATCACCCTTCTGAAACACCATTGTTGCCGATGCTTGCCGGTCGGTCAAGCGCGACAAATTGGGATGCCGTGATGATTTGACGAACCGGCTTGCGCCTCGTATTATCCACCACC
>CAZWPN010000270.1:0-3828 GCA_964635275.1 uncultured Victivallales bacterium | reverse complement strand
GATACTGTTGCCTCAAGCAGGGATATCGCGCAACAACCGTCCGCCTGAGGCGTCCCAGTGTCCAGGTACTCTGCTATGGCTGCATAGCCGGCGATGGTCGCTCAGGCATCCTGGGTGCCGTCGGGGAGTATTTGATGGACGCTTTGGCCTTCAATTCCTTCAGCCAGCGATCCACTTCTGCATCTCTCTTTTTACGCTGCAGTAAAGAGACGATCTTTTCGCGCTCCACTGTTCCTGCGGGCTTACGCTCGGTTACTTGGATGATGTGGTACCCGTATTGCGTCTCCACAACATCCCCGATCGCATTCAACTCCTGACTGAAAGCTGCGTCGTCGAAGGGCTTGACCATCTTGCCGCGCGGGAAATAGCCCAAATCGCCGCCGCGCTGCCGACTGGGGCAGTCCGACCGCTGCTGAGCCAGCGTGGCGAAGTCCGCACCCTCCACCAATTCATCCCGAATGACTTCGGCGGTTTTCCTTCGCCCTGCTTTAGCCTCGGCGGTGTCGTTGGTGCCGAACGCCAGCAGAATATGCCTCGCTCGGAGGGTCTCGGGCATCGCAAGCTGTTCACGGTGTTGGGATATGAACGCATCAACCTCCTCCGCGGTGACTGCTGCCACGCCCGGCATGGCGGTGGCCATGAGCTTTTCTATGCGAATTCCAGTGAGAACCTCGTCACGCATCCGCTGCTCACCGAGGGGGCTGTTGCGCATCACTTGCTCAACTGTCATTCCTGCCGGCATATTCTTTTGGATTCTATCGAAGGCTTTTGTTTCCTCTTCCGGAGTGACTCGGATGCCCTGCCGGTCTGCTTCTTCAAGCAGAAGCGTCTTCTTAACGAACTGATCCACCACCAACGCGAGGGCTTGCTGCCGTGCCTGCTGAACGCGATTGGAGGGAATCTGGCTCCGCAAAGCCGTAACGCGATGGTCCGCTTCCATGATGGCCGCTGATTCAAGAAGCTTCTTGCCGTTGACTTCGACGAACACTGGAGCAGCCTTTGTGCCTCCGCTCGACAATCCTTTGCCGTCAGAGGTTGCGTGAACCGTCTTTCCTTTGTCGCAAGCCACCAGCGTGAGAGAAATCGCAACAGCAATCCATGTCTTCGTCATGTCAGGCTCCGCTCCGGGGCGTCTTTATTCCGGAAGGGAAGACCGCACGATAAGCCTCTTCCCGCATTTCCGTGGCCTCGCCCAAATGGTACGACAACAATACACCAAGCACCTGTCGGGAAGCAAGGAGTTGATCCCGCGAACACCTGGTGCTGTGCGCCAGTCGTGGAAGCTCGCTGGCCTGCCAGGATCGAAGGAGGGCCAGGACCGGCGGCGAGATCAGGGTCCATCCGGCGCGAGCCCCCCCCCGGCATGAGGAACAGTACACACCTCCTTCAACGGCTGAGAAAGGCAGGGATACGGCTCCGTCTGCCTCAGCGCCGCACTTGACGCAGGAGTCGAATTGCGGCGCCAGCCCGAGTGCGGATAGAAGCTGTAGTTCGAACCACAAAGGCACCGATGGCCGGGCTTCGTTCTCGCAGAGGAAGTCCAGAGTTGTCTCGGTGAGCCGGTAGATCCTTGCTGCTGGCGCTGCCGGGGCGGTCGTTCGATAGACGAGGTCGGTCACCTGAAGGGCGCACAGCGCTGCGCGCCAGTCTTCCCGAAATCCGCTCCGGCAATTGATCGGTGCGCATTCCCTGGCGACATGAATTGCGCGCCCCTCTCTTGCATAGTACACCAACTCGCAGGTGTAGAGGCGGTCATACTGGCCAAGGAAGGCACTCTTGGGCCTGCACGCGCCTTTCGCCATTGTGACTATCTGTCCCCGTTCCTCTGTCAGCCACGTGATGATGTGGGATGTCCGTGAGTAAGGTGTAACTCGGAGGACAATTCCCGTGATTTTTTCAAAGTGCATCGGCCCGTCCCCGGCTCCGTCTGCACCGGCCCGTGATCAGCCCTAGCGTCAAACCTTCCTGATCCGCTGACGCCAACCATCTGAGCTCACGTCGTCTCATCCTTTGCCTGGCTTCCGGTGTCTCGTCCGTTGCGTCGCTGAGGTGGTCTGCCGCATGTGCCAGATACAGAGCCAACTCCCTGGATGGACTCTGCCGAGCCATTTGAGCCGAAACCCGGCAGGCGCGTTCCACGTTGACCATCAGTTCTCCCGAATGGCCAATGTCGGGCGGGACTGGCTGGTAGAGGAGGCTGATGACATCGGTTGTCTCGTCACGTCCGAAGATGTTGCGCTTCCACACGGCCATTTGCTTATCGTCAGCCAGAACGGTGGACACTTCCGTCCAGCAACGATCACGCCGGATGGCCGCGCACCGCGCCATGAGGAAGCGTACCAGTGCCTCGATTCGCCGGACCGAAACACGGTGTTTTCGCTGCCGGTTGATGACGTGAACGCCAGGGCCTGGCGGTGGGTGCCGTGGCATCTCCTGGTTTGAGCGTTTCCGTCGGGGGCGTTCCCGGCACAGAGTGCCGGGGCTACAGACAGAAGAACGAAGGTGCCCTTCTGTCGCTACGCCACTCTGTGCCGTGCGCAAAATCAGAGATGTGCCCGGTGGGTTCTTTCGCATGGGAAATGCCTTGTCCGTTCGCTGAGTGGCAGGTTATCCTGCGCGTGATGTCAAAGCAAGTTCACACGATCGTTGGAGATGACGAGTATCGTGTTTCGGAGGAGGCACGGCGGTTCGTACGGGCTTGGATTCCCCCGGAGTCGAATACGACGGGACTTGAGACTGTGGACGGACGCATTGATGGAGCTGATGCGGCGGTTCAGGCGATCGGCCGTTGCCTGTCTGCGCTTCAGACAGGCTCTCTTTTTGGGGATCGCAGGGTGGTCTGGCTGAATAACGCCGCGTTTCTTGGCGATGTGGCCGGGTCAAAGAACCCGGCTGTCAAAGCACGCCTCGATGCCCTGGCGTTGACCCTGAAGCGAGGTCTTCCAGATGGGACCGCTTTCCTTCTGACGGCACCAAAGATGGATCGGCGCACGGCTTTTTGCAAGGCGATGGAAGGGGTGGGGGCTGTGCAGGTCTTCGCTCTGCCCGAAAAGTCCTGGCAGTTGGAGCAATACGCCAGATCGCAGTTGGACGCCATTCTCAAGGAGCAGGGGCTGAGGATGCGCGAAGAAGTCAAGGTGGAGTTTCTGGGCCGGGTTGGGACCGACACAAGGAGGATTGCCTCTGAAGTTGAGAAGCTCCGGACTTGTCTGGGTGCGGCGGGGGAGGTTGGCGTGGATTCGGTTCGGGCCGTGACGTCCGCTTCGCGGGAAAGCAGTGCCTGGGATCTGACGGATGCCGTTGGCGCGCGTAGTCTGGATCGCGCCCTGGAGATCCTTCGGCAACTCCTGTTTCAGAAAGAATCCCCGATATCCATTGTTCTGGCCCTGCAGTCGAAAACGAAGGATATGATGCTCTTTCGGGAGGCGTTGGATGGTCGCCGGCTGATTCTGGAAGGATCGGAACGCCACGCGTCGGCTGCTTGGCAGCCGATGTCCGCCGACCAGGAAAGGTGGTTCCAGAGCCTGGCTAAGGATCCCAGGCAGGGGCACCCATTCTTCACGGCCAAGATGGCCGGCCATGCGGCGCAGCACACTCCCTCCGCGCTGGCGAAGTCCTTCGAGGCTTGCCTGGATGCCCATGAGCGGATGGTTGGCGGCCAGGTCCCGCAGGCGACGGTGCTCGAGTTGCTGCTGGTCAAGATGCTGTCTTGACTTCCTCGTATCGGCTGAGCAAAATAATAAATCTTTTGAGCCAACGTAGCTCAGTTGGTAGAGCAGCTCACTCGTAATGAGCAGGTCATCGGTTCGATTCCGATCGTTGGCTCCA
>CAZWPN010000269.1:0-3838 GCA_964635275.1 uncultured Victivallales bacterium | reverse complement strand
AAGAGGATGTCGTAGGATCGGCGACGAGCCAGATCGAACACCTTGTCCAGCCCCGGACGCTCTGTCACGCCCTTGCCACCGCTGCACACGTCAACGACGGTATCAACGACCTGCCAGTCCTGCTTGGCGGCGTAGTCCCGCAGCTGGGCGACCTGATTGTCGGTCTCCTGATCCCGAGTGCTACACCGGGCGTATATGACACATCGTTTCACGTCGCCGTCCTCCCCCAGATGACATTACCGAGGGAGAAGCGGGATACGTGCTGGTGTTCAGAAAAACGTCTCAACGAGAGGGGGCGGATTCTCTAAGGAAATGGGGGTTTTCGAGGACTCGGGAGGCGTTCAGGCAAACGTTCGTTTGATTGAACACTTCTGAGTACGAAGCCGAGTGTTCAGGGCTGATCGGCACCGCCCGGTGCGGACCCGCATGCCGGGGGTGTGGACCTGTGGCTGGCTGATAGCCTCAGTCAGTCACGGGACCCGATTGGCTTTCCGTCTTTGGTGTTCTCCCGAAATACTTCCTCCCGAACCAAACAATCACATTGGCCCAGATCACCCACTGGATGATGACGAGGGCACTGAGTGTGGGAATCTGCCACCAGTGTTGATCAAAGCGGAGCGGTGCCATGGCCCACATCCCGAGCGGTGCCAAGGGAAATCCGAGTACGGTGTATGCCATTGATCCAAGAAAGTCGTAGTAGTAGAACACATCACCCGACGCGACCCCCTGTCGCCAAACGCATCCGCCAGAGACAGCAAATGGCACCGCGATGATGGCGGTGATCAAGGTTGTCTTCGTATGGATTCCCATCTTCATTCTGCAAGCCAACGTCGGCGTTCACGGGCGGGCGCAGCCCGTACCGTGCGACGCCTCGTTGGGCCTCATCTGTCTTCTTCTCTGATCTCCGCAATCTGCTTCTCGGCCCGCAGGATGGCCATGACTCTCTGATGTAGTGCTTCCACATGCGGCCTGCTCTGAATCCGTCGGAAAAGTCGTTGGACGATACTCGGCTCGGCGACAACGAAGCACCTCCACCGGTTGGGTTCTTCCTCGATGTTGGCGCATCCGATCCAAAGGAAGAACGGCTTCCTATGGGCTACAACAAGCCAACCCCAGTCTTCGGGAATCACCTCTTCGGGTGCCGGGCCGTTGCTTGGCAATCGTGAGGCGAGCCACTCCGCCAAACCCTTGCCGATGATGCCGGGATTCGTCTCATCTTCCTCGCCGGGAACTGGCGGAAACATCTTGGACGTGAACTCAATGTTCCTCATGTCGTCTCGTGGCCCAACGTTCCGGCGCACCAGCGGCGCGAAGCGACGTATGGTGCCGCCGGTGGTGTGCGCCCAGCATGGGCGCGTTGTAAATGGGGTGAAAGTCCCTTGTAGGAGAACCGTTCATGACAACATGAAAGACCTACCACTCGAAGCCAACGCCGGAACGGTAACGGACCGGTGGGAGGAAGGCTAGAGGAAACCGGCGGGCCGATGACCAACGCCACGATGAACATCTCTGCCATCATCGCGTTGTATGCCGCCTCGCCATCTGCTTGAATCAGTGAGCCGAGAAGTCCGGTGCATCCAATCCAGCCGTGATACATCCACATGTTCCACCAGCCGGTGGCAACAGCCCCGGCCATGAGCGGAATCAACAGCCATGCCGTCAGTTTCTTCATCATCCCATCCGTCGAACTATCCTATCTACCCACTGGTCCTTTGCAGAGTCGCAGCCACCTGATCTCCAGCACGTCACATGCGGCAGCACCGGGATGGTGGTCCGACTCGATGGCGAAATCAAGATGGATAGTCCGACAGCCGGGTAGGCGTGGTGTGGGACCCGTGGCTGGCTGATGACCTCAACCGGTCACGGGGACCCGATTGGCGCATCATCTGTTCGTCTTCGCAGCACTCCGCAAACGCTGCTTCAAGCCGAACCTATCAGCCGCAACATCTGTGTCGATGAAGCTGACGAGTCGCCGTCTGAGCATCTCCTCGTTCAGCATGGGGAAATCGTAAACCACTGAGCCACCTCGTTTCCCCTCAAAACCATAGAAGATGCACATTGGGCGGTGCATCCAGTTGGTTTCCGCCGTGTCGATGGGCCAGTACTGGAGTTTCCTGCCTTTGAGTGTTTCGGCGATGAAAACAACAACAGCCTGTTCATTTGTGGCTTGGCCCAAGCAGGCGAGCGTGAGGGTGTTTGTCTCGCCCTTCTCGTTTACGAGTCGCAGCGTGTGCGAGTTGAGCACGGCGTCCAGTCTTTCCCAGACCATGGGATCGACCGCCAAGGCAACGTCTGCCACGAAGACAGCGACCACAAGCAGCCTATGTATCTTCGTCATTTCAGGTGCCCAAGCATCTCATCTGACCACTGGTCCTTTGCAGGATCACGGCCGTCTCTCCGCACCCACACGTCACATGCGGCAACACCGTGATGGTGGTACGGCTAGACTACCGCCGGAGGTTGGGACTTCTCGTTTCGGTTCCTCTTTCCCGACGGAATGACGGCAAGCACGAGGAATCCGGTTGCGTAGACGCAGATGAGCGGCGGCCATATATCGGTGAAACGCTTGTTTATCTGCGCCGCCCCGTCTTGCCATCCGACGCCATACTCAGTTTGACGCTTCATCTGTTGCTGTTCGGGCCAAGGCATCCGGCGCATGGTCCAGTACATCCCGCCGAGCAAGTAGAGAAACCACAGGTAGAATAGGATGGCACAACCCACCCGCAAAGAAGGCGATCTGCGATTCCACATTGTGAAGCAGACCACTGCGAGCACGATGGCCACGTGTATCCAGATCATTCTGTCTATCATCCTGTCCCAGCGGCGGCGTTCATGGGCGGCGAGAACGCTTGCATACGTATACCCCCGTCAGGCAGGCCAGTCCAGCAGCTCTGCGGGCGAGATTCCCGGAGGACCCGTTCAATCAAACGACCGTTTTGTTTACCACCCGTTGGGCTGTCGGAAAGTGAAGAAATTATTGGGGTTCTTGCACCCCGTCCGGAGACCGTTTTCCTATACACCCGATTCAATGACCCGTATGCCGATGGGGGGGGGCTGCTCTCAATCGAGGAAGGACGGGTTGCACCCAGCGCACTGGTAATGCTCGTCCGGTGTGAACAAAGGCTTGTCGATGCCTAACCGGGTGGCGATCCGTTGCAGCATGCCAGCCGTCAGGCATTTGTCGGCATAGACGACGAACCGTTTCGTCTTGGTGAAAAAGACAACCCTCCCTCGTGGGTAGGCGTCGTAGGCCCTCTCCTTGAACCGCTTCTCGACGGCGTTCTTGGGTGTCAGCGCCTTCCAGTAATCGTGGTGCCCGCCATGCCCGACCGTATCGCCATACGGTTCGCCCTGTGCCACGGGTACGGCATCGATCAACAGACTGCCATCGACGACGAAGAAGATGCCCACCTGCGGTGTCCGTTTGTTCACAGCCTGATCTCCACTGGTTCCTGTCCCCTGCAATAGCGGTGCAGGTCGCTGACTGTCAACCGGACGTTTTCATCTGTCGCCAAATTGGAGACGTTCAGGATCAGGCTGTCGCCCGCAAACCGCTTCGCCCACCTTCTGATGGCTCGCCACACCTGCCGCTGATCCTTGGAGCAGAACTCGACGGTCGTGTAGACCCCGCCATGTCCTCGAATTCGCATGATAGGGCACCGCTTCATGGCGTACCGGAGCATCTCGTCCCTGTCCAACTGCGGTCGGAACCGTGCGAAGGCTTTGACCACCGACGGTGGGATATGCAGCCATTTCTGGTTCACTTGCCGCCGCAGAGTCATTTCGTGATCCGTATGGCGGCACAGCAGCTCGATGTACCGATGCGTCCTGTAGTTGA
>CAZWPN010000268.1:0-3843 GCA_964635275.1 uncultured Victivallales bacterium | reverse complement strand
TCCCGTCGGGCTTTGTGCCGTAGATGTGCCTTGACCGGAAGACATAGGTTCCGCGCCCCTGCCCGGAGTCGAGGAACTCGATATGCACAAGGTAGTAGTAGCCGTTGCGCTTGAAGATCTTGTTCCCCTCGGTGGATTGGAATGGCGAGACCAACGTGCCGCCGCGCGGGTAGACATGGGGGCCATCACCGTCGTTCATGTGATCCACATCCGCATCGAACAGTTGCGAGCCGTCCGGGGCCATCTCGAACAGATACCCGAACCACTGGCTGCCGACGTGGCTGCTGATCAGGTAGGCCTTGCCGTCATCGTCCCAGAACGGGCACGGGTCGGTCCAGGCCGTGGTGCGCAGCGGCTTGCCATTCTTGTCCTTGATCTGCCGCACCTGCCATGGGCCTGCCGGGTTCGTGGCCGTGCAGACGTAGAACCCTTCGCCGGTATAGCAGTTCACGAAGACCCAGAACTTGCCGTCGTGGTAGCGCAGGCTCGGGGCGAAGACGCCGCCGCCATAGCGCTCCATGCGGTCCCAGTTGAATTCCGGTGCCAGCACCGAGATATCGGGAATCGCCGAGCCAATCGTCGTCCAGTTCACCAGATCCCGCGAATGCAAGATCGGCACGCCGGGCGACATCTGAAACGTGGAACTCGCCAGGTAGTAGTCCTGCCCGACGCGGATCGGACACGGATCGCTGTAGTCGAAGGAGAGCACGGGGTTGCGAAAGGTCCCGTCGCCCATATCGCCGGACTTGCCGGTGTGTTTGTTTTCTGCGCAACACGCGTGTGTAGTCATTTCGATTCCCCCTCCGCGCGCCCCACCCGACTGCGCGGTTTACTGAAACTCGCAGCCGTATACATGCGGGTGATCAGTGTGTTAATGGGCAAGGACTGTACGCATACGGATCAAGGAAAAGCAAGCCACGGAACGACGAAAAAAGCGTCGTTCACCGTAATAGGGACCCAGCACATAATAATCACAAAACCGACATAAAGTGCTATGAGAAAGTCCCGTTTATGTGATAATCTAAGCCAATGAAAAGAACTGCGCTGGAACATCTCAAGGCATGGAAGGATGGTATTGGCCGGAAACCACTGCTTTTGCAGGGAGCGCGGCAGGTTGGCAAGACCTTCATCCTTAAGGAGTTCGGTAGAGTCTGCTTTGGCAGGGTCCATTATGTCAATTTCGAGGAAATGGTCCAGTTCGCGCCCGCGTTTTCGGGGGACCTGAACCCGGCAGACATCATCCGGGATATCTCCCTGATGTTGGAGACTCCGATTGATCGCCATAATGACCTGCTCATTCTTGACGAGATACAGCAGTGTCCCCGTGCGTTGACCAGTCTGAAGTACTTTGCGGAGGAAATGCCGGAATTGGCAGTCTGCGCTGCAGGGTCGCTTCTCGGGGTACATCTTGGAGAGTGCTCGTTTCCTGTCGGGAAGGTGGATGAGCTGCACATGTTTCCGCTGACGTTCGACGAATTTCTCATGGCCGGGGGAAACCCGATCCTTCAGGAGGCCTTTGCCGGGATCGTCGCGCTTGCCCCTCTTTCGCCGACGCTGCACCAGAAGCTTTGGGATGAATTCAAGATCTATCTGGTAACGGGCGGCTTGCCGGAAGTGGTCGCGACGTTTCTCGCGAAACGCGAGAATCCTTACGCCGCTTTTCAGGATGTCAGACGCATCCAGACCCGGTTGATATCGGACTACATCGCGGATATGGCCAAGCATTGCGGCAAGCAGAACGCGATGCACCTCGAACGCCTGTGGCGAAGCGTTCCGGCACAGATCGGACGCGATCATGACGGTGCTGCGCCCAAGTTCGTCTTTAAGGATGTCCTTCCCGGCATCAAGGGCTATGAGCGGATGGCAGGGGTGATTGACTGGCTGGCAGCGGCCGGGCTCATACTCCGCATTCCGATCGCGAATTGCGGCCAACTGCCCTTCTCCGCCTACACAAAGGAGAACGCATTCAAGCTGTTCGTGTTTGACGTGGGAATCCTCGGTGCGCTGAGCCAGTTACCGGTGAAGGCCGTGCTCGACTATGATTTCGGCACCTACAAGGGCTATTACGCGGAGAACTTCGTCGCCCAGACGTTCCGGGCTACGAACAGGACCAATGTGGCATGCTGGCGGGAAGGCGCGGCGGAAGTGGAATTCATCACGGATGCAGACGGCGCCGTTGTCCCGGTTGAAGTCAAGTCGGGCTGGGTAACCCAGGCCAAGAGCCTGAGATCCTTTGCCGACAAGTACAAACCCGCTTTCAGCGCGGTGTTCAGCGGCCGCAATGCCGGAAGCGACAAGAACCTCGCGCGGCACTATTACCCGCTCTATCTCTCGTCCAGGTTTCCTCTGCCGGTGCGCGCATAATCATCGCCACAATCGTAGACCGAACACAAAACGCCGGTTGACGATTACGGTCTACGGTTTGGAGGGCGAGCGTCCTCACGAGCCGCATACCCCTAGCACCGGCCCGCCCCCAGGCCGTGGGGAAGACGTCCCCTATTGGAAACCCATCTGCTATTGGCGATACTCGCTCTCAATGCCCGCCTTGTTGATCGTTGCCTGTGCTTCCTCGGCCTTGGCGTCCTTGTCGCCGAAGAAATTGACAGTCCACGTATGCGACGCCCGCGAGTTCTGGTTGAAGCGCACTGCCTCGCCTGCTGTCTTGTAGACGACGTTCGATTCGAAGAGGAATCCCGTGCTCCCTTCATCAACGAAGAAACCGTTGTTGGGCGCGCCCAGGGCACAAGTCCTCCGGTAGACGTCATGAATCAGGTTCCCACGCAGGACGGTCCCCGGCTGAAACCCCAACGTGTAAATCCCGCCGCCGTCGGCGAGCATCTTCATTACATCGTGGATGTGGTTGTACTCGACGACACACCGCGTTTGCGTCGACGGCGTCGTGTTCCATCGGAAGCCGACGGAGATCCCGGTGTAGGGCAGGTCGTGGATCAGGTTATGCGCCACACGCGTATCGGCGGAAAAGGCGACATAGACGCCCACACTGCCCCGACTGTCCGCTCCGCAACGCTGAATATGGCAATTGGCGACCTCATTGCTGGCGGGCGCGTCGGTCGGGTCATCCCAATCCGCGTCAAGTGTCCCTGCCCGCAACTTACCCTTCCCGCGCCATCCGATCATCACCCCGTTGCCGCCGATGTCCTCGATCGCGCAACCCATTACGGAGTTCTTCCGGCAGCCCGGCCCGAAACCGATTCCCGCGCTGTTCAGATGGGCAATGCGGCACCGTTCAAAACGGCAACCTTCGGCGTAGACGCATTCGATACCGACAGGCTGGACGTGGGTAGGCTCGGTCAGCGCTGTTCCGTAGTGCCCAGCCTGAATCTCGTTGTAGCCGATGGCAGGGAGCGGGAAGTCGGCGTGCTCGAACCGGATACCCCGGAAACGGAGATTGCGGACGGGGCGTTCCTTTGTCCCGGCAATCACCACCAGGCGCTCAAGACGCGGCGCCACAGCGACCAGCTTTGCGGGGTCTTCGCCTTCTCGCGGGATGTAGCGCAGGACGCCGGCCACCGTATCGAGGAACCATTCCCCGGGTTTGTCGAGGAAGGCGCGGGCGTGCTCGAGGTAGCAGACTTTACCGGGGCTGGCCGTCGTATAGTCGCCATGTCCGATCCACCCCATTCGCGTGGCTGTCCTCACCTGCTTCTCGTCGGATGCCGTGATAAGGCCGCGGGTGAGTGACCAGTGCTCGTAGACCACCATCTCGGCGCCCTGCCCCCCGAGCGCCTCCTTCGGGAGCAGTTGGTTGAAGGTGAAGGTCCTGACGCCTAACTCGCCGCCAATGGTCGCGATGAGCAGTCCGCCGTCCTCGTCCGGCCAGCG
>CAZWPN010000267.1:0-3863 GCA_964635275.1 uncultured Victivallales bacterium | reverse complement strand
GGGCGTTCTGTCCGAATGGTGTCGTACTATTCGGATGGGAGGGACATCATTAGGTTCGCCGCGCCGGTTGCCGTTCTGACCGCGGTTGGCTGCATTCAGGGTTTTCTTGAACCGTTTGTCATCAAGCATTTCCTGTCCAGCGCAGATGCTGCCGGTTACTATATCGTGTGCCGTTTCGGGTACATTCCAAGCTACATCACAGGGACGGTTGGATTCGTTCTTTTCCCCCTGCTCTCGCACAGGTATGAGAGCGGGCACGACACGCAGGGCTACCTTCGGCAGGCAGTGCTCTTTACCACGGTGGTGGGTGGGGTTGCGGCGGTGCTGCTTTGGTTCTGCGGGGGATGGCTCCTTTCGCTTCGCCCTCAGTGGGCCGCCCACATTGCAAACGCGCCTCTTATCGGTCCTATCGGACCGTTGGTGACGGCGGAGGCCCCTTCGGGTGTCCCGTTCATTGACTTTCGCAGTATGGACCATGGTGGTTGCGCGTGGGTTGACTGCGGTCGGCCTCTACTCGCATGTCCGGAGGCGAATGCAGGGGGACGCTCCTTCCTGAGGCGTTCGTTTGATGTCTTGTGCGCCAGGTTCGGGTGGGTGGGGTTGGCTGGAATACGTCAGGTACATGTTGCCTGGGACATTTGGGTCGACCGACTTTGAATGAGAGGACGAGGATGAATATCGCATGGCATGCAATTGTGACTGGACTGGTCGCCATTCTTATGCCCCAGATGATGGGCGGGTGTGCGCGGGCGCCGGAGCGGAGGGTTGACTTTGCCGCCGCGGTTGGGGTGTTGACAAACCGGGCAGCGTTTGCAGTGCCTCCTAAAGGCGGCGCAGAGATGGCTTCGACCTATGATCGGTCGGGGGGGAACTGTGACTGGGCCGCCCTGAAGGCCGACAGCGACGGTTTGTACACGCTCGCACGATTGGACGGCCCCGGTTGCCTGCGGCGAATCTGGATGACGAATGTCCCCGCGGAGGAGTGGTTGTTCTTTTTCGACGGCGAGACGAGCCCCCGGTTCAGAATGGCACAGTCCGCGCTGTTTGGTGGGCAGAGCCCATTCTCGCCACCGCTGTGCGACATGATCAGCGGTGGTTCCTATTGCTACATACCTTTCCCCTTTCGCCACAGTCTGAGAATTGCGATTCGAAGCAGAAATATTACACCTGATGGGCGCTCCTATTTCCAACTCAACTCTGAAGCCTTTGGCGACGGCGTACTGGTTGAGTCGTTTCCGCCTCAACTCACGACAGCGGCCCGTTCGGATATAGAGGGCGTTCAAGATGCTTGGCGAAAGGTGTCGGATCATGCAGTTGCTGTTGCGGCGAATATGCAGCAACGAACGAATGCTGTTGTGGATCCTGGAGGGGTCTGGAGATGGCTTGACGATGGGGGGGCCGGACAGATAACTGCGTTCCGGGTTCGGCCGTCCTTGTCGGGGGGCGGCAACGCACTGCAGCGCGCTCGAGTGTTGCGCGAGCTGGTGCTGCGGTTCTACTGGGATGGTGCCGCTCACCCGAGTGTGGACGTTCCGATCGGAGACTTCTTCTGTAATGCGTTCCAACGGAGGAAATTTTCCTCGTTGCCTTTGGCATGCCTGGATCAGGGGTATGTCTGTCTCTTCCCAATGCCGTTCGGGAAGGGCGTTAAGGCGGAGATCCGGAACGATGGCTCAGTTCCCATTAGCGTTGACGTGGCGTGGAGTCTGAATCGGCTGTCGTCACAAACCGCCATGAGGTTCCATGCTTCGTGGAACTCGGCCATTTCGCCGGGCGCGCCTTACCGGGTACTCCGCGCTGAAGGAAAGGGGCATTATGTTGGGTGCTACCTTGTATCATATGGTATGGATAGGACGTGGAACATCCTTGAAGGTGACGATGTCATGCGGGTGGATGGCGATGATACCCGCACGTTGCATGGAACGGGGCTTGAGGACTATTTCAACAGCGGGTGGTACTACTTCGGACTCTTCGACCGTCCGTTGCACGGGCTTCTGGAGAAGGCGGCAATGAGGACGGCGCAGTATCGGTTCCATCTTTCGGATGCCGTGGCGTTTGAAAAAAGTTTTCTCATGACGTTCGAGTTTGGCGATGGTAATCGGGCTAAGGGTTACATGTCGAGCGTGGCATATTGGTATCAGACTGAGCCGAAGCCGGCTGGCACGGTGCTGCTGCCGCCGGAAAGGCGAATGCTTCCGCTGGACAAGAACGGAATGTCGGCTATCATGGCGGAACTTTTCGAGCTTGAGCGTGCTGGACTGTCTGTAGAAGCCGAAGAGCGCAGTCGGTTCTATTCCGAAGTGTTCCAGGAGCCGCTTAAGTCCGTCTTTGCCCTGCGCGCCGCCGGTTGCAGGGCGCTTGCGGGCGATGCATCGGAATTAACGAATACTGTCAAACAGGTGCTGGGGAATCCGGCACTGCCGGCGGACGTCAGGACTCAAGCCGAAAACCTGCAGTGGCTGCATGCTGATTCATTACATGCCGTGTTTGGCACGCATGGCTATGCCACAGCGCGACTATTCCTTGACGGCAAGGCCGTGGGTGAGAACCGGAATCCCTTCCAGTTTATGGCATTCCCCGTAAATCTCACGCCAGGCGAACATGAGATCCGGTTGGAAGCAACTGCCCCGGGTCAACAGGCATGGGTGTCGGCCTGTCTTCAGACTCACTTCACGAATATCGTTACGGATGGGACTTGGGAGCGCCTGGAGGTGAATGGAGCTGAAGAACGCTGGATGCCACCCAATGGCGAACAACAGTCCATGTTCCCGGAGATGGCGTGGTGGCAGTTCGCTCCGAATGCGTATGCCTACATGCAATCGGCCCGGCAGGTCATGCACAATCCAGCCCCGAACTGGGACAAGCCCCCCCTGCGGCCGGTGACGTTACGCAAGCGGTTTACGGTGCCGGAAAAGATTGGGCGGGGCGCCTTGGCGGGGGGTGGGGCAGAGGCTGCTGTGACGGATGCTGTCCGTCAGGTCGGTGATGTCTCGAATCCGGGATTGAATCACGGAGAGTAGGGTCTGCGCCTCGCCGGGGCATTGACTTCATTCGCTACCGTAGTGTTCAAAATATCCGGATACGGGAAGGGACTTGAACACGAAGGACCCGATGCTCATCTCCGTGTCTCAGCGTCTCCGTGGTGAGTCCCTTGCAGCCCGTTCATCCTCTGGATCGGCGGTCCGATCGGCGTAACCGCGTTCGGAGACGAGTACGAGCGGAACGCAGCCGTGGACCGCGGATGGAACAGCGAAAGAATGTCCATGACTTCCCGCGTCGGTCCTGCTACCCTTGCCGTGTAATGAGCGCTCTGGAAGCCATTGTTGAAGATCTGAAGGCGCTGCCGTCCGACAAGGTCAAGGATGCGGCTTGGTTCGTCCACACCTTGGTAGTGAACTCGGCGAAGGCTCGCGTGGCCGTATTGCAGCGCACCGCCACGGCCCTGTCAGCCAGGGACGTTGACGAGTTGGAGGAAGCGATAACCGAACGCTGACACCGCCCGACACTATGGGGAACTGCGCAGTCAGGTAATGGCCAGTGGTAGGCCTATTCCTGACAACGACCTGTGGATTGCCGCCGCGGCGGTTCAGTACGGTCTGCCGCTCGCCAGTCGGGACGCACACTTTGACGCGCTCGACGACCTCCAGCAAGAGAAGTGGTAGATGGTGCGTCTGGGGTCTTTCCCTCGCACCTCCCCAGCATGAAGCGACGCTGACCAGGAATGGTCGTCCAACAAAGATGGCGTCATCTTCTGTAGACGCGGGCTATGACCGCGTCGCTTCCATGCTGCTTCCCCTGAGAGCGGCCGCTCTTCTTTGCTGCCTTCGTTACCTTCGTGTTCAGAATATCCGGATGCGAGAAGA
>CAZWPN010000266.1:0-3939 GCA_964635275.1 uncultured Victivallales bacterium | reverse complement strand
TTGGCGCAGTGCCGCACCTGGAATGGAAGCCTCCCGCAAGTGACGACGATCTCTGTCGAGATCGTCAAGGCGCTCGCGGATTGCAAGGGCTATAGCCTGTACCTAGGCTCGACCGCGCTGACACCGGAGGCCGCCGCGGCGCTCGCGGAGTTCAATGGCCAAGAGTTGAACCTCGCCGGCCTGACCGCGTTGACGCCAGAGACGGCCGCCGCGCTGGCGAAGTTTCCAGGGAAGTATCTCAACCTCCGCGGCGTAACGCTTCTGCCGGCTGAGACGGCCGCGGCGCTGGCGAAGTTCACGGGGGAGTGTCTCTATCTGGACAACCTGAAGACGCTTGACCCCGATGCCGCCGCGGCACTGGCCAAGTGCAAGGCGAAGGTCAGCCTTCCGCATAACATGAAACTCCCCAAACCCTGACGCGGACCGCGCCTGCGGCCGGCGTGCGTGTGTACCGGCGGGGGAGTACCCGTACGGTTCTGGCCCGGTGACTTGGTGACCCGGTGACGCCGACAGATGCATCCCGCATCCGGGCGTCACCGGGTCAGCGGGTCACCGGGTCGTTTCCGCCGTCTCGATTCGCCGACCCCCTTTGCACGCGGGATCGCCGCTGCAACCCCAGGATTCGCCCTTGGCGGACCTCCGCTTGCAATTTCTTTCCGTTTTTTGTGCTAGTGTAAGGGCCTTGCGACCAATAGGTTGAGAATGCTTGGCAGAATGGGCGGCGAATTGTGTGAAGAATTTGCGGCACTGGTGCTGGCATAATTGATAGAAAGTGGACCGTGACGTATGACCGACCACGAAACAGCATCGGATGGAGCGCTTCTGGAAGCGTTCGCGCGCGGTGACGAGGCGTCGTTCGACGAACTCATCAGGCGGCACGGTTCCATGGTGTACGGCGTCTGCCGTCGTTTGCTGGCCGATCATCACGAGGCTCAAGACGTGACACAGGCGGTCTTCCTGACCTTGGCCCGCAAGGGTTCATGGTCGCTGAGGAATTCCGATCTTGGCGGATGGTTGCACAACGTTGGGAGATGTCTGGCCATCAATACGCTCAAGGCGCGTGACAGGCGCAACCGTCGAGAGGAGGAAGTCATGAGGCTGGCTGAGCTTGGGACGCAGGCGCCCACGCAGAACGAAACGCTTACGGCTGAACTGGACGCCGGTATTGCGCGACTGCCGCGCCGCTACCGGCGGCCGTTGATTCTGTTCCATCTCGAGGAACGCTCGTTGGAACAGATCGCGCGCGCACTGAGGTTGAACGTCAAGACGGTGGGTACTCGTCTGATTAGAGGCCGCGAGACGCTGCGCCGGGACTTGGTCCGACGCGGCGTGGCTGTCGGTTCGGCCGGCGCGTTGACGACACTGCTTTCCGCGGAAGCCGGGGCCGCTGTGCTCCCGGCGACATTTGTATCTGCCACGGTCAAGGCCGCAAGCCTGGCCGCCGCAGGCAATCTGGCGGCGGGCGTCGGCACGGGAGTCGTGTCGGCAAAGGTCGCGGCAATGACAAAAGGAGCGATTAACATGTTGTTCTTGAGCAGTGTGAAGACGGCGGCGATGGTGACGGCGGCATGCGTGGTGGTGGTGGGCGGTGGAGCGCTTGTGGCGGGAACGATGGTGGCAGCGCCCGGAGAAGGGCTGAAAACCAGCGAGACGCCGGGCACGAATGAAACCCAAACCGCCGCAGAGGAAAGACGCGACGGCATCGAGACCATCCCGACCGTGATGGTGAATGCCGGAACGTCGTGGGTCGTGGGGGCGCTGCGGCCGGACGGCACGGTTGATGTGCGGATGGGCGGTATGGCGGACGCCCCGTGGGCGGACATCCAACTTGCGAGCCAGGTACGGAACTTCGTGATCAACAAGCGTGTCTATGACCAGACGAAGAGCGGGAAAGTGGGCCCCCTCGCGGTTACGGATGAGATGGCGACCCGTATGTTCGCCCTGAGTCCGCCGCCGGCCGAGAAAGCGGTTGCCCCGACGAAGGAGGGCGAGGTCCCACTCCCGCGAGGATGGGATTTCCCCACGGAGAAGTGGCAGCTTGCCAGGCCGCCGGATGAGGTCAGCAGCAACGCATTTACGGCGGTGGAACTGTGGTTGCGCTCCACGCCGGAGGTACGCGCAACCCAGACCGAAGCGTTGCGCCAGAAGGTGCAGCTTGCCGTGGCGGGACCGGCCGCGAAGTGCACGGAGGCGTTCCGGACCCACGCCAAGGCGGTCGCCGGGACCCTGACCGCCGATCAGCGGGATGAATTCGCCAAGTGGGCCGCCGCTTACGATCCGCGCAAGCCCAGAGGATCGTCGACGTATCTACTTCCGGAGTGGCGTGGCGACAAGATCATCGAGGGACAGCGGATCATCGCCAAGCAGGGCCACCTCACGTTGGAGATGGCACAGGGCGCATCCATGTCACCCAACAGCGCCTGTCGGCAGTGGGGAGGATACGCGTATCCGCCTCGCTTCAGCTACAGCCAACGGCGTCAGGAGGGGGTACGACCGGACTTTCTTGCTGGCGATGCCACGCTCACCATTGATCTTTTGATCCCAGCAGCCACCAATTTTGACGTTCGGAATAGCGTCGCGGTGCGCGATCTTCAGAACGCGATCGACAGGGGTGCAAAACTCGCCGACTTCGGGCTGACGGAGGAGCAGATCAGTGTCTTCACCAACCTTCACAAGCAGATCAAAGAACTCAGGGTGGGACAGTCGGATAGCCACATCGGCGTAACCACCAATGAGGTGAAGGCTCTGAAGGCACTGGTCCAGGATGTCGTGGCCGTGCGCCCGACCCGGCCGGAAGCCGAAGCCGCGCTGCTGGGGGCCATGGCAAAGATAAGCGACGCCAATACGCGGAATCATGTCGTCTACATGGAACTTCTGAACAAGATGACGGCGGTCCTGAAGCCGGAGAACATGATCCTGCTGAAGAAGGTTCAGTTCCCGCCACTCCCGCCACCGCCGGTGAAATCGCCAGCCGCGCCCCCGCCCGCGACCAAGCCTTGATGAGTTCTCCTTCATCCAGCAAGCATGGCGGGCGGGCCTGGTCTTGGGCAGAAACTCCGGCAGCGAGGTGCTGAAGGCAGGTACGGAGTTGTAGCCGCGCGGCAAAGCCCGATCAGGAGGAATGGAAACCATGAGCGCTGATCCTGTCTTGCGCTGCGAGATTCGCCGGGCGAGAAACGGATGGATTCTGAAAGTCGAACATCCGGCATTCGAGGCCGGCGAGCCGGACGAAGTCGTTTATGAAGAGAAGTACGACGATGAAGTTGAGTGTTTCGCGGCCTTCCTGCGGTCTTTGAACGATGAGTTTGGCCCCTCCACCAGCCGCTACTCGCCCAAGCGAGTTTACGTTCAGGTGGAACGGGGTGACAAGTACGAGGACGGCGCGGATGCCGACGATAGCGGCGGTCAAGCCGGTGCAAGGCCGGGGTGTGGCGAGATACCGCCATGAAGCCGAAAACAGGGCGGTATTTCGCGAACAAGGGGTCGATCAGAGCCTGATCGGGTCGGAAAAACACGGGAAAGTGATCCCCGTGGCGCCGCAAATAGATGGATTCAAGCAACCGATCGCGCAGGTAATGCCGGGAGACTTGGCTATCAACCTGTCCCTGCTACTTATTCTCTTCACTCCGTGACTCAGTGACTCCAGCGAAGCGGGTGGTGAGTCTCCTCTTAGTTCTGCAACCACAACCTGGATGGGGTGCGCCGGCGAAATGGATATGCCATAATGTGAATTGTTCGTTCGCTCTTGCTGTTGGCGGCAGTTCTCTATTGAATTGGGCACGCTCATGGATGATCAACTGCTATTGGAACGGTTTACCAGGGACGCATCCCAGGACGCGTTCCGGGAACTGACGGTGCGGTACACCGATCTGGTTTACGGCTGTGCCGTGCAGCGTCTGCGTGACGCGCACGCGGCGCAGGACGTGACGCAGGCGGTCT
>CAZWPN010000265.1:0-3958 GCA_964635275.1 uncultured Victivallales bacterium | reverse complement strand
CGCATGGTCGGCCACCAGCCAATGCGGCAGGTTCCCGCGCGTGAACCGCAATGTCTCGACCATGGCTGTTCCTTGTGCACGGGGACAGCGGGTTCATAGCCCCCGCTGTACTCCTCCCAGTACAGCAGGCGCTACGAGCCTGCTGCAATCGCCTTCAACTCCTCCAGCACCACCGGCGCATGAGTCGTCATCAAGACGTGCCGGCTCTGCCCAGGCTCATCCGCCCCGCGCAGAACCCGCAACAGATGCCGGACGCGATGCGACTCCAGCCCCTGTTCGACCTCATCAATCAACGTCACCCCGCCGCCTACGAACTCATCATGCAAATGGCCATCGGCCGACCACCCCCCCGCCCGACAAGAGCGGCAGGACCCGCTGGGACGACCTGCATTCCAAGGACCACCTGCGCCAGTGAACGGGCCGACGCAGGAGACAGTACCAACGCCTTGAACCTTTCTTAGTGCTTAACGAAGTTGCGAACGAAGGAAGAAATACTTGCTATCGTTTCACGCGAGTTGAATGCGTTCCGCGATAAAGCGCTTTCTGATCTAGCTGCAAAGCAAGACGCGGAGGATAAGGCAATCGCTGAAGCGCAAGCTATATTGAAGGCTCGAAAGCGCAGACGAATGCTTCTAGCCTTCAGTCTCCTCGGCATAGTCGTCGCATTCGGCTTGTTCCTTTGGTTCTGGAGTAGGCGTGGCTAACAGGGTTGGCGACTTGGGTTTTCTATCCGGCAAGTTCTTCTTCTCACTCCATTCGTAACATTATAACTTGCAACTCCTTCCAGCGACACGACAAACCGGACACAGTTTGTCGTGCCTCCCCATGGCCAGCCCGTGGGATGAGTGACAGCCGCCAAAGCAACTCAGGAATCCCCGTCATCGTGGGTAGCGGGAGCAAACACCGGTATCAAGTCCGGACCCGGCTCGATGCCGTGTACGGCAAAGAAAGAGACATCGCCCGAATAGTCGCCAATGGCGATTGCTAATCCGCGTTGCGCAAACGCAATTGCAGAAATCAGTTTGCGCACGACACAGAGAGCCATACACTTCCCGGTTGCGATATCCCAAACCCGAACGATCTGATCCCCGCTTTGCGACACGACGCGTTGACCGTCAGTTGTGATCCGTACGTCGGCGACATAGTCGCCATCCCCGACGAAGACCCGGACGCAATCACCATTTGAATCCCAGACCCTTATCGTTCCATCATCGTACCCTGAAACTGCCAACCGACCATCGAACGACAAGTCGGCACTTCCGATTCCGACATAGGAGGTATTTGTTGAAAGATCTCCTAGAGTCCGCCCGCTATGAAGATCATACACTCGCACCATACCGTCCTCAACGGGCCATGACATTCCATACACACCATCCGATGTCACTCTCCTAAATGCGGGCACGACAATTCGCGTAAGCAAACATTGTCCGCTACCCACGTCCCATATGCGAAGATTGTAGTCCCCGCACATACAAATGAGGCGTCGTCCATCAACCGTGAAGGTGACGTCCCCCCCAATGCCGTAGTAGCCGTCTAGAACTCGTGAACACGTCCCATTTTCCAGGTTCCAGACCTTTATCTCTTCATTATCGCCTGACGTTGCACAGTGCCCATCAGTCGTGATGCCGACTTTTCTGACCTCGCCGCTATGACCTTCTATTCGACGAAGACATCGCCCGCTTCCTCGATCCCACACGCATACTAGTCCATCGCGAGTTCCTGAAACGGCGCGATCGCCATCCGGTGTTATGCTGACGGATGTTGTCCAAGCATTAAGCGGATACTCATCCCGTGTGCACAATCCGTTCGTCCAGTCCCAGACGTGGAGCGTTTCACTCCCCGCCGAAAGGATGCGACTTCCATCCAACGCAGTACTCACGCACATGACCTTCGGCGGACGTCCCGGCAACGTGCGCAGGCAATCCCCGCTACTCAGGTCCCATACACGGACAGAGCGACTGCCAGACACGCCGTACATTCCGTCTGGCGTCATGCATACACTCTGCACCGGTTCACGATGGCATTCCATTGAGCGAAAGCATCGGCCGCGCTGCAAATCCCACATCCTTATCGTCCCATCGTCACCTCCCGACATGGCTTGCCGACCGTTCGGCGCGATGCTTACGCCTCGAACTGTTGAACCATGACCCTCAAGTATGTGAATGCAGTTCCCACTCTCTAGTTCCCATATTCTCACCGCTTTATCATCAGAACCCGACGCCACCCACTTCAGATCCGGGGTCACACTGACGCATCGCACAGCACCGATATGGCCACGGAGTACCAAAATGCACTGGCCGCTGTCCAAGTCCCATAGCCTTACGCTCTTGTCGCAGCAGTCGCCCGAGACGGCGTGCCGTCCATCCGGAGTGATACTAACGCACCAGAATCCGGCGCCTTCTGACTCCAAAACACGCAAGCATCGCCCGCTTTCTAAGTCCCACACGCGCAGGGTACCGTCCTGGCTCGCGGAGACAGCGATTCGGCCATCCGGCGTCATGTCTACGCAGAAGACTGTATCGGTGTGCCCCTCCAATTTGCACCGACATTGCCCACTTTCTATATCCCACAACCGCAGAGCACTGTCTTGGCCCGCAGACACAGCACATCGAGCGTCAGACGTCATACTCACGCTCCAGATGTTGTCAGTGTGCCCGTGAAGGATCGCGAGCGCTGCTGGTCTTGGGTTATACGGCGCGTTTCTTGGCCAGCAATGGAGGACGACGGGAACTCCGCAGGCAGATAGAGGTCCAGCAGATGCGTCATGCACCACGCCTGAAGGAGCGTGGTTGAAGGCCTGCTGCAGGACAAAACCCTCGCGTTGACCGAACAAAGAGAGCGGGTAATGCTCCGCACGTGCGAATCCGGCAAAGGCGGTCAGACGATCAAGGCGCGTTGGATTTCCCGCGATCCGCACCGACTTCGCCACAATCTCCTCTTCAGTCTGCATGCGGCAGGAAGTTGGTGGTTGCGGTAGTTCTGGTTCCGGTTCTGTCACGGCTTCGCCTCTTGCCGGCCGATCCCGCCGGTCGCTCCACGCTTTGGCATAAGCGATGATCTCCGCCGTCCACCGACGCACGCGTTCGTCGCGGGCGCGTTCGTCGCGCAGGTCCGCCTGCGCTTCCGGCAAGTTCTCCTGCGCCAGCCGGTAGTCGGCGATCAACTCGAAGACCTGTCCCAACCGGCACCGCGCCTCGACGAACCGCAGGTCGCAGAGGGTCTGGCAATACTCGTCTGCGCGTTCTGCCCCGACCAGATGGAACACCACTTGGAAAAACGGACGTGGGCTGTCGCCTTTCCATCTCTGGTTCTTCTCCGGGTCGGCCAGATTATGGAAATAGTCGGCCAGCAGCGAGTGCGGTTGCCAGAGCTGATCGGGCGCTTTCGCGAGATGATCCTGGACCCATTCCGCCACCTGGCGGTGGTAGAAGGTCAGTACGTTGGCGCCGGTGGCGGCACGCTCGGCGAGGTAGGAGGCCAGATCGAAGCGGAGGCGTGACCAGATCGCAATGGGAATGCGGGTCGCATTGGGCGGCATCTCGTGGCGGGTGTCCTTGGTGGCCCGGTCGAGTTCTGCTTTGTACTCAAGATCTCGAAACAGGATTTCCAGTATCTCGTTCTCCGCCAGTCCCTCACGCGACGCGGCGAGATAACCCAACACACGTTCCACCAGCAACTGACCGTGGTTCATCGGCAGCATGAGCCGCCCAAAGAGCTGATCGAGGAGCGCGGGCACATCCTCGCCCAAGTCGGGTGGCGCCTCGTAGGACCGCCACAGCCGGGCCTCCTCGAACAACAACTTGAGGTAGATGGGCTGACGGCAAACCGCGGAGGCCAGGCGTTGCTCGATGCGTGCCCGCTGGTCCCCACTGACCGTACGTCCCGCCTGGGGCAGCCAGCGCTCGAACAGCAGCGTCCTAGCCTCGTCCTCCGAGAACGCGTCCAGATTGATGAACTG
>CAZWPN010000264.1:0-3979 GCA_964635275.1 uncultured Victivallales bacterium | reverse complement strand
AGCGTCGAACGTCAAGTGTTCAGAGTCCTCGTCGTTGATGACGAGAAGAGCATCAGGCTCAGTCTGCGGGCGTTTCTCACAGATGCGGGCTACGAGGCCGATGTGGCCGAAGACGCGCTCGTGGCGCAGGGTCTGCTTGCCCAAGGCGCCTACGATGTTGTGGTATCCGACATCTTGCTGCCCGGTGTGTCCGGAGTCGCGTTGCTGAAACGGATTCGGGAAACGGCCCCGGACGTGCAGGTGATTATGATGACCGGTGAGCCGACAGTTCAGACGGCCTCTGAAGCCGTTCGGGCCGGAGCTCGGGACTACCTGACCAAGCCCGTCGGCAAGAGTGCGATTCTGCGCTCCGTGTCGACGGCCGTGCAGATGAAGCAACTCGTGGACGAGAAGCGCCGGTTGCAGGCGGATAATTGCAAGTACCAGGACAATCTCGAAAAGTTGGTAACCGAACGCACCCAGGCGCTTCAGGATACGAATCAGCGGCTGGAATCGGCTCTGGCCGAGATCCGGCGCGGCCAGGAGGAACTCATCAAGCAGGAGCGGCTCAGCGCCCTCGGTCAGATGGTCAGCGGCATAGCTCACGACTTCAACAACGCCCTGATGCCGATCGTTGGGCTTTCCAACTATTGCCTTGCCGACCCTAACGCCCTCACCAATCCCGAACAACTGCGGGCCGATCTCGAGGCCATCCGGTCCTCCGCCTCCGCCGCCGCTGACGTCGTGCGGCGCCTGCGCGAGTTCTACCGACCGGAACACGCGTTGGGCACAACGGACGTGAACCTGGGCAAGCTGGTGGAGCAGGTGATTCTGCTCACCGAGCCGGCATGGAAAGTCCAGGCGCAAGCCGAGGGACGGACTATCCGCGTCGCGAGCGAGATCGGCGACCTCCCGCTCATTCCGGCCAATGAACCGAGACTGCGCGAGGCACTGATCAACCTCGTGCTGAATGCCGTGGACGCCATGCCCAAGGGTGGCGCCATTCGCCTGAGCGCCGAATGCGCCGCGGAGACCGTGACACTGCGGATCAGCGACACCGGCGTCGGCATGCCCGACGACGTGCGTAAGCGCTGCTTCGAGCCGTTCTTTACCACCAAGGGCAGGCGCGGCAGCGGATTGGGACTGGCCATGGTATACGGCATTGTGACCCGGAACGGCGGCCATATTACGGTTGAATCGGAGAAAGACAAGGGCACGACCTTCACGATCCGGTTGCCTCTGGCGCACCGGGAAACTGCCGCACCGGCGCAGGCGCAGCAACCCCCCGTCGGCGGGCCTGCCAACAGCCCGCCCGCAACCCTGTTGCATAGTGAAAGTGGGCAGGCGCCTCCGGCTGGCAATTCCGACGTTTCCGCCCCCGCGCTCAGAGTGCTGGTGGTGGACGACGAAGAGTGGGCGCGGATACTGATCAAGCGATTCGTGAGTTTGAAGGGCCATACGGTGTTGACGGCTGCGTCAGGGCAGGAAGCGCTGGAGATCTTTCGCCGGGAACCGGTGGACCTCGTGATTACCGACCGCGCGATGCCCGATATGGGCGGCGACCAGATTGCCGCGGAGATCAAAAGACTCTCGCCGGAGACGCCTGTCGTCATGCTGACCGGCTTCGGCGACATCATGGAGGCCCGGCGGGAGAAACCAGCAGGGGTGGACTATTTGATCGGAAAGCCCGTAACCCCCGATCAACTTCAGGAAGCGGTGCTTCGCGCGATGGGTGGCGATCAGTCGGAGGCGACCTTATGACGAAGACCAAGACCGTGGCGGAGAGTCCCGCGGCCAGCGCGCTCTGGCTTGCCCCTCAAGGGACTCAGAATGCGTTCGCAGTCGGCATGGCTTTGGTGATCGCGATTCCCATGCTCATCCTGGGCTACGTATTTCTCTCTCGTTTTGGGATGACCGAGGAGCTCCCGCAGAGTCTGGAAGCCGTTGCTTTCGGGGCCATTCCGCTTTTCATCCTGCTGGGATACTTCCTGCTCAGGAAGTATCCGACGAATATTGCCAGACTGAGGGTTCACTTGCAGCGGATGGTTGGCGTCGAGTTTCCGGAGGCACAAACGCTGATCGCCTCCGAGGACGATATGCGCGCGATAGAGGCTTCGCTGAATCTGTTGTTCAATGCGCTGAAAGACAAGATCGCCCTTGCGGAGCGCGAGCAAGATTCACTGCGGCGCCGGCTGGAGGCGGAGATCGCCATCGTGGGGAAAATGGAGCAGGCGGATCGCGCGAAGCGCCGGTTTGTCGAGACGCTGGCGCAGGAATTGACGTCTCCGCTGGCGCCGCTGAGTTCGGCGATTGAACTGTTCATGGACGGTCGGCTGGGCCCCGTCACTCCCAACCAGATGGAGATTCTCGATCTGATGAAGCGGAACATCGAGAGGGTCAAGCGTCTTGCCACGGACATGCCGTCGCTTTCAGAGAATGGGGTGGCAACAAACGCGGTCACCCCGGCCGTGGACGGGAGCACAACGTGAAGGAGGCGCAGCACACGGCCATGATAGATGAGCTGCTGAGGACCATGGCGAGCCGGGGCGCAAGCGATCTGCACCTTCGGACCGCCCTCCCGCCGCATATCCGTGAGAGCGGAGAGATGGTTGCGCTTGAGAATTACGCCCCCATGACTCCCGAAGTAACGCGGGGCCTGCTCGAAGAGATCATGCCCGAGAAGAACAAACTGGAATTCGAAAAACGACTTGACACGGATTTCGCCTACGAGCTTCCGGGTGTGGGCCGCTTTCGCGTCAATGTCCTCATGGGTCGCCTGGGCATGGGCGGAGTGCTTCGGATGATTCCCTCCCGTGTGCCGACCGCGGACGAACTGGGACTGCCCAAGGCGGTCCGGGACTTCTGTTACCTCAGGAAGGGCCTTGTGGTGGTCACCGGCCCGACTGGCAGCGGGAAATCCACGACCCTCGCGGCTATGATCGACCTGATCAACAAGACGCGCTCCGACCACATCATCACGATCGAGGACCCGATCGAATTCGTGCATGTCTCTCAGAAATGCCTTATTACGCAGCGCGAAGTGCATTCGCACACGGAGAGTTTCGCCAACGCCCTGCGGGCGGCGCTGCGTGAGGATCCCGACATCGTGTTGGTGGGGGAAATGCGGGATCTGGAGACCATGGAGATCGCCATCGAGACGGCCGAAACAGGGCACCTGGTCTTCGGTACGCTGCACACGAATACGGCGGCAACAACCGTCAATCGCATCATCGACAAATTCCCGGCCAACCGCCAGAACCAGATTCGCAGCATGCTCGCCGATTCTCTGAAGGGCGTGGTCGCTCAGACGCTGTGCAAGAAGATACCCAAGGGACGTGTGGCGGCCATGGAGATTCTGGCCATAACGACCGGCGTGGCCAGCAATATCCGGGAAGGGAATACGCATCAGATAGCATCGGCCATGCAGACCGGCAGACGGCAGGGCATGCAGACGTTCAACGACGCCCTGCTGAACCTGGTGACCGATGGGTTGATCACGAGTCAGGAAGCCTACACGAGGTCGCTGGATAGGGAAAGCCTGGGCAAGCAGATGCAGACCGCGGGCTTGTCGCTTGACTTCGCTGAAGGAGAGGGCGCCCAGGCAAAGGCAGCCCCCCCATCTGAAGGTGGGACTTCGGCGAAACCCCAACCCATTGAAGACACCGTGGCGCAGCTTCGGGAGAGCCTCAAGCAGGCTCCCGAGAATGTGGCAGCCCTGAACAACCTGGCGTGGATTCTGGCTACGACCCAGGACGCCAAACTCCGCAATGCGAAGGAGGCGGTAGGAACCGCGGAGAAGGCCCACTTTCTGGCACCGAAATCGAGCCCGCAGTTGCTGGACACCCTGGCGGCGGCTTACGCAGCGGCTGGACGGTACGACAGCGCCATCAAGTGGGCTCGAGAGTCGTTAAACCTGGCGAGATCATCCGGCCAAGCCGAGTTTGCCAAGACGGTCGAGCAGCGGCTCGCCATGTACGAAAAGGGCGCTCCTATCATTGCC